>NZ_JBAWSX010000008.1:0-220688 GCF_037104725.1 Bacillus bruguierae | reverse complement strand
CGTTAAAAACTTTTGCTGATTTAGCAAGCAGCATAACGTTATTAATCAATGTTTGTCTGTCAATGCTTGCAACTCCAAAAGTCATTTGAGGCTGAAAATCGATCAAAATTAATGCACTGTTCTCCGGAGTTAACAATTCTAAATTACTCATAATAAAACTCTCCTTTTTTAAAATTGTTTCAAATAAAGTTTTTTGAAACAATTATATTTTCTATTAGTTTTAGCTGTAATCGTAAAAATAAAAGCTTTGCTATACTTCTTAATTTAAAAAGGAGCGCTGATTTAGCCAGCGCTAAATTTATGCATTTTGTTTACTAAGATCTCGCTGAGCTCCCATATAGCTTCCAATTATATTTTGATAACCTGGAAGATTACTAGCAAGCAAATTGCCAAAACCTTCGACATCGTTGCGCCAATCGCGCTGTAATTCGCACGCTACGCTAAACCAGTTCATAAGTTGCACGCCACTATGTGCCATACGCGTATTGGCAGCATCTGCAACTTGTTTACTGAAAGTTCCTGAAGCATCAGTAACAGCAAATACTTCATACCCAGCTTTTATAGCGGAAAGTGCCGGGAAAGCAACGCAAACATCCGTAACTACGCCCGCGATGATAAGTTGTTTTTTTCCAGTTTCTTCGATTGCTTTTACAAAATCATCATTATCCCATGCGTTAATTTGTCCAGGTCGAGCTATTTTTGGTGCGTGAGGAAATAGATCAACCAATTCTTGCATTAAAGGTCCGTTAGGTCCGTGTTCAAAGCTTGTTGTTAAAATAACTGGTAAATCAAAAAACTTAGTAGTGTGAGCAAGAGCTAAAACATTGTTCTTGAATTCATCAACACCATAGTCACGTACTAGTCCGGACATAAGGCCAGTTTGATGGTCCACTAAAAGAACGACAGCATCATCTTTGTTAATACGAGAATAGAGATCAGACATTATGTATTCCTCCTAAAAATTAAGTAATCGAAGAAAGTTTAAACAGTGGAACATTATCATAAATTCCTAGTTTCGTTATATTAGTTATAGCAGCATTCACAGAACATGAAGCGCTATACAAATTTATAGTATTTGAAAACCAATTCATTAATCAATTCTAAATTATCTATAATTTTCATAGATGGTAACTATAGTTATTTTTACCATAAAATTGATTGGTTTTACCTATACATTCTATAGATAGAACAATATTGATAGTCACCTATTTTTGTTATTAGAATTGAATATGAGGAATGTTCAGCAATTATTTCATGATGAAAAAGGTATTAGATGGGGAATTGTTACAAAAACAGAAAATGAATTCAGCGGAACAATAGAGTTTCATGCTTAGAGTCCACAACATAGACGTGCATAAATAGGTTACGAGATTCATCCGGATTATTGAAGAAAAGGATATATATTAGAATATTTTTTGGAGGTAGAAGAATGGCAAAAATTACTGTAGGAACCGAAAATCAAGCACCCATTGAGCTATATTATGAGGATCATGGCACAGGGAAGCCAGTAGTATTCATTCACGGTTGGCCATTAAGTGGTCGATCTTGGGAATACCAAGTTCTTGCTCTCGTTGAGGCTGGATACAGAGTCATAACTTATGACCGTCGAGGGTTCGGGAAATCTTCTCAGCCATGGAACGGTTATGACTATGATACGTTTGCTACTGATTTACATCTGTTACTAGAGCATATGGATCTCCAAGATGTCACACTGGTCGGATTTTCAATGGGTGGTGGAGAAGTAGCTCGCTATATCGGAAACTATGGAACAAATAGAGTAGAGAAGGCTGTATTTGCAGGAGCTGTACCACCATTTCTTTACAAGTCAGCAGATCATCCTGAGGGAGTATTAGATGATGCAGCAATTCAAGAGTTTGAAAATGGAGTAAAAAATGATCGCCTAGCATTTCTTGATGAGTTTACGAAAGGATTTTTTACTGCTGGAGATCGAACTGACTTAGTCAGTGAACCATTTCGACTTTACAATAGGGATATTGCAGCGGGTGCATCGCCTAAAGGAACACTAGATTGTATCGCTGCTTTCAGCAAAACGGACTTCAGAGAAGATTTAGCCAAGTTTAATATACCTACCCTTGTTATTCATGGTGATTCAGATGCAACTGTTCCATTTGAATATAGTGGAAAGCTAACGCATGAAGCAATTCCTAATTCTAAGGTAGCTTTAATAAAGGGTGGTCCACATGGGTTCAATGCAACACATGCCAAAGAATTTAATGAAGCACTGCTATCATTTTTAAAGGGCTGATTACAAATGAATATTTTTTAACTGATAGAAAAGGGGCATTTTACTTTCTCTGAAAAGGTTGTTGATAAGCGATTAGTTACACTCGATTCTCAAATGTTAATAGGTTGCAAATATACACTTTTATGAGGAAAATGATACCTTGGAAGGGGGGACACACATCCATCAACTTAAGAATTTTATAAAGCTCTCAAAATGAAAAAATACGCTATTCTTTCTGTAGAATCATAGGGAAGGATGGCGTTTTTGTATGTCTATTTCTGTATCTGATGAATTACAACTATTTGCTCAAGAAATTCAAAGCTTCTTATCCCAAAATATCTTACGAGATCTTGCTAGAGATGTTGGTTTTGTGCAGCGAACTAGTAAGTACCAAGCAAAAGATTTAGTCGCTTTATGTGTATGGATGAGCTCAAATGTTGCTACACAACAGTAAATATTGGATGTGGTCCCACCTACATTTTAACGAAAATATACACTAAGCAATTTATCAATCTTAATTAGAATTAGAAACATTCGTTAGGACTATATGCTTCTAAATTTTAAAATGGAGAATATAAACTTTTATAAACTGAGAAGTATGATGATAATAACCTTTAGCCATAATTACGACTAAAGGTTTTTTTAGTATAAAAAATGAAACAAATATAAAATTACAAGGAGACAATTTTATGGAAAATAATAAAAATGGAATACTCGCTTTGATTGTTTTTGCTTTAGGTTTAGCATTTTTTGTTGGTGGCATGGTTTATTCATTATGGGGATCATTTTGAATACTTAAATGCTTACATTGTCGGTTTGAAACAAAGATGAACGGTTTGTAAGAAAGTCGTACTGTTTATAAAAAAGATGAACTGAAATAACTTATTTAAGTGGCGAAGGGATTTCATTTCATCCTTTTTATTGAACTAATGGAGCAGGATAGTTGTAGAATATCGGTTAAAAAGTATTAACAGTTTTTTCGTTTTGAGGAGAAATACATTTCTTAACTTGTTAATCGTTCGTTCAATAATAAAAAACTGAATCTATAGAGTGGTGACTTTCAATTTAAGTGAAACTTAGTAATCATTAACAGGGAGCAAAGGGCGATACATAATAGGTGATGAAAGTACTACAGATGTGTTTAATTGTCCGAAAGGAATAAGTCGATCTACGAGGGCTGTTACATCTTTCATTGAAGCGACTGCTACCTTCATAAAATAACTATTTGTTCCTGTCACCCTATGACACTCTAGAATATCCATTTCCTTTTTAATTATCTCCTCAAATCGGTGACACTCTATTTTTAAGTTGCCTATTTGAATGATTACAAGTGTACTTTTTCCAATTTCCTCATGAGAAATACGTGCTGTAAAACCTTGAATGACCCCATTTTCTTGCAATCGTCGTAATCGCTCATTTACACTAGGGCGACTAAGATTCAATTTTTTCGATAACTGAATAATTGTTATTCGGCCATCCTCCTGAAGGAGTTCTAATATTTTTCGGTCAATGTTGTCCAAAGTTATCCTCTCCTTTTCCTAATTGTAAATAATTATATTGTTATTTATTCAAAACATAAAGTTTCAACAGTCTGAAATATTCAATAGTTTATATAAAATAAGTAAATAACCTTCTATAATTAAATTATACATAAATAGTAAGGAGAGGATGATTTTGTCACAATTATTGAAGCGAACCATTTCAGTTCCACAAGGCATCGCCTTATATGTCGGAGCTGTTTTAGGATCAGGAATTTTGATATTGCCCGGTATGACAGCGGGTATTGCGGGTTCAAATGCATTAGTTTCATGGATAATAATGATACTTCTTAGCATTCCATTAGCCTGTACATTTGCCTTTCTTTCAATCGATTTCCCTAGTTCAGGAGGAATATTGACTTTTGCAAATAAAGCTTTTGGGCATTATGCAGGTGCCCTCACTGGCTGGTTTTTTTTCATTGCAGGAAGTGTAGGTCAAATTATTGTCTCATTGACGGGTGGGACTTACATAGCTTTTGCATTTAATTTTCCACATTTTGCTGCCTATGTCATTGCAAGTGTATTGCTCATCATTGCGGTTATCGGAAACTATGTGGGATTAAAAACAAGTGGGAAAGTTCAATTAGGTTTGGCCGGGCTTACATTTTTAATTTTATTGAGTACATCAGTGTTAGCTTTTCCAGTTATTAACCTTGAGAGTATAACACTCCATATTACAAAGAACAGCCTCATTCCAATCGGTCAATCTGTAATGCTTATTTTTTGGTCATTTTTTGGATGGGAAGCTATCTCCAGTTTAGCACCAGAATTTAAAAACCCAAGAAAACAAAACATCATGCGATCTACATGGGGAGCTATTGTTATAATCGGTGTTTTGTACTTTGGTATTATTTTGGCTGTGATTGGTACGGAATCCTATTCAACAGGAGAACAAACTGTTAATCAGGCTATGAATAATGCAGCACTAGCCCAAGTTGTGGAAAAAGTTGCAGGGGTAAATGGTGCCTGGGTAACGGCAATTCTCGCTTTTATTATATGTTTAGGAACAAACAACGCATTTGTTGCGAGTATGAGTCGGTTAGGTTATTCCTTATCTCATGAACATCTAGCCCCCTCATGGTTGGATCACATTAATAAAAAATATTCAACCCCTAGTCGTGCGGTTTTATTAGTAGGATCGATTGCAGCAATGGGTTTATTGTTAAGTTTTATTTTTGACATTGGATTAGAACAATTAGTATTTATTCCTAACTCATTAGCAATCGCCACTTATGTTGTTGGCACAGCAGCTGGAGTTAAGCTGATTACAAATGTCTTGGGTAAGGTGTTAGCTGCGATAGCTTGTATACTTTGTCTTGCGGCTTATCCTTTCATCGGTTCTTTTATCGCGATTCCAATCATTGTAGCCGTTTCATGTATTGTATATATCACTTGGAGAGAAAAAAGGAAGAAATATCGTGAAGAAGAAGCGTAGTTCATTTCATTTTTAAGAACGTTTGAACTCAGCTACACGAAAGTTCAGTTTATTTCCATCCTTAAGTTGATGGGCATGAGTAGAAGAACAAGATAGAAATTATGAGACATTTTATGTTTATTGGAATATTTGATAAAATTATTATGGTAATAATTGAGAAGAGTTTAGGGGGATATATTAAATGAGTTCATTAGCATTATATGAATCGTTTCGAAGTGATACAATTCATTCGGATTTAAAGTGGTATTGTCAACCAGAGAATTGGAACATAAAAAAGGAAAATACTGGACTTATCATTGAACCTAATGAGATGACTGATTATTGGCAAAAAACTCACTATGGTTTTGCTGTTGACAATGGACATTTTCTTTATACAGAGATGAATGAGGATGTCATTATTACGACTAGAGTACGATCATATCCTGTACATCAATATGATCAAGCGGGACTAATGGTTCGCTTTTCTAAGGATTGTTGGATCAAAACATCTATTGAATACGAACCAAATGGTTCATGTAAACTTGGAGCAGTTGTTACAAATAACGGATACTCAGATTGGTCTACTCAAAATTATACTCAGGGGTCATTAGATTTATATTTTCGTATTCGTAGGGAATCTGGAGATTATATCGTCGAATTTTTGGAAGTTGAAGAAGATAAAACATTTTCAATAAGTGAACTGATGGAACGAGAGTGGACTCAACTACGTATTGCGAGATTAATGGAGGATACTGAGGGACAAGTATTTCAATGCGGAGTATATGCTTGTAGTCCACAAGGAAAAGGTTTTGTAGCCGAATTTGACTTTTTATCTATCGAAAAAGGAGTTTTGGTACAAAAACAGAACAAAAAACGAGATTAATGAGCGATAGACAAGTAATGGAGGTTTTCAAGAAATATGGGCCAATACATAGAAACTCTAAGTTCTTATGTATTGGCTATGTGTAAGAATTCGATTCTAGAAGCTAGTTTAATTGAGATTGCTAGGTTTTCGAATCCATACAAATAACATTTCGCTTATCACACCTATTACAATGCCTATCGCATAAGCCAATAAGTCACTCCATAAAAAGCCATAACCTAATATTAATCCACCTAAAGTTGTTTCGCGAATATGATCAATCCAACTAGCATGATACAATTGGCTGAACTCAATGATATAACAAAACGATATGGCAAGTAACGCAATAACTTTTGTTTGAACGCTTTTGAAAATAAATCCAAAACCAATAAAAATCATTAATGCCCACAGTGCATCTCCTAAGTATGTATTCAAAATATGTGGTAACACATGAGCAATTTTTCTTGAGCATAGTCCTAATACAATTACAATGATGGTCATCATTGCGTACAGTAATCGATTGCGTTTAAATGTCATACGAAATTTTCTCCTCAAAGTATTTTTTCAAAAATGAATAGATGAATGAATTATATTTTTTACTTATACATTAAAATAGTGTCACGTGTTGCAAATATGTTCTTTTTATGAATACAGTGTAGCTATTCACTTGTAGTTTATATCATTCCTGGAATGAGAGGATTTTTATATATTATAAGATGAATAACAATAAAAGGAAATGTTCAATCGTTGTTTCTATATAGTGGATCAGCGGTGTGGAACGTATAAAAAGAGTTGCTTCGTTATTTTTTTTTTGTGGTTTGGACATACCTTCTTTATTGAAAGAATTAGCAACAAGTTTCTTTAGAGTCTGTCCTAAAGAATATTTTTCATAAAAATAGAACCAACTATAATCTGATTTGAACACATTTGTTTGGAAAAATGGAGGCTTATTTATGTTTAGTCAAAAAAGAATAAGAGATTATGGTGTGAAAATAGGACGCTTAGAAACAGGCTACTATAACTCTATTACAGATGTTGAAGGAGTTACTGTTGGGCATGTAACTCTTAGTGATAAGGATATACAAACGGGTGTCACAGCTATTCTTCCTCATCAAGGCAATATATTTAAGGAAAAACTAATTGCTTCAAGCCATGTAATTAATGGGTTTGGCAAGACTATGGGGACCATACAAATCAATGAGCTAGGTACATTAGAATCTCCCATAATTTTAACGAATACATTAAGTATCGGAACAGCTGCAGATGCATTAATTGAATATATGCTAGAACATAATCCAGAAATAGGACGAACGACTGGAACTGTTAATCCAATCGTATGTGAATGCAACGACATGCTATTAAACGATGTTCGAGCTAGATTTATAACTAAAGAACATGTTATTCAAGCATTAAACAATGCCTCATCCGAAGTTCAAGAAGGCACTGTTGGAGCAGGTACTGGAATGCTGTGTTATTCATTAAAAGGTGGTATTGGTACTGCCTCCAGACGAATGAGAATGGAACATGGAACTTATACGATGGGTGTTTTAGTGTTGTCTAACTTTGGAATCTTGAGTGATTTAAAAGTGAATGGAAAAGCTGTTGGAGAAGAATTGAGAGATGCTATCCTTCAGTCGCGTGAGGAACAAGATAAGGGGTCAATTATTATAATTGTTGGAACAGATCTTCCCGTATCAGAAAGACAGCTAAACCGGATTATAAAAAGAACTATAACAGGCTTATCACGTACTGGTTCTATCATTACAACTGGAAGTGGTGAGGTGGTAATTGGTTTTTCAACAGCTACAAAAATATCCCATGAAAAAACTGCACATTGCATTTCGGTTCCAATGATTCATGAAGAAGATATAGATTTAGCATTTCGAGCTATTGGTGAGGCTACTGAAGAGGCAGTTTTGAACTCATTAGTGACTGCCACACATGTTATTGGACGAAATAGAAATGAAAGACCTGCTTTCAAAGATTTATTAGATAAATACAACATTCAATTAACATAGAAAGTGTAAATAATTTTTTATAAGTGACATTTCTTCCTAACAAGCCAAGCGATAACACTGATTCTGGGACTTTTCATTCCCAGAATCAGTGTTATCGGAAGTCAATGTTGTCGTTAGTTCGGATTCGATTTTTGTATAGTTGACGAAATTTGATGAAAGAGATAATCCTCCAAGGTAAGATATATCCCAGCGCTACAGTCATAAATAGTGCTACCTCTGTTTCTGGACCTAGCCATGTTAAATAATCACGAAGTAAAAATCGGACAATAAATACGATAAGAAAGGTAATGATAAAGCTCTTGTTTCTTACAGCATAAATATGCTGATCTGATCGGAGTTCATAGTTAGTGGTCCAAATAAGTGGAATGGACAAAAGGAACCCAAAGATAGCTGCACAAATCCATTCCCAGGCAGCGGCATGTGCATTTGGATTCAGGATTGTGAAAAGACTAGGTAATAGTAGAAATAATATGGGTAAAAGAAGACGGGTTCCGTTTCCTTTAATCGGACGATACATTGCCCTAGTTCTCCGCCATAAGACCAACGCAGCAATTATGATTACAATAGAGTAAAATGAAGAAGCATTCATAATCTCACCCCTATGCGTAGTATATTTCAATTATTTATATGGGAATTACAAATGATTGATACTGTCAATATTACGAAAATCATTCATATTGAAATTATTAGATAAAATATTTAATGATAATTATGATAGGATTAAACATTCTGAATAAGATGGAAAAAATAGAAGCGTCTATATTACATAATAATGAAGGGGATGCAAGAGATGAATCACCAAAAAGAATACTGGAATGAAGTAGCGAATGAAAAACAATTTACTACACCTTTTCAATTTGATTGGTTTTCAAAATATGTGAACAAAGAAGCTGCTATATTAGATTATGGATGTGGATATGGAAGAACGTTACTTGAGCTGAAACAAAATCAATTCATGAATTTGTACGGTGTATTTGAGTTAGCTGATGGTGCAGTTTTACGTCATCATCATGAGGAACGAGTAAAAGAATAGACAAGCAAATTTCAGCAGTTAGAATATGAAAAAGTAGAATATGTGACGATGAATGGCAACCGCTCTAATGGATTAGTATATATGGGAAGTTTGAAGTAATAAATTTCTTGAATCTTATGTGACGAAGGGATGAATCCATTGCATACAGTAAAAGTTTATCATTATGATGCATTTAGCAATAAACCAAATAAGGGAAATCCAGCAGGAGTTGTTTTACATGCTGACAAATTAACAGATGATGAGATGCAAAATATAGCTTATAAAGTAGGATTTAACGAGACTGCCTTTTTAATGCAAGCAAGCGTAGCGGATTGGAGAATTCGTTATTTTACGCCAGGGTATGAAATGGATCTTTGCGGTCACGGAACTGTAGCTGCTATTTACGCATTGCAAACTAGAGGCTTCATAAAAGAGGCAGGAAACTTTACAATTGAAACGAAAGCAGGAGTTTTACCAATACAAGTGGAGTTAGATTCTAGCAGTAGACCATACATAACGATGAAACAAGCAAATCCACAGTTTCAAAAATTTCATAGTTCAAGAGAAGAACTAGCTGCTTCCATAGGTCTACATGAGAATGATTTAGAAGAAAACCTACCAATTGTATATGGAAGTACAGGGAATTGGACTCTATTAGTTCCAGTGAAAAAGCTTGCGTCGTTTAAAGAGATGAAACCTAACAACAAGTTATTCCCATCTATCTTAAAAGAAATGCCCCGGGCTTCCATTCACCCTTTCTGTTTCGAAACATACGACTCAAATGCTCACATGCATGCACGTCATTTTTCATCAGCATATGCTGGTACAATAGAAGACCCAGTGACTGGAACAGCGTCTGGAGTTATGGGGGCATATTACGTTACGTTTATCGATAAGGAATGTAAAGAGGAAAAAGAGTTCTTAATAGAGCAAGGGCACGAAATGGGGAAAGATGGACGAGTGAGAGTAATGGTGAGAAAAGAATGGAATGGTATTTTAGAAGTTGAGATTTCGGGAAGTGCGGTGTATGTGGACGGGTTTGAAGTTACTTTATAAAAATGTTTGGCAATTGTTAACGGATGGAGGTATTTAGATTTTGAATGCATTATTAGGAATTTCAGAAATTATTGATGAAAACAAAGTTAAGATCAACTACAGAGAAGCTGTTAGAGCTATTATTATTCAAGACAATAAGATTCTTCTCGTTCATTCTAACTTGGGGGATTATATATTTCCTGGAGGTGGAATTGAAAAGAATGAAAGACATGCAGAAGGATTAATGAGAGAGGTAGCTGAAGAGACAGGCTATCTTAACTGTGCAATTAGAAATAAAATGGGTGTGGTCGTTGAAAGATATATAGATGAATATGATGAAAATGCTATATTTCAAATGACATCACATTATTATTTTTGTGAAGTGGATGGTGAGAAAACCACTCAAAAATTAGAAGGCTATGAGCTTGAACAAGAATTTACACCACAATGGGTGAGGCTTAATGATGCGATTAATCAAAATGAAAAAATCATTAATCAATGTGAACGTAATTGGTGGATACATCGAGAAAATTTTGTTTTAAAAGAACTGAATAAAATTAAAAATTGAATTCATTATGTAAAAGAAAGTGAGAGTGGAAATTTGAATATTAGAGTAGCAAATAATTTAGATTACCCTGCTTTAAGGCTGATATATTTAGAATCACGTCGTAAAAGTTTCCATTGGGCGGATATAGAGGAAATGACTCTAGAAGATTTTGATAAGGATACTGTAGGAGAATTTATTATTTTAGCAGAAGAGAATAATCGTATTCTTGGATTTGCTTCTTTATATTTGCCAGAAAACTTTATACATAATTTATTTGTTCATCCTAATTTTTTCGGTAAGGGTGTTGGTGGAGCGTTGATTCATGCCTCCATAGAAAAAATGAATAAACCGTTAAGATTGAAGTGCGTATCTAAAAATGAAAAAGCAATGAAATTCTATGAAAATAAAGGTTGGAAGAAAGTTGTTGAAGAAGGAGAAACGGGAGAAAGATATTGGGTTATGGTATTTGAATGAAATATATATATAAGAGCCTTTGATTAGGCTCTTTTTTCTGGTACTTATGTTAAATACAAATGAAATTGGAAAAATAGTATAAATAATGGTAGTATATGGTTGTTGCGCCCGAGTCAATGAATTTACCATCTAGTTGCAGAGTACCGAAAAAAAGTGAAGCAAACAAAAAATAACTCCAAAATCAACTGTTATTGTATATTTTGGAGTTACTTAATGTTTACTTATAATGAGTATTTGAGACGAGTGAAAGGTTTATTGTAAGTTGTATAAAGTGAGATATGATAATTATGGGGGGTTGGGATGTTAGAGAATAATAGTTTAAGTAATAAATTTGAAAATTTTTTATTGATTTTCATTATGTTACAACCTATTTTAGATTTACTCACATCATTCTGTATTATGGTTTTAAAAATTGATACAACAATTGGAGTTATTACGCGTTTATTTGTAATGGCTCTTGGTGGAATCTATATTTTGCTTCAAGCAAGAGAAAAAGAGAATCGTAAATATATCATCTACTTAATAGTAGTTGGGATTGTTTGTGCGGCAGGTTTTGTAAATAATAAATTTGTCAAAAGCCCTATCATATTGGGGGAAGAAATTAAATTTATAGCAAAATCTTTATACCCACTCATTATGCTTACTTGTTACATCTTTGTGTTTAAATCATTAAAAAATAAAGTAAATACGTATTCGAAAATGTGTATTTATATCGTATATTCAACATTAATTATAAATGCAATCATGGTTATTTCGATTGCAACAGGAACAGATTATAATAGTTACACGTCTATAAAAATCGGTTCACGCGGTTGGTTCTATGCAGGGAATGAATTAGGTTCCATTTTAGCAGTGGTATGCCCAATTGTTGTTCTATACTCAATTGAAAAAACAACAAGTATAGCAAAGAGTTATTTTTGGATTCCTTCTCTGTTAATGATTTTCTCATTATTTGCTATTGGTACAAAGGTGGGATTTGGGGCCATTGTTGGTACAATGATTGTTGCTGTGTTTATGTGTTATGTTCAAGCATTTTTACAGCGTAAAGATAGAAAAAAGAAACCATATTTACTGAACGGTATCATTGCAACTGTTGTTTTTGCTGGAATATTAGCGTATACACCGTTTTCTCCATTCCTCAAAAATATAGGGTTTCATTTCCAATTTCTTGAGAATAAACAAGAGATGAAAGAGGCAGAGGAAAAGAAAGAAGGTAAACAACATCAGAAACCTCCTGCTACACAAGAGGAAAAGGAAGTAAAGAAGAAAGAGGAAACACAATCGCTTATTTTCAGTGGACGTGAGGTGTTTGAGAAAATATATAAAGACTATTATACAGAAGCACCGACGTCTCAAAAGTTATTAGGTATGGGATACGCTGGAAATTTCAAAGAGAATCCGGGTCCGAAGCTAATTGAAAGAGATTTCCATGATTGGTTCTATGCATTTGGAATTATCGGTTTTGCTCTACTTTTAATTCTATTTTTATACTTTGGTATAAAAATTCTTTTCGTGCTAATAACTAGGTTTAGAGAGGTATTTACAGTAAAATACGGATTATTAGCAACCTCGCTAGCATTAAGTTTAGGTATTGCGTTTATAGCAGGTCATGTATTAACAGCTCCTGGAGTAAGTATTTATTTTGTTGTAATTTTTGCATATTTAATTGTGGATTTAGAAATGGAATGATAGAAAAATAAATGAAACTCAAGTCATTGAATTTAAGGCTAAATAATTCATAATACAAAAAAAGATAGAGTAGTAGAATCTTCTACTTCGTCTATCTTTTTTGTTCATAAATATAAAAAAACGATTAAGCGGAATGTACCTTTTATTTCACTATATTATAATAAGGGAAATAAAATATATACCTTCTATAGGAGGAAAAGTTATGGGAGTACATGATGTATTATTTAAGAGCAAAAAATTGGAAGAATTTATTCTGCGCGATTTTAACTGACTGTATTTTTGTCATGGATTTGTGTACGAATTAAATATGCCCAGTACTCTTCTGAGACATTTTTCATTACAGATAACGATTGGTCTTTCGATGTGATTTGCTGTATATTTTCTAAATGCAATCCATGCGACTTATCTTTGCTATCAAGTATTTCAATTTTTGTTATTTGTTTGTTATTGCCTTGAACAAGTTGTAAGAGAGCAAATAATCGTTCGAGTTCTTTAGTTTTAAATTGACTATAATCAATCTTAGGGATCGCTTTTAAAGTTAATACTAATTCATTTGTTGGTCTTTCTTCATCAATCTTTCTATCTTCAAAATTAATGTCTTCATTCTTAATCTCACTATCATCAATAATATATTGAATTACATTTTCATCAGATAAAGAATTCTAAATGTGTTTTGATTAGACTTTTTTTATGGATTTATTTTTATTTTCTGTAGAATAAGAATCTGTAAGTTGTTTTTAATCCCTTAAATGTGTTGTTCCAGAATCGTGCATGTTGCTTACTTAACTATCAAATGCTTGCCGACAGCCATTTCCCGTCTATATTCAAAACAAATTGGTTCATTCATACACATAAAGCGACTAAATCTTTTGCTTGATACTTATTGGTTCGTTGCACAAAACTAATATTTCTAGCAAAATCTCGTCAGATATAGAAACAGACAGACAAAAAGCGCCATCCTTTCTAATCTAGCTTGTTTAGAAAAAATAAAGGTTTTTAAGTACTTTTGGGTATTAAAATATCTTAAGCTGAAGGGCATTTATGATGAGATCACTAAACTGGAAGTCAGATTCCCTAGTACTATGATCTAGTTTTACACGTATCTCGACTGTATCTCCCTATTGTAAAAACAGAGTGGACTAGTATAAAATCGGGTGTATGAAAATATATAATGAGCAAATTTTTTAGAGCGCCAATAGAATAGAAACGAAATGATATAGGGGTGGAGTAGAATGAATCGAATTTCAATTTTAATAGCTGACGATGAGATAGAAGTTGCTAATTTAATTGCGATACATTTAGAAAAAGAAGGCTACCATGTTATTAAAGTAGCTGATGGAAAAGAAGCTATTCGTGTTATTCACTCTCAACCAATTGATTTGGTGATTTTAGATATTATGATGCCTAAAATGGACGGTTATGAAGTAACGCGTCAAATTCGTGCACAATATCATATGCCCATCATTTTTTTAAGTGCAAAAACATCTGATTTTGATAAGGTGACAGGACTTGTAATAGGTGCAGATGATTATATGACGAAACCTTTCACTCCGATTGAATTAGTTGCCCGTGTAAATGCGCAATTACGCCGATTTTTAATGTTAAATCAACCGAAAGCAGAGGACAATAAATCAGTTTTAGAAATTGGTGGAGTAGTCATTTATCCTGAACAACGGACAGTTAGTGTATATGAAGAACCAATTGAATTAACTCCAAAGGAATTTGATATTTTATATTTATTAGCAAGTCATCCGAAGAAAGTATATAGTGTGGAAAATATCTTTCAACAAGTATGGGCAGAAGATTATTACGAAGGTAGAAACACAGTAATGGTACATATACGTACCTTAAGGAAAAAACTTGGAGAAGATAAAAGAAAGAATAAATTGATAAAAACGGTTTGGGGGGTAGGTTATACTTTCAATGACTAAAATGATAAGAAGCTTTCGTTCAAAAATGATCGCACTATTTGCGTTAAGTATGATACTAGCTGGTAGCATAACGTATATGATCTACAAAGGGCTACAACTCTACTATAAAAAAGTGGTTCGTTATGAGGATTCTTTAGCTCAATTCCGTTCAACGATAAGAGAAATTGGAGACATTAATTTCTTTTTAATTATATTTATTCCTTTATCTATTTTGTTTTTCTTCTTTCTTACCAGACCATATTTGAAGTATTTTCATGAAATCTCTAATGGGATTCATCATCTTGCTAACGGTGATTTTACAAACCGAGTTCTTATTTCATCGAATGACGAGTTTGGGGGTATCGCACACGAAATTAACCTAGCAAGTGAAAAGTTAAAAGAAGCGGTAGCAAGAGGAGATTTTGCAGAAAGTAGTAAAGATCAGTTAGTTGTCAATCTGGCTCACGATTTAAGAACACCATTAACATCTGTTTTGGGTTATTTAGATTTAATTCTTAAAGATGAGAATTTGACGAGGGAACAAATTAAACATTTTTCTACTATTGCTTTTACGAAATCTCAACGACTTGAGAACTTGATAGATGAATTATTTGAAATAACAAGAATGAACTATGGCATGCTGAAGCTGGAAAAGAGACCAATTGATATAAGTGAATTACTTATACAGTTAGATGAAGAATTATATCCGTTATTAGAGAAACAAGACTTAGTAGCCAGAATGAATGTGAATCCTCACTTAACTATTAATGGAGATGGAAAATTATTAGCAAGAGTATTTGAAAATCTTTTAACGAATGCAATTCGCTACGGATATGATGGACAATTTGTTGATATCAACGGGTATATTGATAATGGAAAAGTTGTTGTACAAATTATTAATTATGGAGATAGCATTCCAAAGGAAGATTTACCGTATCTTTTTGATATGTTTTATACAGGAGACAAAGCAAGAACTCAACAGCAGGATAGTACGGGCCTTGGGTTATTTATTGCGAAAAACATTGTGGAACAGCATAATGGGACGATTTCTGCAGAAAGTAATGTAATAAGAACAATATTTGAAGTGAGGTTACCGAAAGACGATGACGTGGAATCTCATTTAATAATTTAATAAAAATTTAAAGTTTACCCCACTATTTATTTAAATAGTTTTTTCTATCCTATACGTAAGTTAGGTCAAGGAGGAACTAGGAATGAAAAAGTGGGTATTTATTTCTCTTTTTATATTGTGCACAGTATGTGTCGGTATTTATATTGCACCATTATTTCAAAATGGAGTAGATGTTAAAATCGCAGAAAAAGGTGATGAGGTAAACTCTACAAATACTGAAAAGAAAGAGATTACAAAAGAACAAATTTATAAGGGTGATTTATTATTAGTCAATAAAGATTATCCTGTTCAGAAAGATAGCATAAGGTCTGATATTATAAATGTATTTCAAAATACGGAATTAGTAAGAGGATATGTAGTGCATGATAGAAATCTTCGTTTATCAAAGGATATTTTGAGAAATTTTTTGAAGATTGTAGATGCTGCAGAAAAAGAAGGGGTTCATTATTTTTTGATCAGTAGCGGTTATCGAGATTTTAAAGAACAAAGGAATCTATATGAAAAAATGGGTTCTGATTATGCATTACCAGCAGGATATAGTGAACATAATTTAGGGCTATCACTTGATGTAGGGTCTACTCAAATGAAAATGGAGAAAGCCCCTGAAGGAAAATGGATTGAAGACAATGTATGGAAATACGGTTTTGTTTTACGCTATCCGAAAAATAAAAGTAATATTACAGGAATTCAATATGAGCCATGGCATATACGTTACGTCGGTTGGCCTCATAGTGCAATCATGCAAAAAAAGAAATTTACTTTAGAAGAATACTTAGATTTCTTGAAGGAAAAAAAGGAGATTTCAACTAATGTTGGGGGGGAAAAGTATAAGGTTTCTTATTATAAAGTTTCAAAAAATACGACCATTAATGTCCCGGTAAATCAGCATTATGAAATTTCAGGGAACAATATGGACGGAGTAATTGTGACGGTTCATAAATAGTAGTTTATACTTTATAGATTAGGCCTATATCATTAACTTTAAAAAATTTGAGTGGCAAGGCTTTTTTATTTTATTTTTAAACATTAAAACTTTATGACGAAGTAGAGAGGATGCTTAAGTTGATGGGCATGGGTGTACAGACTACTTATATTTAACATACTTATGAATTCTATATAGCTATATTATGAATGGAGAGGTGAAAATTTTGGGAAAGAAACGAATCGCATTTTTATTTTTATGTTTTTCTGTTCTTTTAGTAGTGTTTTTTTACCCAAAAGGCTACAGTGGTAAATATGTACGATGGGGTGACACTGTAGATTCTGTTAATACAGGTATTCTTGAAAAAAATCATATTCCATATAAAATTAAAGAAAATAAAGTGTATATCCCTGAAGATGCCTTTAATAAGGCGATAATGTGTTGTTCTTAAGTGTAAATAATACTTAGCTGTTTTCAGGGTATGGAAGAAATCTCCAATAGTTTTCGATGTAATAAAAACGAAATAAGTTAGATTCGTTTTTACTATGTGTATTTTCTATTAAAAAAGTGATTCATATAAAAAAATTTACCAAACCAATCTAAATAATAGAAAATGAGTACTAAAAAATCTTTTTAAAGAGAAAAAGAAGATAACTACCTATTGTAAATAGATGTTCATCTTCTTTTCGTTTCTATAATTCTGATAAATCCACTTGTTACTTTATTAGATGGCATGGGAACAGTACTGAAAAAAGGTGAACTTCTTGAGTCACTACCTTAATCGAGAAAAGCAGTAACTTGATTTATGTTTTCTAACGCATTTGGGTCAATCTTCAACGTTGATGTTGGTTCGCCTGTACCTCCGTAAATAAATGGATAGCACATAAGGCCTCTATCTAAGATACAAGGTAATGGAAGAACTAAAGATACGCTGCCAACATTGTATCCAGTTATTTGCTTAATTTCTTGCGGAGTCGCCATTTTCAATTGATTGCATCTTAAAATCCCCGATACTTCTTGTAAATTTACACGTCCGCGAGCTCCAGAAACAATAACCGCAAAATAATCTTTTTCTGACTTGATCACTAATGTTGCAGCCGTTTGACCAATCTCAATTCCGAAATAATCTGCACCTTCTTGGGCGGTACGTATTTGTTTTTCGTGATGAATAATATCAAATGGAACTTCATGTTCTAGCAAAGTCATTTTTAAATTATTCATTGGTAAAAATCTCCCTTAGTGTAAATATATTTCCTAATAAAATTATACTATCTTTTGGATAACATAAAGAAAACTACGTGTTAGTAACGCTATTATTCTCCTCATCTAAAAAGGAAAAGAAGGGAAGTAACATCCCAAATAAAGCAGGAATAAGAATAATACTACCAATCATGATATACAAAAAACGGATACCTGATATTTCGACAATTTGCCCTGCAAATAAAATACCTAAAGGCATAGTTGCTCGGATCAAGAAGAGTCGAACAGAAAATATTTGTCCCATAAGATGAGAAGGAACGATTTTTTGAAGAAGACTCGTTTGATGAATATTGAAAAATGGGAAACAAATACCTCCAAGAATTTCGCATAAAACAGCAAGAGGAAAGGAGGTTACAAAACCAAGTAAGAAAAATGATAACCCGCCCATAAGTAGACCAGAAAGCATAACGTATCTTTGCGGCCATGTATTTCCCCATTTTCCGACTAGGAAAGAACCAATTACATAACCGAAAGGAAAACTCCCCATAAAAATACCATATGAAAAAGATGTTCCGCTTAATTCTTCTATTATATATGGAACGTTGATTACCATTGTTACCCCAACGCTAAATTGAACTAAAGAAGTAAAGAAGCCAAGCCATATAAGCGTACGTTGCTTGAAAAAATATTGATATCCAGAAATGATTTGTTTTAACCAAGTCACCTTTTTACTATCGTGTGTAACGGAAGGCTCATGAAGATAAGCAAGGCTACTCGCACTTATAAGAAATAAAACTCCTACCATTATATAAGTAGATGAAGCTCCTATGTAAGCAATGATGAGTCCTCCTAGTGTAGGAGCTAAGAAGCTCATTGTTCGGACTGTACCGTCAAGCCAGGCATTTGCTTGTGTCAGTTTATTATGTTCGACAATTGTAGGAAGCAGGGCTGACGCAGCAGGAACATATAGAGGTTGCAAAATTCCAAGTACGATTTGAATAATGAACAAACACCATATCTCAATCTGACCTGAAAACATAAGAAGAACGGGTATAAAAAACACCATTCCTCTTAAAATTTGAGACCACAGCATAATATATTTACGACTTATCCTGTCAATGAACGGGCCGATAAACAGCTGAAGAATTAAAGACGGGATAAAATACGTTAGCCATAGCGTTCCCATAGCGGACTTTGACCCGGTCAATTCATACAATAATAACGAATTACATAGAGCGCCTATCGCTCCTCCTAGTTCAGAAATGGTTTCCCCGAGCCATAAACATAAAAAAGAACGGTTGCTAAATACATGTTGATTTTCCTTCATTTTTTCACCTCTTTTCTAGAAAACGCTGTAATTTTCCTTGGAGAGAAGTTAAATGATCAAGCTGTATATAATACCGAGAACCTTTGCCATTAATGATGCGAGCTGCCCGAAGTAAAGACAAATGATGATGAAGAGTCGTTTTTGGAATTTTAAGCTGCTCGGTTAGCTCTTGAAGTGAATGATCTCTTTCTGTTAGCAACTTTATAATTTTTAATCGCGTTTCATCTCCAAGTGCCTTAAAACTATGAACTAATGTAGAAGGCGGAGAATAGGGATCTTCGATTAAACTCACATTATTGTCTGAGATTGGATAATAAAATACTTTCATCCCTGGTAAAGTTGTTTCTACATTCCAAGGCCGATACACATATTGCGGGATAAGTATAACTTGATGAATAGAAGGCTCAGGTTGATACGGACTACCGGTTATATATTTGACAAGCTCTTCTGGATGATGCGTTGATTGAAGTGCACGTTTTTGCTGGGCATCACGTTCAAGCATACTGGTAAACTCGATGTAATTAGGTTGTATCACAGTTTCATACCAACCTTCAGAGATGATTTTTAAATGTTCTTTAAGAAAGGAAGTATCGATAGATGAAATATGTTTTATGTATGCTGGAAAGAACTTATGATGTTGGCAAGCTTTTATAAGGGAAGTAATAGCTGCACTGTCTTGCTGGGATGCTTTTTGCCGATTACCTTCATGCTGTAATCCGATATAAGGAAGAGAGTGCCAACGTAATTCCTCTTCAGTTAGTTCATCAAGAAAATGAAAGAAACTTTCAAGAGAATCAAAAGTACGAGAGTGAAGTAATTGCAGCAAAGCGAACCATGTGTTGTGCTTGTGTGTATACTGTAGTGCTTCGCGAACGGCCGCAGGTAATTTTTTCTCAATCTCCTTCCAATACTCTATCGGCTTTTCAAAAGTATGGTGAAAATCGTAATACGTAAAAGCCGCAATACCTAATCCCATTTCGAAAAAAATCGAATGTTTAATTTGAACAGAATACGTTTCTCTTGTTGCATTAAGGTTCATTACTTTCATTGTTCAGCCTCCTTTTTTATCCCGCTATTTTTGGGCAGTAATACCCCCACTGATTAAAGTTTCACTTTATTTTATTCTATATTTTTCGAATTTTATTTTCAATAATTTTCGAATTGTTATGTACAAGTTTAGTAAATATCTTTATATCTGCTAGCTACTAATAGATTTCATTTTGAAGTGAAAAATGAAGCTATATAAATATAAATTAAAAAATCGACATAAAAACCCGCTTTCTTTTTAGGCGAGCGAGAGCATCTGGCCGTGCATAGAAGCGGTTATGTTGTATTCTGCATAGCAGTGACCTATATGTCGAAAAATTAAAATGAATTTATATATATAGACAATATCCATCCTAATGTTTCCATTTTTCTAAAAATATACTAAAATATGACAGAGGAGGATGTCATGAAAAAAGTTGTTGTGTTTTTTCTTATTGTAGCTTCTATATTGTCAGGGTTTATTGCATTTCAACAAACCGATCATAAAGAATTTGAAAAAATGGAAAAGGTAGAACAGCGGATAGGTAAAGAGTTCGTTATCCCAGATGTGATGCTTTTTAGTAATCCTAGTGAAATTTATCCTATATTGCTTGATGCAGCAAAGGAGTCACATACAAATATTTTTCGTACAAATGTTACGTATCACAAAGATGAACAGGCAGAAATTTTGAAGTATGTGTTACTAACAACTGAAACGGCATATTTCAAACAGTTTCAGGTAAGTAGCGGGAATATATTAAAGCCGAAAGACACATTGCAAGGTGATGCTTTTTTATCGACAGTACATACGAAGGATACAAACCAAAAAGGGGTTATAAAGGACTTTGGGGATAATCATAAGATTACAATTAAACTGCTTCAAACGTCATATGGACACTTACCTATGGCAGGACGATATGTCGTAGAAGTAGTAGACGATAAATCATACGATGCATTTTTAAAACTTTTCTCTAAAAAGCTAAATCAACATTTTAAGCCGAAACAGTATATTGTTGCTGACGATTTTAAACGGAATCTTAGTAATAACGAAGAAGCTTTTGGTTCACCAATTAATTCTTTATCCTATATTCAGTATATAGTGTTTATCGTGTTCCTATGTTTTCTCATTTATTATGTATTTAACGAAGCGAAAAGAATTGGTGTTATAAAAATGCACGGTGTATCGAATATACGTTTATGGTTTATTGTTATAGGCAGAACCATTATTAGTATGTTTATTATATCGTTATTCATTTCCGTACTTGCAGCTGCTTTCGTAAAAAGTGTAACTTCGGGGTTTATCTACACCGTTGTGTTCGATCAATGTAAAACATATCTTATCATTACAATATTATCTCTCGTTTCATATTTTTATATTTCTAAAATTAAAGTCAATCAAATGATTAAAAATAGAAAAGATACAAAAGGTATATTTGTATTAAATTCGCTATTGAAAGTTACTTGTTCTATTATATTTGTTTTATTAGGGACGTCTGTTTTAGAACAATATATCACGGTGAAAGACAAACAAGAGAATTTAAAAAACTGGGAGAAAAACAAAGATTATGGTGTCTTTTATCCACTTTCTGGTGGGAATGAAGAAGGTCAACAAGAGATGGATAAAACGGTGTCAATAATAAATGGAGAGCTTTATTCTATTTTAAATAAAATGGGAGCGGTATTAATTGATTCTAAGGATTATGAAGAATTACAGCTTATTTTAAGCAAGGATTATAAAGGAATTCGGTCAGTTACAGTAAATAATAATTACCTTCGCGAATTTCCGCTATATGACATTCAAAATAAGCGCGTGAAAGTTACAGAAGATATGGAAAACTGGATTCTATTAGTACCTGAAAAATACCAGAACAGGGAAAAAGAAATTCTTCATTATTTTGGAGAATGGAGAAAGCCAGCAATAGAATATGAAGAAAAAAGAATGCATAGAGAGGTCCCGAATCATTTACGTAATCGAAAAATAGACATTATTTGGATAAAAAATAATCAGGAGATCTTTAGTTTCAATCCAGATGTATATAAATCTGAAAATAATAAAATTAGAGATGAAATTATAGAGGTAATGACAGAGAAGAATAGTTTTGTTGGAGAAAGAGATCTTATATTAGGCGGAGGGGCGAACGATCCCTTAAAAATCAAGTTAATTGACAGAGATGCAGGATTAACTTATAAGGCTTTGGAGCCAGAACTTAAAAGGTTAGGACTAGATGATAATTTAAAATATCTTGTAACAGTTGATCAACATATTTTAAAAGATATATACAATCTGCAAAAAACAATGAAAATACTATTGACGGTTACTAGTGTATTAATTGTCGGCATATTATTTTTGGTTATACAAAATATTATTGTGTATTTCAATAAAAATCAGCAGAAAATAGTGGTGCATCGCTTATTTGGCGTAGGTTTTTTTAGAACATATAAGGGATACATGTTGTTATTTGTATTGACGTGGGTCGTACAACTATCGATTTGTTTCATCGTAAAAAAAGAGTTTGATATGAAATTGCTTACGGTAGCGGCGATGCTTATTTTAATTGAATTTACCGCGTCTATTATCGCATTAATCACTATAGAGCGAAGAAAAAAAACAACGGTAATAAAAGGAGGTTAATAGAAACGAATGCAATATATATGCGAACTGATAGATGTTAGTAAAAGTTATGGAAATCATACGATTCTAGATGAGTTCAATTTAAAAATTTGTGAAGGGGAAATGGTTGCGATTACTGGAAAAAGCGGATCCGGTAAAACAACGATTCTTAATATTATGGGAATGCTTGAAAATCCAGATAGCGGAGTCGTTAAATTGTTTGGTGAAGAGAGTCCTAGTATGAGTTCTAGTAAAGCAAATAAGCTTCTGAGAACGAAAATGTCGTATCTCTTTCAAAATTACGCACTCATCGACAATGATACTGTAAATAAAAATTTAGAAATTCCCTTGATTTATGTGAAAAAAACAAAGAAGGAAAAGAAAGAACTGAAAACAGTCGCGTTAGAAAAAGTTGGGCTGAGCGTATCATTACAGCAAAAAATACACGAGCTTTCAGGTGGTGAGCAACAAAGAGTCGCCATAGCAAGGATACTTCTAAAGCCTTGCGAATTAATATTGGCCGATGAACCAACAGGATCTTTAGACGATTCTAATAGAAATGAAATTATACAAATTTTAAAAAATCTAAATAAAGAGGGAAAAACAATTGTTATTGTCACACATGATCCATATGTAGCACAAGTATGCGATAGAGTCATTGAATTATAATTTTTGCGGAAATGAGAATATTAAGGGGAGAGAAAAATATGCATATAAAACAATTCAACCAATACATTGAGGAACTATTTGGAGAACATTTACGTAAGTACGGTGATCAGTTTGGGATAACAAACGTAAGCAATGAACATTTTCATAAGATTGGTTATACTACTAATTTAACACTTGAAACGATTGAAGAAGCAAAGAAAGAGAATGTAGATATGATGATAACGCATCATGATGCATGGGAGTTTCTATACGGAATGGAAGAAGCTTGTGCAACAAAACTGAAAGAATATAACATCAATCACTTTTGGGTGCATTCACCGTTAGATTTTGTTGAATTCGGAACGTGTACTTCGTTATTTCATACAATCGAAATTGATGAAATGATAACGTATTCTTCTTGTGACGATGAAGAATTACCTGGCGTCGGTGAATATACAAATCCAATTCCGTTTGCAGAGCTTGTAGAAAGAGTAGAGAATAAACTAGGTGAAAAGGTGAAGGCGTGGAAAAATAATGATAAAGAAGTAAAACGAATTGGTATTATAACAGGAGCAGGCCATTCAACTGATCATATTCAAGCAGCATTGGACAGCGGCTGCGATACATACATTACGGGAGAAAAGACGTTATATACAGTTCAGTATGCACAGTTTAAAAAGATTAATCTTATTGTAGGCAGTCATACATTTACAGAAATATTTGGTGTGGAAAGTTTAGTGAAAAGGCTGCAGGAGTTGGATAACTCGCTTGAGGTTGTTCAATTGTATGAGGAGCACATGGAATAGAGGGAGATTCTAGAGACAAATTATTCCTTAACAAAATCTAATAAAGAAGAAAATATAAATCAAAATGAAGGAAGTACAAGCTTTTTTACGTTAACTCTGTACGGAATATATATGTCAGTCGGAAAAGGAGATAACAGGATTGAAGATTAAAGCATATATGTTAAATGCCTTCACGAAAGATGAAAAAGGTGGAAATCCTGCTGGGGTTGTTTTAGATACAAAGGGTCTTACAACAAAAACTATGCAAGCTATTGCAAATAAATTAAATTTTTCCGAAACTGTCTTTGTACTTCCTTCTGTAGATGCAGACTATGAAATTAAATATTTTACACCAAATGAAGAAGTTGCTATATGCGGACATGCTACAATTGCTACTTTCTCTTTATTGGTTCAGATTAGAGGAATGAGCTCAAAGATATACTCGATAAAAACGAAAGCAGGGGTACTAAGTGTAGAGGTACATAACAATAAAATGATCTCTTTACAGCAAAATCTTCCGGAATTTCTTCAAACACTTCCCTGTGAAGAAATTATGAAATCTTTAAATTTAGATAAGGAAAAATTAATATCTGATATGCCCATTCAAATTGTGTCTACAGGTTTACGTGACATCATTATACCTGTAAGAGGGCTTACAGACCTGTTAAAGATTTCTCCTAATATGAAAAGGGTTGCTGAAATAAGTAAAACATATAATGTAACAGGTTATGATGTATTTACATTAGAAACATTGCATAATTCCACAGCGCATTGTAGAAACTTTGCACCTTTGTTTGGTATTCCGGAAGAAAGCGCTACTGGTACATCAAATGCGGCACTAGCATGTTATTTAATAAAACATAATAAAAAATTTGAAAAATATAGTACCTTCACCTTTGAGCAAGGCTATGTAATGGACACTCCTTCAGAAATTGTTGTAAATGTATCTACTAGTTTTGATAATATTACAGATGTTCAAGCAGGGGCCTTGCTTCTAATTTTCAAGAGATATATGTTTTTATATAAATTAAGAAATATTAATGATTAATAATCATACTTATGTGAAGAACGAGAGCCATATTTTAAGATTAATAATGTCGGAGGTATATATGCAATTTAAATATGAGTTAATTGGTACTGGTTGGGCAAACGGATTTATTGAACTAAACTCCCAAAAAATTGTATTTAGTCCCAGTTACATAACTGATGCATTTGGAGGTTTATTAGGTGGTTTAACCGACTTATCAAATGGTGAAGAACGAGTTGTAACTTTTTTATGGGAGGAAGAGCCCCATGGATTAGGTTGGAGACTCGAGCTTCAAGACAGCAAGGAACTATTCTTAACTATAACAGAATATAATGACACACTAGACTATATTAAGGGGAAGGAAGGCGTAACCATTGTAGACGCCACTTGTAATTTTCTTGACTTTGTTAAAATGGTTATAAAAGAAGCGGATCAAATATTACTTAGATATGGAATTGTGGGTTATCAAAATTTATGGGCCGAACACGAATTTCCATTAAGCAGTTACTTGCAATTGAAATATTTCTTAATGGAAGCAGACAAAATCTCCTTACAGACTAAAGAGAAATGTGAAAAAAAGGAATTAAAACAAGAGCTTCAATTCCTTATTCGTAATTTTAATTTTTAACTTTTACTTTTAAAAAGGATGTAAGCGACTGATGAATGTATGGATAGGTGTTTTAAAATATGATACATATTAGTTATCATAAGTACTGTGATGGTAGTTTGAAGTGAAAATTTACATAATGATAGAAACATATGAAGGGAATTAGATTTAAGAAATGAAACAACAATATATAAAAGGAATACCATTTTGTAGTTTGGAGTATAAACAGGTAGTACATATACTAAAAGATTGGTTATCAGAAAAGAACGAGAAACCAAGATTCATTGTTACTGCCAATCCTGAAATTGTGATGTCTGCGAAAGAGACAGCGTCTGAATCTGTACACTTCAAAAATATTTTGTTATCTGCAGACATAATCACAGCTGACGGAATCGGCATTATACTCGGTTCGAAAATTTTAAATGGACAGTTGAAAGAGCGGGTGACAGGTGCAGATTTAACGTATGACTTAATAGAATATTGTAATCAAAACAGCTATCGCGTGTTTCTTTTTGGAGCTGCTCCAGAAAATAATGAAAAAGCAATTAAAAATTTAAAAATAAACTATCCACATGCCATTTTTCAAGGGCAACACGGTTTTATAGGTAAGGAACAAATCGAAGAAGTAAAAGATCAAATCAAACAGTTTCAACCGCATTTGCTGCTTGTAGGCCTTGGTTCTCCTAAGCAAGAGATGTTTATCTATGACAATCTTCAAGAACTAAATGTCCCGTTGTCCATTGGTATTGGCGGGATGATCGACATTATATCAGGTAATGTAAAAAGAGCCCCAAAGGTTATGAGAGATACAGGAACAGAATGGTTATATAGGTTGGTAACACAGCCGAAGAGAATAAAACGGCAGCTTGTATTGCCGAAGTTTTTGTTGTCAGTTATAGCGGATCGGGTTAGAAAAACAGCGAATTAAAAGTATAAAAAGAGATGGAAAACCCATCTCTTTTCTTCTTTTAAATAATTGCTATTGGATCCAAAGTTGAAACAGCCCTTCTGTTATCCCTATGTTGTACATGTAATATATCCCAAACACTATACTGATGCTCCCAGTTATTTTGGTGAGTGTTTTATTCAGCCTTATTTTTTTTGCGCTAAAAACAAATGGAAGTCCAATAATTGTAGTAAAGAAAAGCATCCCAATAACAGTCCCTACACCAAATATAAGAATATAAATAGCCGCTTCCCAAACACTCTTCACCGTACTCATAGTTAATAGAACCATTGCTCCACTTCCAGCAAGTCCGTGCACTAAGCCGATCAACATGGATTTTAAATATGAAACATTTTTATGTTGGCGTTTATGCTCATGTTTACCGCTATGTATATGAGAGTGGATATGCTTATGTTCTTCTCCATCATGTTCGTGCTGATGTACATGAATATTTTTTAAAGAGAAGACGGTGGTCACACCAAGATAAACGAGCATAATACCTACTAAAAATTCTAATGACATCGCCCATTTTTCTGGTATTTCACCTTTCATAAAAATAAGAATAATTCCAATGATAAATAATGTAGCAGTATGACCTATTCCCCAGAATACTCCTGCTAAAGTGGAGCGAAATAATTTTTTGCTTTGACTAGCGATAGTAGAAACAGCGATTATATGATCCGGCTCAATTGCATGCTTGATTCCAAGTACAAATCCTAAAGCCAGAATGGATAGAAAACTCATCTCCATTCATATACCTCCTTTAATAATATAACCTACGAGATAAAAAGTTTAAAAATACGTTATAAATGTTAGTAAGTAAGAAGCAACATTCGACCAAATACAATGCAGGAATGTCATTTCAAAGGTAAATTATAACAGATAAAAATAAATTACTATTATAAAAGTAAATAAATTCATAAATTCTCCTTAAACCATATAAGTATAAGTTGAAAAATCAATATAAACCCTCTTTCTTTTTAGGAGGGCGAGAGCATCTGGCTATGCATAGAAGCGGTCAGGGCCTTTTTTCTGCTACAGGCAAGGTTTCAAACAACAGGAGAAGGCAAGTAGCGGTCATGTTATATTCTGTATAGCAGCGACCTATATGTCGGAAAATGAAACTGGATATATATAGTTTAATGATGTGCAAATCAATATGAAAAGTACCTTATTACACGAACAACAAAACTGACACATTTCGTTCATATTCGAACTTCTTGTGAACTTTCCACTATTTAGGACATTGTTTACCAAAATAATACTATAATTATTTCAGAAATACACATCAGAAGTGAAGGGGTGAATTCGCATGTTTTCTAATATTGGTGTTCCTGGTTTAATTTTAATTCTAACTCTTGCACTTATTATATTTGGCCCTAAGAAGCTCCCGGAAATTGGTCGTGCGTTTGGTCAAACGTTGAAGGAATTTAAGAAATCTACAGCTGAATTAAGGGATGATGTGATAAGTGAAGTAAAGATTGAGAAGAAGGAAGAGCAAAAAGTTGAAGCAAAGTAAAGTGTAGTAGCAAGAATTTGAAATGTCTGCGGTTTTACTTTTTTATGAAAACGATTTCGTGTTTTTATGCGAGTCGTTTTTTTGTAAAGCGGTAGCCGTAACCATTGTGAATGGGTAGGAGAAGAGGATGATAGATAAAGAATTACAGATTGTGGACCATTTAGAGGAATTGCGCAAACGGATTATCATTTCAGCTGTTGCATTTGTCGTTTTTTTTATCGTTGGATTTATGTTTGCCACTGATATTTATAAATGGTTTGCAAAGGGAATAGATATGAAACTATCGGTACTCGGACCAAGTGATATATTATGGGTATATTTTATGCTTGCGACGGTGGTTGCAATTGCAGGCACAATCCCTGTCATTGCGATACAAATTTGGTTGTTTGTACGTCCTGCGCTGCGTCCGAAGGAGAGAAAGATTGCGCTTACATATGTACCAGCACTCTTTTTCTTATTTATCATCGGGCTTGCGTTTGGCTATTTTGTTATTTTTCCTATGATTCTTTCATTTTTGCTTCATTTGGGTCAGGATATGTTTGTGACTCAATTTACAGCGGAGAAATATTTTCAATTTATGATGAATGTGACATTGCCGTTTGGGGTTTTATTCGAGCTTCCAGTCGTAGTTATGTTTTTAACTTCGCTCGGTATTTTAAACCCTTATGTATTATCAACCATTCGTAAGTATGCCTATTTTATTCTGGCTGTAATTGCTGTTGTCATTACGCCGCCAGATTTCGTGTCCGATTTTATCGTAACAATCCCGTTATTCGTGCTGTATGAAATCAGCATTTCTCTTTCTAAGTTTGTTTTTCGAAAGCAATTGAAGCGCAGGCAGGAAGAAGAGAAAGAATGGACTGTTTACGAGCAAGGGGACACTATCAAATAGTTATGAAAAGTGATGAAAGAGTTTTTGTGAACAATTCTTCCGTATCAAGACGAAAATAGGGTTAGTATGTTACATTTACCCTGAATTTCTGAGTATTACTTACTTGTTCCATGGAAAATGGAGGGGGCTAGCAAATGAAAAAGCAGAAAACAATCTATGAAACTGCGATGGATAATGGGGTTACCCGAAGAGATTTTTTGAAAATGTGCACTGTATTGGCTGCGGCGATTGGTCTCGATTTTTCAAAAACAGATAAAGTTGTAAAGGCGATGGAGACGAGTACAAGAGTTCCTGTAGTATGGCTGCAATTCCAAGATTGTACAGGCTGTTCAGAGTCGTTTATTCGTTCTTCTCAACCTAAAATTGAAAGCGTTTTATTTGATATGATTTCACTCGAATACACAGAAGTTCTTTCGGCTGCATCTGGATTTCAAATTGAAGCAGCGATGGAACAGGTGTTGAAAAAATATAAAGGAAAGTATGTTCTTGCTGTTGAGGGAAGTATTCCTCAAGAGGGCTTCTTAAACATTGGAGGAAAATCAGGAAAAGATACTTTTATTGAAATGGCTTCGAACGCGCAAGCTGTCATTGCCTATGGATCTTGTTCTGCATGGGGTGGCATTCCTGCTGCTTATCCAAATCCAACGGGGGCAAAACCAATTACAAGCTTTCAAACGAGCACACCTACTATTCTCGTTCCAGGTTGCCCGCCGATTGCAGAGGTAATGACTGGTGTGATTGCTCACATTATAACATTCGGAAAATTACCAGAATTAGATTATCTCGGACGTCCGAAGGCATTTTATCGCCATCGTATCCATGATAAATGTAACCGCCGCGCCTATTTTGATGCAGGTCTGTTTGTAGAGTCCTTCGATGATGAAGGAGCAAAGCAAGGGTATTGCTTATATAAGGTTGGCTGTAAAGGGCCAACAACTTATAATTCCTGTGCTGAAATGCGCTGGAACGGCGGGGTTAGCTATCCGATTCAATCGGGAAATCCTTGTATTGGCTGCTCGGAAAAGGGATTCTGGGATAATGGTCCTTTCTACACAAGAAGAGCGAAAATTCCTGGCTCACAAACAACGATTAATCCGGATACGATTGGATTAGCAGCAGTTGGTGTTACGACAGCAGGTATTGCTGTTCATGCAGCAGGAACTGTAATTAAGAAAAAAATCGATGACAAACGAGGGGAAGACGAATGAGCGAGCGTATAGTAGTAGATCCAGTTACGAGAATTGAAGGCCATCTTCGCGTTGAGGTAGATATCGATGATAGGGGTATGATTAAGGATGCATTTAGTTCTGGGACAGCGGTTCGGGGACTGGAGTTAATCGTTCGAGACCGTGACCCTCGTGACGTATGGGCGTACATTCAACGTATTTGCGGTGTTTGTACATCGACTCATGCTCTTGCGTCACTTCGGGCCGTTGAAGATGCACTAGAAATTAAAATTCCGAGAAATGCTCATTTGATACGGGACATTATGAATATGGTTATCTTCTTTCATGACCATGTCGTTCACTTCTATCATTTACATGCGTTAGACTGGGTCGATGTAGTAAGTGCGTTAAAGGCAAATCCTTCTGAAACATCACGAATTGCACAATCGATTTCAAGTTGGCCAAAATCTTCTCCAGGATATTTTGCAGATGTGCAAAACAAAATAAAGAAACTTGTAGATAGCGGACAACTTGGCATCTTTGCGAATGGATATTGGGGACATAATGCATATAAACTTCCGCCAGAAGTGAACTTATTAGCAGTTGCTCACTATTTAGAAGCACTTGACTGGCAAAAAGAAGTTGTAAAAGTACAAACGATTTTTGGAGGTAAAAATCCGCATCCTCACTATGTAGTAGGAGGTATGGCAACTCCACTTGATATTAATAGTGACAATGGTATTCATGCAGAACGATTAATGCATGTATCTCAAATCATTGACCAAGCTCGTGAATTCGTAAGTCAAGTGTATGTGCCTGACGTAATTGCCATCGGTTCTTACTATAAAGATTGGACATATGGCGGCGGATTAGATAATTATTTATGCTATGGTGATTTCTCTACGCGCAGCATATATGATACGAAATCATACCGATTCCCAAGAGGAATTATTTTAAATGGAAACATGAATGAAGTACATGATGTAGATCTCAAAGATCCTGAACAGGTGAAAGAGTTTATTGATCATTCTTGGTATACATATGATGGCAAGGAAGGCGGTGGGATTGGAAAGCATCCGTTTGAAGGAGAAACGTCCCTTCATTATACAGGACCGAAAGCACCGTATAAGAATCTGGATACGAATAAGCAATATAGTTGGCTGAAAACACCGCGCTGGAAGAATCAGCCGATGGAAACAGGTCCGCTCGCTCGGATGATGGTTGGTTATGCAGCAGGAGATAAAGAGATTATAAGCTTGATGGACGACACGCTGAAAAAGCTAGATCTTCCAATTACTGCAATGAAATCAGCGCTTGGTCGTACAGTGGCACGTGCGCTCGAAACGACTCTTCTATCGAATTGGATTCGACATGATATGGATGAATTACTTCATAATGTGAAGAATGGAAACCAGGTCACATTTGACCGTACAAAATGGGAGCCAAGCACCTGGCCGAAGAAAACAAAAGGAGTTGGTTGGGTTGAGGCACCGCGCGGAGCACTAGGGCACTGGATTGATATTGAAAATGGAAAAACAAAAAACTATCAAGCTGTCGTTCCATCTACTTGGAATGCATCGCCGCGTGATCACAACAATAATCTTGGAGCTTATGAAGCGGCATTGAAGGGAACACCGCTGCTGAATAAGGAACAGCCATTAGAAATTTTACGGATTATTCATTCCTTTGATCCTTGCCTTGCTTGTGCAGTGCATTTAACAGATTTAGAGTCTAATAAAACAACTGAAATCCGATTAGGTTAGGAGGAGACACATTATGTCAGACCTCATGCCAACAACACATAACACCAATACGCTTGTTTCAGAAAAAAACAGCGAAGTGACGCTTCATCCAGAACGTCCAATTCAATATAAGAAAACAAAAAATGTTGTCAAAATTTATGTATGGCAATTACCGGTTCGAGTGTTTCATTGGATTAACGTAGTGGCAATTATCTTGCTCATGATAACGGGAATTTATATTGGAAAACCATTCGTTAGTTCAAGTGTACAAGAGGAAGCATATTACTCTTATCTCATGGGATGGGCGAGATATATACACTTTTTTGCAGCATTTCTTTTCACAATCAATCTTCTTTATCGATTGTTCTGGGCGTTTATAGGAAATAAATTTGCCACATCGAACCCATTTCGCTTGGTGTTTTGGAAAGAAGTATTAGAAACGATTAAATTTTACTTATTCTTAAAAAATAAAAAGCCGCATTACATTGGCCACAATCCACTGGCACAGCTTAGCTACTGGATCTTTATCGGTCTTGGTTCTTGGGTAATGATGCTAACAGGCTATTATATGTATTTTGAGCCGCAGCCAGAATCATTTTGGGCTAAGCTATTTGTTTGGGTTCCGACTTTGTTTGGCGGAGATAGCTATACGATTCGTTCCTGGCACCATTTAGTGGCATGGGCGTTTATGTTATTTACAGTTATTCATATCTATATGGCAGTCCGTGATGATTATATGGAACGAAATGGCACCATTTCGTCAATGTTTACAGGCTACAAGACTGAACCAAAAAAATTAGTTGGTGATAAGAATGATGAATCAAAATAAGGAAGCGAAAATCACGATACTTGGAATTGGCAACACCCTCTTCACAGATGAGGGTGTTGGCATTCATTTGTTGCCGCTGCTTGAAGAAGTGTATAAGGACGATAAGCAAATTGAGATTATAGAAGGATTAACGGATGGAATGAAGCTTCTAGGTCCGGTTGAGGAAGCGGAAAATCTTATTATTATTGATGCGATTAATGCAGGTGTAGAAGGCGGAACTATTCTTTCATTAGAAGGGGATGAAATTCCTGCTTATTTTGGTATAAAGATGTCCGTTCATCAAATGGGCTTTCAGGAAGTGTTATTTGCAGCGAAATTCAGAGAACGCTATCCGAAAAAGATTATTATGTTTGGAATGCAGCCCACTTCATTAGAGCTTGGTGTAGAACTAACGGGAACGAACCAGGCAAAACTAGGGGACCTAGCGGAAGCAGTTATGAATCAAGTAAATCGTTGGAGATATGTATCATGAATCGTCTCGATTTCTTAAAAGAGGTGACAGGAAGCATATTTCAAACCATGAAATATGTGTATGAGCCTTTTTTAAAGGATGATTTAAAAAAAGTGGAAGAAGCGGCAGGTCGAGTTCTTGGAATTACATGGATACCTGTGATGAAAAGTGATGAAACGCTTATTAGGCCAGAATTTCGCTTTGTCTCTGGCAAACCGATTATCGTGTTTTTACATGAAGAAAAGCTTCATGCTATTAACGGTATTTGTCCGGTTTGTTCCAATCTTATTCAAGTCCGAATGTATGATCATATGGCAACATGTATGGATTGTGATAAAGACTACGATTTTAACGCGATGGGCGGAAATTTACCTGTCCAAAAGTTACAGATAAAAAGGAAGGATCAAATGTATGTTGTTGGTTTTACAGACAATAGTAAAAGGTGATCGCGATGCATGAAATGTCATTGATGGGAGATATTTTGCAGCTTGTTCAAGAGGATGCAGCAAAAAGAAATATCGTACAAATAAAGAAAATTGAATTAGTTGTAGGAGAAATTAGCAATGCGATGCCAGAGGCATTGCAGATGGCCTTCGAAATTTTTCGTGACCAAAACCTACATCTATTTAGCCACGCTGCACAATTAATTATTCATACAGAGGAAGCGAAGGCGGAATGTGTTATATGCGGCTTGACATATCATCCTACCCAGAAAATCGCATTGTGCCCAAACTGTAACATTCCATCTGGCAAGGTGTTAGCGGGGGAAACATTTCAAATTTTATCTTATGAGGGGAACGATGATTGATGAATATAACGTTACGAACAGATGTATTAACGAACAATAATAAGGCGGCTGAATTTAACCGCGATCTTTTTGAAAAAACAAATACACTTGTGATTAATTTAATGAGCTCTCCTGGAGCTGGTAAAACGACGTTGTTAGAGGAAACGGTAAAGGCATTATCTGGATCCTATCGTATTGCCGTTATTGAAGGAGATTTGGCAACAGAACGAGATGCTAATCGTATCCGCGCAATGGGAGCGAAGGCGGTCCAAATTAACACTTATGGCGGCTGCCATTTGGATGCCCGAATGGTTGCAGCAAGCCTTGGCGAACTGGATTTAGATGAGATTGATGTATTATTTATTGAGAATGTAGGTAACCTTGTTTGTCCATCTGGATATGATTTGGGACAGAACCATAAAGTTGCGGTTCTTAGCGTTCCTGAAGGAAATGATAAGATTCCGAAATATCCGCAAATGTTTATACGTACGGAGCTAGTTCTTCTTAACAAAATTGATTTACTTCCTTATCTTGATTTTAATGTGGAGGAAGCGAAGAAGGATTTAATGGAGATTAACCCAAATTCAACGCTTATTCCTCTTTCAGCAAGATCAGAAATTGGACTGGAAGAATGGTATGAATGGATTCAAGAGGCGTATAAAAAATGTACGCGGTAAATATTAGTATCCGCGGGAGGGTACAAGGGGTTGGATTTCGTCCATTTGTATATCAGCTTGCCCATGAATATCATCTAGCGGGAATGGTGCAAAACAATATGGACGGCGTAAGAATTACAGCGCAAGGAGTGAAGGCGAATGTGCAGCAGTTTTTGTTAGAGCTGCAAAGTAAAGCGCCCCGTCTCTCACGTATTCATAACATAACGGTAGTAAATACAGAACCAACCGATGCAACCGAGTTTATCATTATTGATAGCGAGCGTATGGGAACGTCATCCCTTGTCATTCCAATCGATTCTGCAGTATGCGATGATTGTTTACAAGAGATGAATGATAAGGCCAATTTCCGTTATGAATATCCGTTTATCAATTGTACGCAGTGTGGACCGCGATATACCATTATTGAAGAACTGCCCTATGACCGGCCGTACACGGTGATGAAGAACTTTGCGATGTGCTCCGATTGCCAAAGAGAATATGAAGATCCCACGAATCGGCGCCACCATGCTCAGCCTATCGCTTGTCCTGCATGTGGTCCGAAAGTTACACTTTTGGATCAGCATGGACATAGGCTTGAAACGAATCAGCCGATTCAACAAGCCGTGCGGTTAATACAAGCGGGACATATACTGGCGATAAAGGGACTCGGCGGCTATCATCTTTGCTGCGATGCAACAAATGAACAGGCTGTGGGGCTACTACGGAAACGAAAAAAACGTCCGGCACGGCCACTTGCGGTTATGGCTGCTTCCGTTCTTGCAATTGATACTTTTGCTTATGTGAATGAGGCAGAAAGGAATTTGTTGAAAAGTCCAGAAGCGCCTATTGTAATTGTAAAGAAAAAAGAAGGTAAACTGGCAGGAAATATAGCACCGAACATGAAGACAGTTGGCGTGATGCTTCCCTATACACCGCTTCATCACTTACTGTTTAAGTATAATGAGAATGGTTGCTTTGTCATGACGAGTGCTAATCCTTCTGGGATGCCGATTCTCTATAAAGATAATGAAGCGCTGACTTACTTAGACGGAATCGCTGATTATTTTCTTGTTCATAATCGAGACATCCTTCACCCTGTTGATGATTCGGTTGTGCAAGTAAACGACGGTCGCTTAGATTTTTTCCGAAGAGCTAGGGGCTATGTTCCTGATCCTTTTGCAGCAAGTTATGATGTATCTGGAATGGTTGCCTTTGGCGGACAACAGAAAACAACTTTTACAATTGGAAGAAATGAGCAAATTTTTCTTGGACCGCACATTGGTGATTTGGAAAATGTGGAAACAATGAGTCATTACCGGCAGGAGTATAACCATTTAATGAAATGGATGGATACAAAGCAGGACATCGCAGTTATCGATACACATCCAGGCTATGTTACGAGACAGCTTATTGAAGGATTTCATAGAGTACTAGAAGTGCAGCATCATCATGCCCATATGGCCGCATGTATGGAGGAACACCATCTTACAGGAAAAGCTTATGGAGTTATCCTTGATGGAACCGGATACGGATTTGACGGAAACATTTGGGGATTTGAAATTTTTTATGGAGATGCCAGCAGTGCGGAAAGACTTGCTCATTTGCAATATACACCTCTTCCTGGCGGAGAAGTGTGTATTCGTGAACCGTGGCGAAATGCGGTCGCTATGCTGCTATTTTTGTTTGGGGAAGAAGGAGAAAGTTTAGCAATCCTTCTATTTCCAGATAAAGAGAAAGAAATTCATATTTTAAAGAAAATGATAGAAAACCATATAAATATTATTCAAGCTGGTACATGCGGTCGCTTGTTTGATGCAGTTAGCGCGCTATGCGGGATTACAGAAATTGTGAGCTATGACGGAGAGGCAGCAATATTGCTCTCGGAATTAGTGGATGAAACATGCGTGTACGAGCCATATTCGTATGAATACATAGAAGACGAGCTTGTTACAATTCAAATGAAAGCAATGATTAAAGAAATTGTGTGTGACGTTTTAGCAGGTGAAGAGGCAGCAAATATTAGCGGTCGCTTTCATGAAACGGTTGTCCAGTCTATTCTTACCGCCATAGAAAAGATAGCTAGTGCACAACCTGAGCGAAGCAAAGCCGTCATATTAGGCGGTGGTAGCTTACACAATCGTTATTTGCGCAAACGATTACGAGAAGAATTAGTGAAACGAAAGTTTACTGTATATGTACCAGAACTAATGCCTTGCAATGATGGTGGCTTATCATATGGTCAATTGGCCGTTGCAGCGGCGAAAAGGAGGGCCTAGTCATGTGTGTAGGAGTACCGGCGAAGGTTGTGAAAAAAATGGAATATACGGCGGTAGTTGATGTGATGGGATCACAAACGACCGTTGGAATTATTTTTGTTCCAGAAGTAGAAGAAGGGGAATTTGTAATTGTTCATGCAGGTCAAGCGATGAGTATTGTCGATGAACAATATGCAAAAGATAGCGTGTTGGAATGGAGGAAGTTGGTCGATGCTCGAAATTCTGAAACAGTCGAATGATCCAGGTATATGTATGCCGCTTGTGGAAGCAGTTCTTGAAAAAGCGAAGGAATTTCAAAAGAAGTTTGGACGGAAGCCGGCTTTCATGGAAGTATGCGGTTCTCATACGATGGCGCTTGCTAAAACGGGAGTAAAGCAATGCCTAAAGGCTGATGTAAATTTAATATCTGGTCCAGGATGTCCGGTCTGCGTAACGGATCAAAAGTCTATTGATGCAATGATTGCGCTTAGCGATGAAGATAACCGCATTATTTGCACGTTTGGTGATATGATGCGCGTACCTGGGTCGAACAAAACTCTGCTAGATAAAAAAATTGCTGGCAGTGATATTCGGGTTGTCTATTCTCCGATCGATACGGTTACAATCGCTGAAGAAAATCCAGATAAAGAAGTCATCTTTTTAGGTGTTGGGTTTGAAACAACCATTCCGATTCTTACACTAATGGTTGGAGAAGCAAAGAAGAGAGGGATTACAAATTTTTCTATTTGGATGACAACGAAATTGGTAGAGCCCGTCCTTCGCTATTTACTAGAAGCAGGGGATGTAAAACTCGATGGTTTTATCCTTCCAGGACATGTGTCTATTGTGTTAGGGGAATCATCGTATAACTATTTAGTTGAAGAGTATAATATGTCCGGTGTTATCACAGGATTTGAAACAGCTGAATTGCTTTCTACCATTTATAAGCTCATTGATTTAGTATTGCAAGAAAAGACTGCTATTGAAAATAATTATTCATCGGTTGTAAGCGAAAGCGGAAATAAAGTTGCTAAGCAATGGATGGAAACCTATTTAACAATTTGTGATGAAGCATGGCGTGGCATCGGCGTTATTTCAAATAGCGGATTAGATTTAAAGAAAGAATATGATTTGTATAATGCAAAAAAGCGGTTTAAGGTGGAAGTAGGAGAACCACGGAAAACAAAATGCCGTTGCGGGGAAGTCATAAGAGGTTTGATTTCACCGAGTGAATGCCATTTGTTTGGAAAAGCATGTCAGCCGTTAAACCCAATCGGTCCATGCATGGTATCGGCAGAAGGTAGCTGCGGGGCCTATTATCAATATATGAGGGAGAGTTTGTAATGGAAACGTTCATCAACTTGGCGCACGGAGATGGAGGAGAATTAACGCATCGTCTCATTCGTGATGTATTTGTAGCTGCATTTGGTAAGAAGGATGCAGCATTATTTGATGCGGCATCCTTGCATATTCCAACAGGAAACGTTGCTGTCACAACCGATTCCTTCGTCATTAAGCCGATTTTCTTTCCAGGTGGTTCAATCGGAAAATTAGCCGTTGCTGGTACGATCAATGATTTAGCTGTGAGTGGTGCAAAGCCGCTTTATCTTACGTGCGGTTTTGTCATTGAAGAAGGTTTTCCGATTGCTGATTTAAAGAAAATCGTAATCGATATGGCGAATGAAGCGAAAAAAACGGGTGTTACGATTGTTGCTGGTGACACGAAGGTAGTTGAAAAGGGAAGTGCTGACGGGGTGTATATTAACACCACTGGGATTGGCGTGTATGAACACAATAAAGGTTGCAGCCTTGCCTTTGAAGAAGGCGATGCTATTATTATCTCAGGAACGATTGGTGATCACGGCATTGCAGTCCTAACAGCAAGAGGAGATTTAGGGATAACAGCTCCTACCTTAAGTGATTGTGCTTCACTAAACGGCATGATTGACAGCGTACTTCAGCAATGCGGGACTGTTCGCATTATGCGGGATCCAACGAGAGGTGGTCTTGCTACAACACTTGTAGAAATTGCCGAAGATTTTCAAATTACGATGACAATTAATGAACGGTCGCTGCCGATTAAACAAGAGGTACATGGTGCCTGTGACATTCTAGGATTCGATCCTCTTTATCTTGCAAATGAAGGGAAAGCCATTTTTATCGTTGCGGACAGTCAGAAAGAAAAAGTAATCGATATTTTAAAATCCTGCCCCGAAGGAAAAGATGCTACCATCATCGGCAGCATTACCAGCAAAGGAAAAGGACAGTTACTTTTGGAAACGCCCATTGGCTCTAAACGAATGCTGACTCGATTATCGGGCACCATGTTCCCGCGTATTTGTTAAGTAAACACCTGGTTTAAAAAACTTATAAAAATCTATCAAAACGTTGGAGAACCAAGACAAAAACCAACTACCGAAAAGGGATCTCACCTTTTTCCTGTCCGCAAGGCTATCACCTTCTCATTCACCTACTGTGAAAGAATAATGGCAGGTTCCTGTTAGGAACGGTCTTGTTTTGCGCATAATCATTCATCCGAGTCAACTATACGCAAAGGGATATAAGTTTTAAACCAGGTTCCCTCCCTTCTTGATTTGAAATAAAATTTGTTGATTACTCATATACACTGTTTTATGGAGGATACTCCATAATTTCCAGTTGTGATGGTCTTTCCATGTTGCGATGGTTTGTAACCATTTCTTATATACCTTTTTTGTATTCTTATTGCTTTCTTCCAATGAAGCAATAAGAATACGAAGTTTCATTGAGATCTGGTTTTGTAACAAAGAAATCATTTCTTTTGGTAGTTTTTCTTGTAGTCTGAGTCCACGACGTGCAATCGTAAACGCAGCCGCTTCATGAACGCTAATCCCATACTTTTTACTATATTTTAGTTTTCCAATCACGCTTGTATAAGCAGGGTTCACCGTTTTGACGGAAAATCCATTGCGAAGCCCCATTCTGATTAAACTACTTAACATCTTCTTGTAAGTAAACTGATGAAATTTGCGATTACTGTATTTGTCTGTATCATGAGATTGTTGAAAATGTAAATCTTCTAGGACAATGCCGCCAACATGTTGAGAAAACAACCAATCTTTGATTTGTTGTGTCATTTGCCCGATTACAGTAGCTCGTTTATCCGTAGAAAACGTATCTAGATTGTGTAAATAAAAGATTTTTGATCCTTTGAAATTTCCTTGCTTCGTGCATAAACTGACGGCTATACGATCAGGATTGACATCGATCCCTGCAATCACATCAGATATTGGGACTTCTTTGAAGTCTAACATACGACCTGTTTCCGTTTCCTCAAATGTAATGTTTACATAGAATTCATCTTTTTTACGAAGTAATTCTACACTATATGTTTGATGGTCAATCATTGGTTTTCCTTTTGGATTCACACCTGTTTGTGTACCCATGGCAACATCTGTGATTTCCTTGTAATAACGATATGGAATTGTAATCGGTACTACAATACGAGGACTTGTTCTTTTTCCTGAAGTCAAACCTAACGGATTGGCAATTTCTAACCAACCTTGGCCGTTATCATCAATTGTGATCCGCATATTTAAATTTCCTTTTTTACTTTTATCACCTCTTGAATACAATTGCCGTGTCCGTAAATCTTTCCATTCTTGATTGGAAATGTTTTGTTTCATGCGTTCATAAAAGGCTTTTCGACCACCAAAAATAACAGGCGGTAATGTACCGTTTGCAATATGCGTTTCATACATCGTAATTTTTTGTTCTAATTTTTGTTTTCGCTTTCGTAAACCGTTTAAACAAGCGTCTAATGGTACCTTTTTGGGCCTTTTTCTACCACTTTCATATTCTTCTATTTTTTGTATGGTTTGTTCTAACTTTTTTTGAGTGTTTTCTACATAAACAGGAAGGAGCTCTTTTTGAGAGGAAATAATGGTTTGTGCTTGTAAAAAACTGCATCTTCACAATACCGTTTATTTAAGGAGTACACGTGTTGTAATTTCTTGATCAATTCTTTATCGTGATGTCCTTCTGTTAAACGATTAAAACTATAACGTTTGGCACTTTCAAATGTACGAATCAAATCTAGAAGTTGTTCCCTTTGTTCTATTGTAATGGTTTTGATTTTACAAGAACGTGTTGTTTTCATCTATTATCCGCCTTTCGTTCATACATTTTCAATCTCTTTACTTACTTTTTTTCCTCCGCGTTTCCCATAAAAACAACTCCCTTTTTATTATAAAATATAACAAAAAAAGGGATGTATGTGATAGTTTTCATCGCCTTTTATAAATTTTTATAAATTTTTTTGAAACTGTCGAAACCTCCTTTATTTGGAGGTGCTTTTTTATGCTTTTGAGATTAGTATGTGTAGTATAATAGAAGGGGGTTATAAGAGATTTTTCCTGAATTGGAATATTATCACTGTAGGGAATAACCTGATATAAGGGGGGAGAAGATTGAATAAGTATAGTTTACTCTTATTCGATTTGGACGATACACTTCTTGATTCCACTTGGTTTCATGCCGGGCTAATTAAGACTCTTGAAATGCATCCTATAACAAAAAACCTTGATGCATCTATATTCCTTGAAAAAAAGTTGCATATTCCTACGTCTTTATTGGAGCGTTTTAAGAACCGGGAACTAACCCCAGTTGAATTTAGAAGAGCTAGGTGGCAGCATGCTTTTGCTCATTTTCATGTGTTACCTGATGTAGAAGTTATTGATGAGATTGATGAACTGTTTCTTAAAACTAGTATGTCTTGCATTGGTATAAATAATTCAATTACAAGTTTATTAAATGAGTTGAAAAAACATTATAACCTTGGAATAGTCAGCAATGGATTATATGATCCGCGATTAAAAATTTTCCAAATGGGACTGTCTGAAGTATTCGGCAACGACACAATACTTCATGCGGAACAATTAGGTTACAGAAAGCCAGATCCAGAAATCTATTTAATGGCATTAGAACGATTTGGTAAAAAGCCAGGGGAGACTCTTTTTATTGGTGATTCTTGGACTCATGACGTAGTTGGACCAATAGAAGTTGGGATGGACGCCATTTGGGTTAATACAAAGGGCCTCTCCAAAGCTACCGCACATATTCCGAGTGCAATCGTATCAGATGTTATAGAAATACAGGATATATTGTTAGGCAATAACTAAATTACTAATTTAATCACATTCTAACGTAAAGAAGATTAATCTTATGGTAGGCAGTCATCCCCCAACTATCTTCCTCGTTTCCCTTTGAATTTTGAGATGAGGGTCTTACTGCTGCCTACAAATAACGGGATAAAACAACAGCTTGTACTAAGTTACAATTGGAGAAAATTATGTGAATATTTACTCTTGTATTTACAATTAGTACAGCCCTCTTTTTTAAAATATAAAGCCACAATATGAAAGAGATGTGACTAATATGAGTGAAATCTTAATATTGTTAGCATTATGTTTTATCTTATATGAACTAATTAAAACGAAAAATGAACTGAAATTTTTTAGAAACGATATGAAACGTTTATTTGAAAAAGAAGATAAAGATATTTAATTTCATTTTTGTTAACGAAATTTGTGCAAACTGAAAATACTAACTAAATGTAGAGAAAGGAGCTCCTTATATTGGAAGATTATTATTGGGATGATAAGTTAGATTATTTAAAAAATACAAGAGATTTATATTATAACGATGACTATTTAGGATTTTTAGTGAATTCAGTTTGGAAGATTTCTAAGCCTGTACATATCGTTGACTATGGTTGTGGGTATGGTTATTTAGGACTTAAATTATTACCACTGTTACCAAAAGGTTCAAGATATACAGGTATTGATAAAGGACAGAAATTGATTAATGATGCCAAAAAATTGTTTGAAACACTTCCCTATGAAGCTGAATTCATAGTGGCTGATGTTACTGAAATTGAATTAGAGAGTAAATATGATATAGCAGTTTGCCATGCTTTTTTACTGCATATGACTGATCCAATAAAAATGTTGCAGAAAATGATTCATTCGGTCATTAATGAAGGGAATATCATATGTTTTGAACCACACTGGATCTCCAATATGTCTTCGTATCATCTTAGTGAATACGATCAATCAGAAATTATGCAGCTTGGTTTTCTTCAGAAACTGTTTGAAGAAGATGTAAAACGAAATGGAAAAGATGGAAACATCGGGATTAAATTACCGACATACTTAAGTAAATTAGGTGTAAAAAATATTGATTGTCGAGTTAGCGATAAAGTTAATTTTCTTGACTCAAACGCAAACCAAACAGATAAGCAGAGATTATATGATTCTCTCAAAGAAGAAGGACTAGGTATAGCTCCCGCTGAAAGAGAAGAATTTATTGAACGCTTAATAAATCGAGGGGCTACATGTAATGAAGCATATGAACAGTATAAAGCAGAACTACGATTTTCTGAGGTATTCAACATAAATTCCTCTTTAAACTATGCTCCAAGTATGAAAGTTACTTTTGGGGTTGTAAACAAATGAGGAAGATATTTTATTTACTGCCGATAAGTGTACACCATGTAAAGAAAGAAGGAACAAAAATTGAATTTAATAAATATGTCTCCTATAGGTGAAGTAGCATCAATTATTGATGAAAAGGTATATGAACGGTGGGGAGAGGTTGTTTCAACAATCATAATTCATCCAGAATATAAAGATGGACTAGTTGGATTAGAAGAATATTCACATGCGATCGTTATTTTTTATATGGATCAATTTAAGGAAAAAACGCAGTCCTGGATTAGAAAACCGAGAGGGATAGAATCTTTAGATGCAAAGGGTTGTTTTGCACAAAGAACAAAGTATCGTCCGAATCCTATTGGGATTTCTACTGTTGAGATTGTATCAATTGAAGATAATGTAATGATTGTAAAAGGATTAGATGCGAATAATAAGACGCCAGTTCTGGATATTAAGCCGTATATATCAGAATTTGATTCAAGAGAAGATACTCGTTCTCCAATATGGATGAAGGAATTGATGAAAGATTATTTTTAGAAGTTGCTATTCATGATGATTAGAAAATATGTTTTGATTGCTAACTCATAATTATTAATATTTATTCTATGCTTAATAAAATGGGCTATATTATAGATGAATTAAATCTAGATGGGGATGTCATTTCAACTTATATGGTTTTTGCAATTGGAATCTGTAGTATAGGAAATGTTCTTATTCACTTTTATAGAGATAATCAAAAGAAATCCAATTAATATTAACGCCAAGATATTAGTATTGAACGATAAAGTATATGGAAGGTGAATGTTTATGTTTTTTCTTCAAATGTCAGGTTTTCCGGGTTCGGGTAAGTCAACTTTGTCTAGGGAAATAGCAAAAATGACAGGTGCTATTATAATAGATCATGATATTGTGAAAACGGCACTGCTAGAATCTTTTGGGGTAGATGATATTGATACAAGGCTTGCTGGTAAAATTTCGTATGATATTGAGTGGGCGCTAATAGATTTTCATCTGTCACAAGGGCATGATGTGATACTTGATAGTCCTTGTTTGTATGTAGAAATGGTGGAAAAGGGGACAGCTGTGGCTAAGAAACATGATGCAAAATACAAATATGTGGAATGTTATTTGAATGATATGCAGGAAATTGATAATCGATTACAAAATCGGAAGCGAATGATTAGTCAAATACAGCATGTAGAATCGGAAGAATTATTTAAGGAATGGATTGAAAATAGCAAAAAACCATCTGATTCTCATTATTTGGTTGTTGATTCTGGACAACCTTTAGATTGTTATATAAATGAAGTGGTTACATATATTAATAGTTAAAATAAATGGTGCAAATAAAAGAAAGCGCAAGGAAGCTCAAATTATGTTTTTATTGAATTAAAACAAAGTTGTACTGTTTTGAAAAAAAGTTTAACCGTTTATAAAAAAGATGTACTAAAATTAACTACACTCTGTTATTTCACTAAAGGTGCAGGATAGTTGTGTGAAATGTTTCTAGTTTAAATGGAGAATGGTCACATATCCGAATGGTTATTTTATGAAATTAGATAGGCAACACAGATACGCCTAATTTTTATCCCGCTATTCGTGGGCAGTAAGACCCCCCACCTCAAGATTGAGAGAGAAGCGAAGAAGATAGGTGGGGGATAACTGCCCGTAAAAGCCCGATTGGTGAGGGCTGATAATCAGTGGGGGATGAAAAAACCCCCACTGATGGAAGTTTCACTTTATTTAACTGCTAATTTAACATAGAGGTGATTGTCTTGGATATTGATGTGAAAATTGAACAATTATTTTTAATTGAAGAACATCTTAATGAGCTTTCGGAACTTTTAATAAAGGTCGTAGAAGAGGGGGCTTCGATTGGATTTTTACCACCAATAGGAAAAGTAGATGCAGAGAAGTACTGGGAAACCGTTCTTAGCCCCGAAGTGATTTTATTTGTTGCTAAATTAAACAATCAAATTGTTGGAAGTGTACAGTTACAATTATCGACGAAGCAGAATGGAAGCCATAGAGCTGAAATCGCAAAATTAATGACACACCCTAATTATCGACGTAATGGTATTGGTCGTTTACTTATGCAAAGGGCTGAAGAAATAGCAAAACAGAAGGATAGGTCATTATTAGTTCTTGATACAAGAGAAGGAGACCCTTCCAATAAATTATATACTTCATTAGGTTATATTCAAGCTGGGCGGATTCCTAACTATGCGAAATCTGAGAATGGTGAATTAGCTGCTACCATCTTCTACTATAAAAATAACAATTAATCTTCTTGAACTAACAGGTGCTTTAGTGGAATAAGGAGCATCAAAAATATGAAACAATCTTAGCAAAAGGAGAAGCATCCAATCCGATTAAGCCGAAAGAAGGAATAGAAGAAACCGCAAAAAGGTTCAAATTATATCTCTTGGCCTTCTTGCGGTTTCTTTTTGTATTATAAACTTCTATTTTGAATTTCCTGCTGAATATTTGCAAAGAATTCGTCAAATCGTACAGCTTTAGATTGTTGTTCTCCGTATTTTCGAATGTTTACTTCGTTACGCTCGGCTTCTTGATCGCCAACGACAAGGACATATGGGATTTTTTGAACTTGCGCTTCTCGCATTTTATAACCAAGTTTTTCATTGCGAAGATCAAGTTCTACTCGTACACCAGCATCTTTTAACTTTGCTTCTATTTCTTTTGCGTATTGTTCATGTACTTCGGCAGATACAGGAATGATTTTCGCTTGAACGGGAGCTAACCATGTTGGGAATGCTCCGGCAAAATGTTCGATTAAGATTCCGAAGAAACGGTCAAGTGAACCGAATACAGCACGGTGAATAACAACAGGACGTTGTTTTTCATTTTTTTCATTAATATAGCTTAAGTTAAATTTCTCCGGCATTTGGAAATCGAGCTGTACAGTTGCGCATTGATGACTTCTATTTAAAGCGTCTTTAATATGGAAGTCAATTTTCGGACCGTAAAACGCTCCGTCACCTTCATTGATTTTATAGCGGAAATTGAGCTCTTCTAGTACATTTTGCAGGGCACCTTCCGCCTTGTTCCATAACTCGTCATCTCCCATTGAATTTTCTGGTCTTGTAGAGAGCTCAACTTCATATTCAAAACCAAATGTACGATATACATAATCGATTAAATCAATTACTCCTTTTATTTCATCTTCAATTTGTTCAGGTGTTACAAAAATATGGGCATCATCTTGACAGAATGTACGAACTCTAAGAAGTCCATTAAGAGCGCCGCTAAATTCATGACGATGGACTTGCCCAAATTCAGCCATTCGAACTGGTAAATCACGATAAGAGTGCAGCTTATTTCTAAACATTAACATGTGACCAGGGCAGTTCATTGGTTTTAAAGCAAATTTTCCATGATCAACTTCTGTGAAATACATATTCTCTTTATAATGGTTCCAATGACCGGAGTTTTCCCATAGTTTTTGATTCATCATTAAAGGAGTACGAACTTCTTGATAATTACGCTTTTGCTGAATCCCTCGTAAAAAAGCTTCCATTTCGTTTCGGATAATTTGTCCTTTTGGTAAATAAAATGGCATTCCTGGCGCTTCTTCAGAGAACATAAATAATTCTAATTCATTGCCTAATTTACGATGATTGCGTTTTGCGGCTTCTTCTAAAAAGATTACATACTCATCTAGTTCCTTTTTAGAAGGGAAGGCAACCCCATATATTCTTTGAAGGACTTGGTTATTACTGTCACCGCGCCAATATGCTCCTGAAACATTTGTTAATTTAAAAGCTTTCATAAAACCAGTAGATGGTAAATGTGGTCCGCGGCATAAGTCTAAAAATTCACCTTGTTTGTAAAGAGTTATGTTTTGATCAGCAGGGACATCTTGTAATAGCTCTAATTTTAAATGGTCACCGAGTTCTTCAAATATTTGTTTTGCTTCATCGCGGCTTACTTCGATTCGTTGAATTTCTAAATTTTCATCAATGATTTTTTGCATTTCTTGTTCAATATGAACTAACTCTTCAACTGCAATACTATTTGGAAGATCCATATCATAATAAAATCCATTTTCGATAACAGGACCAACGCCTAAGTTAACGTGACCGTGTATTCTTTTAACAGCTTGTGCTAATATGTGGGCTGCTGTATGTCGCATTACGTCTAAGCTTTCTTTTGATTCTAAAGTTAAAATCTCAATTTCTGCATCTTCTTGTATGCTTCTGCGTAAATCAAATAGTTGCTGATTCACTTTTCCGGCAATAGCTTTCTTTTTTAACCCAGGGCTAATTGATTCTGCAATTGCCTCTAATGTAGTTCCTTTCATATACTCCTGTTCACGACCATTTGGAAAACGAATTTGAATCATTTTGTTACTCATCATTATCACTCCATTTCATAATATAAAAAAACGCACTCATCCCTAAAACAGGGACGAGTGCGTTAAAACCCGTGGTTCCACCCAGATTCCCATCGTACTTAAAAAAGCGTTGATGGCTCCATTCGCTGTAACGTAGCGTCTACGGCATTGGATACTATGTTTCCCCAATACAGCTCCAAGGTGGTAAGTATATTCTCCTGCGTTAGGAAGATCTCAGCAATTCTTCCTTCTCTGTAAAACCGTAAAGAATATCTCGTGTCCTTTTCATTGCCAATTGATATATAGAATTGAGAAAAATAAAAAACGCACTCATCCCTAAAACAGGGACGAGTGCGTTAAAACCCGTGGTTCCACCCAGATTCCCATCACACTTAAAAAAGCGTCGATGGCTCCATGCACTGTAACGTAGCGTCTACGGTATTGGATACTATGTTTCCCCAATACAGCTCCAAGGTGGTAAGTGTATTCTCCTGCGTTTAGGAAGATCTCAGCAATTCTTCCTTCTCTGTAAAACCGTAAGAATATCTCGTGTCCTTTTCATAGCTAATTGTTATATGGAATTAAGAAAATAAAAAACGCACTCATCCCTAAAATAGGGACGAGTGCGTTAAAACCCGTGGTTCCACCCAGATTCCCATCGCACTTAAAAAAGCGTCGATGGCTCCATGCACTGTAACGTAGCGTCTACGGTATTGGATACTATGTTTCCCCAATACAGCTCCAAGGTGGTAAGTGTATTCTCCTGCGTTTAGGAAGATCTCAGCAATTCTTCCTTCTCTGTAAAACCGTAAAGAATATCTCGTGTCCTTTTCGTTGCTTTTTTATAGCATTAGTATGTTGATTCATAATATACAGTATTCAAATTACTTTTGCAAATGTTTTTTTTGGAATGAATTGTATTTTTTATAATTCAGTATATGTAAGAAGAAAACTTATTTTACAAAAAATCTCAAAAAAATAAGCAGTTAGTACATGAATTTTGCTATACTACAAATAAATATCAGAAAAAACAGAAAATTTATTATAGGAAGAGAAAGGGTGAAGAGGGCATGTCAATTTTAGAAAGAATCAGAGAAAATGTCTCGCAAGTGATTGTAGGAAAAGAAGAGGTTATTGATTTAGCGATGATCGCATTAGTAGCAAATGGACATGTTTTATTAGAAGATGTTCCAGGAACGGGGAAGACGTCATTAGCGAAAAGTCTTGCAAAAAGTATAGATGGAAAATTTCAGCGTGTACAGTTTACATCAGATACATTACCAGGAGATGTAGTAGGTTTAGAGTATTTCGATATGAAAGAATCTGATTTTAAAACGAGGATGGGGCCGATTTTCGCTAATATCGTGTTAGTCGATGAAATTAATCGTGCCGTTCCGCGTACACAGTCTGCTTTATTAGAAGTAATGGAGGAGCGTACCGTTACGATTGCTGGGGAGACGCATGTATTGCCGCAGCCGTTTATTGTACTTGCTACGCAAAATCCGCTAGAGTCTGCCGGTACTTTTCCGCTTCCGGATGCGCAGTTAGATCGCTTTTTATTAACGATCAGGCAAGGATACCCAAGTCGAGTGCACGAAAAGGAGATGTTACGGCGTTTCCGCCAGCAAGACCCACTGCGCAGCTTACAAAGTGTTGTGTCTCTTGCGGATATTCTTTCTCTACAAGAAAAAGCAAAGCAGGTGGAAATTCATGAAGAAGTGGAAGATTATTTATTGGATATTGTGCAAAAGACACGTCAGCATGAACTCGTTGAAATCGGGGTGAGCCCGCGTGGTTCATTAGCTTTTATGAAAGCAGCACAAGCCCGTGCGCTATTAAAGGGAAGAGAATTTTGTACACCTGATGATTTTTATACGCTAGCAGAGCCGGTTTGTGCTCACCGATTAACTCTTAGTATTGAAGGAGATATGAAAACGACGAAAGCATATGTAATGAAAGAGATTTTGGAGCAAGTAGCTGTTCCAGTGGAGAATGTATGAAAGAGAAATTAATAATGAAACGTCCGTTTGTAGAAACGTATGTTGCAGGGGTCGTCGTCTTTATTACAATACTAATGTGGCTCTTTGTACAACATTTCTTTCTGTTTGTACTTGCTTTTTTCTATTTGCTTATGGTTAGTTTTTCTCATTGGTATGTTCAGAAAGCTTCACAAATATATTGTGAAATAACACAACAACATGAACGTCTCTTTATTGATGAGACCGGGCATTGTCGTGTACGTATTGTAAATCCAACAAAATTGCCGATTTTTGAAGTTGCCTTTCGGTTTCGCTCAGATGAACAGATGAAATGGGAATGGTCAGAAGGAGAATTAGAACAAGCGGTTCATTCTTATCGTATTCTTTTGCAGCTGAAAAAACAGGAAACATTAGACATAGATTTACATGTATCAGCGCAGCAAAGAGGACTGCATAGCTGGCAAGAAGCCGAAATCATTTTGTCTGATCCATTTCATCTTATTACCATTCACATCCCAATAAGGAAAGAGAATATGCCGTGCTTTCGTATATATCCTCGCATTGTCAAAGTAAATATTCCGGAAACAAACAGCTGGAAGCACGGATTTCGCACTGCAGCTGTTTCGCCTCTTTATGATGAAACGAAAATCATTGGAGTAAAGGCATACGAACAGGAGTCATTTCGTGCCATTCATTGGGGAGCGACTGCCAAAACAGGTGTATTAAGTGCAAAAAAGTATGAATATACGCAAGGTGATCGGTATGCGGTCTATTTAAATGTATTAGGTTCAACGGGTTATACACTGCGTACTGATATAGAGTATTTAATCGAAGTAACAGCGGGCGTTTGCCGGGAACTAATAGCGCAAGATTGTTCATTTGAACTATGGGTGAATAGTATGTGTGAAAACGGAATTGTCCATATAACGGCTGGTAAATACCGAAAACAATTGCACAAAACATTACAATTATTATCGTCCTTAACAGATCGAGATGTTCCGTTATCTTCTTCCTTTTTTTATCAAACAGGTTTCCGCCAGCAAGAGGCTGGAGCAATTCCGATTATTATAGGGAATCCACCTGAAAAACATGGGGGATGGCTGCAAGTGGTGAAATAAAGTAGCGGGGGATAATCAATAGTTTTTATTGTTATTGATCCTACATGAGTATGATATATAAACGAAAGCGTTTTGTATTTCAGATGCTTTTAGTTAGTATTTGTTTATTACTTGCTGTGTTTATAGTAAGCGGTGCGCTATATACGCAAACTATATTGAAAGAATTATTGAAATAAGATACAGATAGATGGGAGGTTCCTGAAACTCCTACGAAGAAAGAAGAGGTACCTCCTTGGGAGAAGGCAAAACGGATACAAACAAAATCGAAAAGCAAAAAAGGTGGAGGGGAGTCGATTGAACAAGCGGATAGTGAAGTAGAGAAAAGAAATACAGCGCCTCTTATCTTTTCTTTTTTTTCCATCGTGCATATTTTTCAGGCATGCAAACTGCACATGGCCTAAAACCTGCTGATATAGCCGTCTGTTCATCGGCAAAAAACACGCGATGTTTAACGTATCCACCTTTTGCTATAGCTCTAAGCGCTGAGGGACAATCTAATCTTCCATATAATTTACTCGGTCGATACCCACCAAAAATACCCGGTGTATCACTTTGATATGGATGCATATCGGCACCCAACAGGGTGAATGTCTTTTTTCTATTTTCAGCACTTTTCTCATTATCTTTATACATGCAATTACTTCCTATTTTTTACGGTTCGAACCCTGTCTGGCTCACATAAACCTGATTTTTCGGAAAGGTTTCTATAAATCTGTTATATACTTTTTTAATAACTTGCGGTCCATACCATTCTTCTAAACCAAGTTGGGCGTATTTTTTTTCAATTCCAAGCTTTCTCGTCCGTTTTCCTCCACTGCCATCGCCCATAAAGTAGTCATCAATACATATCCGATCGACGAAGGACTTCAATTTCTCAGGAAAATATTCCCCACTCGGTAATATGGGTGCTATCGCCACTTGGGTCGGTATTCCCGCATCCACTAATTTTTCCAATGTCTTAAAGCGTGCCTGAATAGGAGGTGCCTCTGGAGTAAAATGTTTACGTATCGTTTCCGAATCCGTTTCAATTGTCATACTTACCCGGACTCTATCTTTTAAATGCTGCAGCAAATCGATATCTCGACTTACAAGCGGGCTCCTCGTCTGTACTAATAAGAAGTCAGGGGGATCTTCTACCATGACCTTTAGTAGAGATTGCGTTACTTTTTCCTTATCCTCTACTGGTTGATACGGGTCTGTGCTTGATGACATAAAAATGGTTACATTCCCTTTGGCTTTGGCACGATGAAGCTCCTTGCTTAGTAAATTCGCAGCTCCATTTTTAACATCGACCCAATTTCCCCATTCCCCTTCTCGAAAAAGGGATACAGGCATTTGGCGTACATAACAATATGAACACCCAAATGAACAGCCTGTATAAGGATTTAGTGAATGAGTATATCCAGAAAGAAAGCCTGTACCTTTATTAAGAATGGTTTTCGGGTTTTTATAGAACAATTCACTTTTCATGACGTAACCTCCTTTCCCTTCATTGTACGGCAATAATCACTCATTGCTGGAAGAAGCTTGTCTTTCCAGATCCAAAAGCAGTGTCTTCATTTCTAATCCGCCACGATAGCCAGTTAATGATCCATTCTTTCCTACTACACGATGACACGGTACGGTGATTAATACTGGATTAGCTCCGATGGCTGCCCCTACAGCACGAACAGCTGCTGGTTTATTTATATAATCTGCAATGTCAGAATAGGACTTCGTCTGTCCGTATGGAATCTCACAAAGTGCGTTCCAGACTGCAAGCTGGAATGCTGTCCCATTATAATCAAATGGAACAGTAAAGGTTTTCCTTTTTCTTTCTAGATACTGGGTGATTTCAACCGCATAGGGTTCAAGCTTTTCACCATCTTCAATAAGAGGACTTTTTGGAAAGTGTTTCTTAGCCCATTCGCACAATTCTTCGAATGGTTTGCTCTGTGAACCTACATAGCATAGACCCTTAGAGGTTGAGGCAATATAAAATTTCCAATCCTTAAACTTTAGTAAAGACCAATAAACGGTTGGTGTATTCTTTGTTTCCATTTTACATTTCCTCCATTTTGCTCATTTGACGAAATTGTGCTGGTGTCTGTCCGGTTTTCTTTTTAAATAAGGTAATAAAATAGGGCGTGTTAGCCATACCCACACATATGGCGATATCCGCAATCGCTTTATTTGTCTGAATCAAATACTCTTTAGCCGCGTTTAATCTAACCTGTTGTATATACTCAACTGGTGTGATGCCTTTAATCTTTTTAAACGTTCGATGCAAATGATAGGGACTCCCGTGAGCAATACCTGATAGCGTTTCTAGAGTTAATTTTTCTGTAAAATTTTTATCAATGTATTCTGTGATAAGTGTCATCCATTCATTATCAGGCAATCTCACATTAGTAGGCTTACAACGTTTACAAGGGCGAAAATTTGCACGGAGAGCTTGTTCTGCGTTTGGAAAAATACGTACATTTTCTTTTTTCGGAACGCGAGATTTGCATGACGGTTTACAGAAGATCCCTGTGGTCTTTACAGCATAGAAAAATTGATTATTGTACGAAGCATCATTGTCTATAATTGCTTGCCACTTTTCATTTGTCATCATGTCCACGTCATTCAAAATTCTATGATCATGGCTCTCTTGTAATTCATTATTAATGCTATCAGGCATTTATCTCACCTCTCCTTACAATATACTCCCTATAAATTCAGAATGTACAATTCTAGGAATGAAATAGCAAGATATTGAAATTTAATATTTACTTGGAATCATGAAAAATGATTCCAAGACCGTATCGTTCTCCAGAAGTAACCGTACTTACTCCGTGACGAACCGTATTTTTGTAATATCCTTTTTTACCTAGAGCAGGTCTATGGTTAGTAGGAAAGATCAGCGCACCACCTTGTTCCAAAGTAATCACATGCCCCCTGCTCTGAGCACGAGGAATTTGTTCCACTAATAGGGATTCTCCACCGCAAAAGTCTTTATCTCGTTGATTTAATACAAACACTACTTGAAACGGGAAAAATACGTCTCCATATAAATCTTGGTGCAAGCAATTAAACCCGCCTTTTTCATACTTTAAAATTAAGGGTGTTGGTCTAGTTTGTTCATATTCTTCACATGTTTTCAAAAAATCTTGAAGATGATCTGGAAACTGTTCTGGTTTCTTTAAATAACTCAACCATCGATTTGCTGTTTTAGCCAACTCTGGATAAAAGGATTCTCTTAAACTTTGGATGATTTCGGGTAATGGATAGGAAAAGTATTTGTACTCCCCATTCCCAAAGCGATATCTCGTCATATTGATTGTCGTTCTGTATGATCCTTCTTTACTATAAAGTTCTATGAAGAAGTCACATTCATCTTTTGTTAATATTGCTGGAAGCTTTGCGAATCCTTGCTCATCTAATTCATTTTGAATTGAATCCCAATTTAAGCTTTTAACACGTGTTTTTATATCTTGAACCATTTTTATCCCTTCCTATTTAGCATTCTTGATAACTAACACTATAACCTCATAAATAGGAAAAAGTAAGGTATTTAGAATGTAATAGCAAGATAACGAAATTAATCAAGATTATTATGTGATAAAGTAAAACTTCAATCAGTGTGAGTTTTCCTTCTAATTATTTTGTGAATATTATAGGAGATAGTATTAAGATGAGGGGGATGAAAAAGTGAAATGGCATGAAGTCAATGATGATATTATTATTACATTACCTGAAGAGTTTGACATGAATGCTAACCTAGGCTATCTAACAAGGGGAAAAAATGAATGCATGTATGAAATCGAGAACGGTATCATTACAAGAGTCATAGCCATTGGGGGAATTCGGTCCTTGGTACAGGTAAGAGTAATCGATAATAAACAAATGATTATTCAGTTCTTAAATGATTCTAGGCCTATTGAAGAGTGGCAACGGGAAGAGATTGTAAAATATATTCGTGAATGGTTTGATCTTGATAACGATTTAACCCCATTTTATGAAATGGCAAAAGCAGATCCATTACTTAAAATGCCTGCCCGAAAATTCTATGGTTTGCGAGTCGTCGGCATTCCCGACTTATTTGAAGCTTTATGTTGGGGAGTTTTAGGGCAACAAATTAACTTAGCGTTTGCGTACTCCTTAAAGAAGCAATTTGTAGAAGGATTTGGCGATTCCATCGAATGGAATGGTAAAAAGTATTGGGTGTTCCCACCGTACGAACGAATTGCACTGTTAACACCTACTGACCTAGCAGATATTAAAATGACGGTAAAAAAAAGTGAATATATCATTGGAATTGCCAGGTTAATGGCAAGTGAAGAATTATCGAAGGAGAAATTAATGAAAATGAACTTTAAAGATGCTGAAAAAAACTTAATTAAAATACGAGGCATCGGTCCTTGGACAGCCAATTATGTTCTAATGCGCTGCCTCAGGTTCCAGACAGCTTTTCCAATCGATGATGTGGGTCTTATTAATTCGATAAAAATATTACGTAATATGGACCGAAAGCCTACGAAAGCTGAAATCTTAGAAATATCGTTTCCATGGAAAAACTGGGAATCATACGCTACCTTTTATTTATGGCGTGTCCTTTACTGAATAATTACAACTTAAACCGGAATGTACTCAATAAAAAGAGAATGAACTTTAAATCCTAATCCCTTTATTAATTAATCCTATATAAATATACAAGCACCTTGTTTAGGGACGACAAGTATAAGACAAACTTTTTAAAAGGTGTTGTTTGCCTTCTTAATAGGGGGAGTGGCTTTAACTCCTAGATTAGAGAGCCCCTAGCCTATCTGGAAGCCTTGACTCTTCCAAATTATGGCCCGATTGTGGAAGAAACGCTAATATTATGAAAATGTGTTCTTTTAAATTAACTTGTTTAATAACATTTCACTCCTATGGCGAACACCTTTAGAACTATGCTTCGCCTTCATCACAATAACACCTTGATTTTCAATAACCTTTAATGTTTTACTCGTCCAAGTGCCATTGTCATTAACAAGATTCACAAATAAACAATAATAAATAGAATTTTCGATCTTCCAAAATCGCGCCCGGTTGTTGAACAAATATATATCTTCTCTCAAAGAGATCAGTTATTTAGAAAAATTCCAGAGCACAGTTAAGTTTTTTAAGTCACATTTAAGTTGTTTACTTTACAATCAGTGAGCTAGACTAAAAAAACATAAACCTTAAAATAAAAATTAGTTAAGGAGTTATGCTCCACTACTCCCTTTCTGTTAAATCATTTGTGACGGACCTATGAACCTTCACCAAAGTCTAGAGTACTTCCCGTTTCTACCAAAGTCTTTGTATTATTTAAAATCATCCACCAGGCCTTGTTGCTGTTCTCATAATGGGGGTCACCTTCTTTCCACTGGTCATGAATGAGTGTCAATTTCGTGCATGAGCCAATAGGCTCTAGAAGATAAGAAATTCTTGACTCAAATGCATGATCATCTTTCATATACGACTTTCCGGTATAGTGAGTAAATCGAAGTAACTGATTCGGTTCATATTCCAATACGTTTCCGTATACATGCACCGTTTCATCTCCATCTACTCCAGAACCGACATACTCCAAGAGATCACCCACTTGAAATGTAGATCTGATGACGGTTCCATAATAAATTTGTTTTGTACCCTCAGGAGAGATCAATGCCTTCCAAACTTCCTTTGGTGTACCTGCAATATAAAATTCGTACTTCAAATCCTTCATGATTTTTATGCCTCCTAAAAATTTAATTCTGTACATGTACATCATAAAAAAACTTCACTGACAAATACGGTCAGTGAAGTGAAGTATTTTGATAATGATTGAATAATTCAAAGCTGATAGTTACCAATTTTTCTTGTAATAAAGTTGGCTCCAGAATGGTAATAGATTTACCATAGGGGAGAAGGAAGTAAGGGACAAAGGTATGGATAGACTCTTTATCAACCTTAAAAAGGGCTTGATTGTTTGATCGTTCTATTAAAGCATGGCTAAATAACCAATGCTGACATAAATCATCAAGCGCATGTGCCTTGCCTTGGATTCGGACGGAAATGAGTTTTTCAAGTTGATTTGAATCAGGCAAAAGGTCTTTTAGAAAGAAAGAACGTGCTGAAAATCCCAAAGGTCGGTCAAATTTTTTATCTGTTCTGGATAATGATTGAATACGATCAATTCGAAAACTTCGAATTTCTTTACGCAGATGGCAATAAGCGACTGTGTACCACTTACCTTTCCAATAAATAAGACCATAAGGATCAATATGGCGTGATTGTGGCTCGGTTTCCTTTCCTTTATGATAAATAATAAATAACCTATAACTTTCGGCAACAGAAATTTCTAAATCTTGAAGAGTAGATTTCAAAGACGGTTCGACAGTAGGATGGATGACTTCAAACCCTCTTAAATGACGATTGATATGTTTCAATTGTTCCTCGTTTGTATACCTTTTCAACTTAGAAATTGCTTCATCCAATGCTTCACTAAAGGGATACCCTGCATCTATCGCAAATTTTGCAGCATGAATAAGCGCTTTCTGCTCATCCGGGTTAAAAAACAAAGGTGCCTTTGTAAACTCATTCAGTAAACTGTACCCACCATTATGTCCTGCATCTGAAATGATTGGTACTCCACTTGCACACAGAGCATCAATATAGCGGTACACCGTACGGATACTGATTTCTAATTCCTCAGCCAACTCCTTAGCAGTCATTTGTTTTCTCGTATTGAGGAGCCATAATATAGAAAGCATATTAACCATTTTAGACATATGTAAGCATTCCTTTCTCGAAAATTCAAGATAAGCATTCTGCAGTAAAATATTAAACTTATTGAAAAATTTAATTGCGAATGTAAATATATGTAATATTGTCATTTCGCTAATCACCTTACAGAGCTTATTCTGGAGAACATTCTACATTATTATAAAACATCCTGCTGCGCTATAAACCATATTCTTATTCAACAATCTGGCCCGATTATTGAATAGAATGACCCGCATTTATTTAACAACTTTATTATTTTTTAAACGACTTTTTTGTCACTTAACAGTTATTATAAGGATTGTCGTAATGAAGATAGATTTTTCTATTATTAATGAGGTCATTTGTGGTACAAAAAAAGGATAGAACATACAGAATTATTCTGCTTGTATCTATCCTCTTCTTTTATTCTTATATAATGTGTAACATTATATATTTATTCTTATTAAAACAAAGATTGATTCAAATTTCTTGAATCTAAATAAAATTAACAAGTTTAGGATGTTTTTTTATGTGCAAGATCATGAGAAGTATCTACATCAGAAGTATTCTTCGCTCGTAATAAACTAATTCCATAGCCTAATACCGCTCCAATAAGCGCTGGCATAATCCATCCTAATCCAGCATCATATAAAGGTAATAGGTGAGAGAATAAAGAATTGATTGCTTCAACTTTTAGATTCGCCGTATTTAGTCCATCGAAGAGACTTACAATAAAAGTGAACAGTAAGCTTACTTGATATACTTCTGATCTTCCTTTAAACACTCGGTGTAAAAACGTTAAGAAGATTAGCACAATCGCTAAAGGATAAATCGCTGTTAATACAGGTACAGATATGGTAATCAGCTCTGTTAAGCCAAGGTTTGCAATGACAGCACTGAAAATAGCTAAAATAACAGCAAATGTTTTGTATGATATTTGTGGAAATACTTTATGGAAATAGGATGAACACGCTGTAGTAAGCCCAACGCTTGTCGTTAAACAAGCTACAGTGATCATCATTCCTAATAATAAATTTCCTAAAGAACCGAAGTAGTAATTTGCTACTTTTGATAAAACTTCTCCGCCATTTTCTAAATGTCCTAATTTAGAAACACTAGAAGCGCCCATAAATGCAAGTGCAGTGTAAACAGAAATTAATACGATTGCGGCAATAAGCGATGCTTTTATACAAACATTGATAACCACTTTTTTGTCACTTACACCTTTTGCTTTAATCGCATTAATAATGATAATACCAAATACGAATGCTGCGAGAGTGTCCATTGTTAAATAGCCTTGCTGAAAGCCTTTGAAGAAGGAATTTGTAACAAATTCTTGTGTTGGTGCTTCAATGTCACCGATTGGCTTTATAACAGCTGTAACAACTAAAATACCGATAAATGATAATTTAATCGGAGTTAAAAACTTTCCGACAACATCAACAATCTTTGTAGGATTTAAAGAGAGTAGACAAGTAATTCCGAAAAACACAATAGTGAAAATAATTAAAGGTAAATGACCACTATTTTCTCCTACGAATGGTTTTACACCTATTTCAAATGACACGCTTCCTGCTCTTGGTAAAGCGAAAAGAGGGCCAATTGCTAAATACAGAATAAATGTATATACACTCGCAAACAATGGATGTACGCGACTTGCCATTGCTTGTAAGTCATCACTACCAGAAACACCGAATGCTATTACACCAAGTAGTGGTACGCCAACTCCTGTAATTAAAAATCCAGCGGTAGCAACCCATACGTTACTTCCTGCTGTTTGTCCTAACATAGCAGGGAAAATTAAATTACCTGCTCCAAAGAAAAGGGCAAAGAGCATAAGCCCAATCACAAAAATATGTGATGTCTGCACATTTTTTGACACGAAAAAACCTCCAAATTTAAATATTTTGAATCTTTTGTACAACAATTATGATACAAAGTCACTTTTTGTCGAATTACTACGATAATAACAAAAATAAATTATTATGCAAGACAAAAATGAATTTTTCGTAAATTTATTTTCTCTATCATTTTTATTATATAGAAAATTTAATCAACTTCGTTTATTAAGCGCTTTCTTTCTGTAGTGTATCACATGATATTTTATGATGATTATTATTTTTATATAACAAACAAAATAATAATTAAAATATTCTATCGTTTTAAAATTATCAAAAAACGTTGGTTTGAAAGTTTGTTTTGTGATATTCTGTAAAAAGAACGAATGTTTGTAGAAGGGGAAGTGAAATAAAGATGAAGCATTATGTTTGTAGCACATGCGGTGTACAATATCCGCTTTACGATGAACCACCTGTAAACTGTGTAATTTGTAATGAAGAACGTCAATATGTAAATCCAATGGGACAATCATGGACAACGTTAGACAGTCTACAGCAAAGTAAAACATATAAGAATGAGATTGTAAAAGAAGAAGAAAATTTATATAGCATCACAACAAAACCGAAGTTTGCGATTGGTCAAAATGCGTATTTAGTTCAAACAGATAAGTGTAATGTGTTATGGGATTGTATTACATATATTGATGAGGAGACAGTGGCGAAAATAAATGAGTTAGGAGGAATTCATGCGATTGCTTTATCGCATCCACATTATTATTCTACACAAGTAGAATGGGCAGAACGATTTGATGTTCCTATATACATTCATGAAGATGATAAAGAATGGGTAATACGTCCAAGTAATCGGATTGTATTTTGGTCTGGAGAATCTATGGAAATTTCAGAGAGTGTAACATTATACCGTCTAGGTGGACATTTTAGCGGTGGTTCTGTTTTACATTGGAAAAATGGGGATGAAGGAAGAGGAGTTCTATTAACTGGAGATATTATTCAAGTTGTCGCTGATTCAAGATGGGTAAGCTTTATGTACAGTTATCCGAATCTCATTCCATTACCGGCATGGAAAGTGAAAGAAATGGCTGAGAAAGTAAAAGAATTGAAGTTTAATCGATTGTATAATGCATTTCATGGAATTGTAAAAGAAAAAGCAAATGAAGCTGTTCAAAAATCAGCGAAAAGGTATATTGAGGCGCTTGAAGGAAAGTTATTACATAAATAAAAAACTTTTAAATGATCTATATAAATATAAATTAAAAAATCGACATAAAACTCCTCTTTCTTTTTAGGTGTACGAGAGCATCTGGCCGTGCATAGAAGCGGTCAGGGCCTTTTTCTGCCACAGGCAAGGTTAAAACAAAAGGAGCAAGCAAGTAGCGGTCATGTTGTATTCTTCATAGCAGCGACTTATATGTCGAAAAATTAAAATGGATATATAAATCAAGTTTTGAAAGAACAAAAGCGCAAAATCTTATAGATTTTTGCGCTTTTGTTGCGTACAACCGTTATTTCTTTTTCGGTCTTCGGACTAATTCACCACCACAATTTGGACAGACGTGATTTGTGCTTTCTGTACAAGGTGAGCAAAAGGTACATTCATGTACACATATGTATGCTTCTGAATCTCCTTGAAGGGCAGTATTACAAGTTTGACAATTTTTTTTCATTTCTAGTGCCATGGGGTTTCCTCCTTACATAGGGAAATAAATTTTATAATTATATGATAATATAGGATGGAATTAGTTTCCTTTCTGTACATAATGTATTTTAAGATTTTTCTTTGTGTTTAAAACGAATTTATGAGAGGAATATTACAAATGAAAGTAGATGTAATTGACGCACAAATCTTACAATGTTTAACTCAAAATTCTCGTTTTTCTATTCGTGAACTATCTAAAAAAGTTAATTTGTCTGCGCCTTCTGTGGCTGAAAGAGTTCGGAAGTTAGAGGATGAGGGGATTATTGAAGGGTATACGACAAAAATTAATTATGATAAGTTAGGTTTTCATATTCATGCTGTATTAGAAGTGAAAACAAAAAATGGACAGTGTGAAAGGTTTAGAGCATACATGAAAGCTTATCCAAGAGCTGTTTTTTGTTATCGCGTAGCAGGGCCTGCTAGTTATGTAGTGAAAATTTCTGTTCGAAGCTTTCAAGAAATAGAAGCGTTTATTGATGATGTTTCAAAATTTGCTGAAACAGTTACACATGTTATTTTTTCAGAAGTAGGAATAGGCAATAATGTGCTAGATTATTATAGTCCAGATGAGATGTAACGAATCAAATAAGCTATGAAAAAACAAGGATGGCATCTATACCATCCTTGTTTTCTTTATTTGTCATTCATAACGGGTTTTCTTTTACTTGGTGAATTGATAAATTTAACCGATAGTTGCCGAAAATTAAAATCTCATTTAATAGATTATGTAAGTTTTCTTGAGAATCTATTTGTACTTTAAGTAAATAACATCCTTCACCACTAATTTTATGTGCTTCTACGATGGAGTCCTCTTTTGTAATAAATGATGTAAATTTTGCGTGCTCATTTGTTTTCATAAAAACAGTAATAAAAGCGGTGTACTGTATGCCTAATTTCAGATGATCTACTAAAATGGTGTACCCTTTTATCAATCCTTCATCTTCCATTTTTCGAATACGGTTTCCAACGGCTTGCCCTGTCATATGAACACTTTTCCCAATATCTTTCCACTGCATTCGTGAATTGTTCTTTAGTAAATCAAGAATTTGCAAATCTGTTGAATCAATCATGGCTTCAAACCCTTTCGTGGTGAAATCATATGACATCAAAGTCTTTCATGGGAGTGTTACAGCTAACTTGATAAAGCTCTATAATTAGATTATAACTTAATTTTCAAAATATTGGAGGGCTAAAAATGAAAACGGGACTTGTATTGATTGATATTCAAAATGATTACTTTCCAGCTGGAAGATGTGAATTACATGAACCATTAAAAGCAGTAGAAAATACAAAAAAGGTATTAGATTTCTTTAGAAAAGCGAACCTACCTGTATTTCATGTGCAACATATTTCAGTAAAAGAAGGGGCTACTTTTTTTCTTCCGAATACAGAAGGTGTAAAAATTCATCCTCATGTAGCGCCTCGTAAAAATGAATATGTTGTACAAAAAAATTATCCCAATAGTTTTCGAAAAACTAATTTATTACAGTTACTTCAGCGAGAGGGGATTGAACACTTGGTGATATGTGGAATGATGACACATATGTGTATTGATACAACAGTTAGAGCTGCCAGCGATTTAGAGTTTGAATGCACAGTAATTGAAGACGCTTGCACGACAAAAGATCTTGTATTTAATAATAAAACGATTCAGGCTAAACATGTTCATGTGGCATTCATGAGTGCCTTAAATAATATGTTTGCGAAAGTAATAAAAACAACAGAATTTTTATCAAATAAAATGTAGTATGAAAAAGAAACTTTTTTACTGTATGTAGATTATTAGCTTCTTCTTTTGTACAGAAGAAAATGAGTCTTAATATTTTTATAAACTATTATTCCCAACCATAACGTTTGACTGTACAGTTTATGTATTGTATGATGTTTGTAACATATATGGGGAGGGAAGGTCGTTGGGAAGGTGTACCGAATCGGACAGTTGGCTCACATGGCTCATGTTTCGAAACGAACGATTGATTATTATACGAATCTAGGTATTTTGAAAGCGGAGCGATCTCAATCTAATTATCGCTACTACGACGAAACAGCAATTGAAACATTACGTTTTATTGAGAGATGTAAAGAAATGCATATACCGCTTTCTGAAATTAAGGATAGGATCGAGGAGAAAAAAAAGCTGCTCGGTGTTAATAAAGACGTTTCGGAACAAGTAAATGATGTAACAGAGCGTATCCACCGTTTGGAGACGGAATTAGTAGAATTAAAACCGTTATTAGATGGGTTAACAGATTCACAGCGCGAAAAACTAACGAAACATTTATCAACTCAGACGACAGCTTTAATACAATCTCTTATCTTACTTTTATAGTAGATAGAACTATCCACCCTTTTAATTTCTGTATAGCGTTTTATTTTCTAAATGTAGAGAGTAAAAAAAGCAACTATTCATACAGGAGGTGGACACCTTAGTTTTCGAACTAGGGGGGATTCTTTGGAAATATTTAATTTAGTTATGATTGCGATTTTAATCGCATTTACTGGATTTTTCGTGGCAGCAGAGTTTGCTATGGTTAAGGTGCGTTCAAGTCGGATTGACCAACTTGTTGCAGAAGGAAAACGAGGCGCATTAGCAGCCAAAAAGGTAACAGCAAATTTAGATGAATATTTATCGGCATGTCAGTTAGGGATTACTATCACAGCTCTTGCGCTCGGATCGCTTGGAGAGCCTACGGTTCATCGATTATTACAACCGTTATTTCAAGATTTACATTTTCCAGAAGCAGCTGCGAATTCAGTATCGTATATTCTTGCATTTGCAACGGTTACCTTTTTACATGTTGTTGTTGGTGAGCTAGCACCGAAAACAGTAGCAATTCAAAAGGCAGAGACAATTACAATGTTGTTTGCAGCACCGCTTATTATGTTTTACAAAATCATGTTCCCGTTTATTTGGATGTTAAATAAATCGGCGCGTCTTGTAACTGGTTTATTCGGATTAAAACCAGCTTCTGAGCATGAGGTAGCACACTCGGAAGAAGAATTACGTTTAATTCTTTCAGAGAGCTATGAAAATGGGGAAATTAATCAGGCGGAGTATAAATATGTAAACAATATTTTTGAATTTGATAATCGCATTGCAAAAGAGATTATGGTGCCGCGCACAGAAATCGTTGGTTTCTATCTTGAAGATTCAGTAGAAGATCATATGAAAGTTATCCGAAGTGAAAAGTATACACGTTACCCGATCTTTGGAGAAGATAAAGATGATATTATCGGTATGGTGAACGTAAAAGATTTCTTTATTCGTTATATGAAAAACGACAAAGAAGATCTACAATCTATCAAAACATTTATGCGTCCTATTATTGAGGTAATGGAGACAATTCCAATCCATGATTTGCTTCTGCAAATGCAAAAGAAGAGGATTCCAATGGCTGTGTTATATGATGAATATGGCGGGACAGCGGGAATTGTGACGCTTGAAGATATATTAGAAGAAATTGTTGGTGAAATTCGTGATGAATATGATGAAGATGAGCATCCTCCAATTCATCATGTTGACGAGCATCATAAAATCGTTGACGGTAAAGTATTGATTAGTGAGATTCAAGATTTATTTGGATTACACATTGATGAAGTAGAAGTTGATACAATTGGCGGCTGGGTGATGACACAAAATCACGAAATTCAAGAAGGACAATTTGTTGAAACAGAAGGATATGAATTTAAAGTTTTAGAAAAAGACGTACATCAAATTAAACGTATCGAAATTCGTAAAATGGATTTACAAGAAGAAGCAGCAACTGTATAGTTGCTGCTTCTTTGGTTTTTTTATGTAAAAATAGAAAAAACGTTCGATTTTAATCAATAAATATGGTTTACCTAATGAAGCAAGTTCTAGAAGAATTATTTGACATAACAATGGCCCTTGGAAGCGTACGGTTGTTCATCTTGATACGGTACCTCATAATTTTCCGATTCCCCATCTTGATTATTTGGCACAAACCATTGATTATAAAGCGCCTGTTCCATTTTTTGATGAATTGACACAGTTTGATGGCAGTTTATATATAGATCGAACTGCTGGTGAAGTTACGGCTAAATGTGATCAAGAAGCAGCGGATTTTATGGCTTTAAATTTGATGCATGACATGGTTACTGGCAGGCGAAATGTAAAAGATGCACGTCGTTTCATATCTGGGATATTAGGGTGGTTATGATTGTGTGGGATATTTATGTTCTTCTGGGTGTATTTTCCTGATATAATAAAGATGACAAAAATGTTTGAAAATAAAGAGAGAACGATTAAATGTGCATAATCTTGGCGTCCCTCCGACTTTCGCATGAAAGTTGAATGGTGAATTGAATTCTGTTGAAGGAATGATGTTAATGATGGGACCAAACCCAAACGATAAGTATCCAATACCCGGAAATACAAATGTACAGTTCATTAGAAACACAATAACAAAGCCTAATATCATAGCTGGAGATTACTCCTACTACGATGCATTGAACGGAGAATTGTTTGAGGATCAAGTCTTGTACCATTATGAAGTCATTGGGACAAAATTGATAATCGGCAAGTTTTGTTCAATTGCTCCCGAAGTCAGGTTTATGATGGATGGCGGTAACCACAGAATGGATGGATCAACCTTTCCATTCAACATTTTTGGCAACGGTTGGGAAAGACACACGCCATCTTTAAAACAATTGCCGATTAAAGGGGATACGATTGTTGGTAACGACGTCTGGATCGGCAGACGTGCAACTATTATGCCGGGTGTGCGCATCAGTGACGGGGCAATTATAAGCGCTGAAGCCGTAGTCGTAAAGGATGTTGCACCCTATACTATAGTTGGTGGAAATCCTGCCAGGGAAATACGAAAGCGTTTCGCACCAGAGGTCATTCAAGAATTATTGGACATAAAATGGTGGGATTACGATATCGAACTTATCAACCAGTATATTGGCGCCATCGTAAGTGGAGATTTGGATACGCTGAGAAAAATGAAACAGCAGTTATGATGCTTTATTGGGAGGTAAATGATATGAGAATCACGATACAAGAATATCCGGTTAATAAAGATTCAGGACCATACGGAATAACCGCTGGAAAAGACAGGGCATTGTGGTTTACGGAACAGAAGGGGAATCGAATCGGCCGAATAAATGCTAAAGGTGAAATAAATTCTTTTTCCATTCCGACACCGAATGCAGGAGTTATGTCAATCATTTCAGACAGGACTGGCGAATTATGGTTTACAGAATATAACGCGAGTAAGATCGGGAAAATGTCGATGAACGGTATTTTTGCAGAATATGAACTCCCTACGGCGAAAGCTGCACCTTTTGGCATAACGGAAGGTCCTGATGGAGCAATATGGTTTACAGAAATGAATAGCGGTAGGATTGGAAGAATCACAAATTCAGGGGAAATCACCGAATTTGAATTGCCTAATCCAAAATCATTTCCCTCTTTTATTACTTCGGGATCAGACGGGGCATTATGGTTTACACAGAATCAGAACAATACGATTGGGAAAATAACCACCAAAGGTGAGGTGACGGAATATCCGCTCCCAACACCTAACTCTGGGCCAGTTGGTATTACAAGCGGAACCGATGGAGCATTATGGTTTGTGCAAATCATGGGTAATAAAATCGGTAGAATTACGCCCTTAGGCGAGGTCAGTGAATTTGTTATACCAACGCCGAACGCTCGCCCTCATGCCATCATATCCGGGAAGAATGGGGATCTCTGGTTCACGGAATGGGGCGGTAACCAAATCAGCCGAATTACAATTGAAGGAGTTATTACAGAATATACGATACCTACAAAGAATGCAGAGCCGCATGGTATCGCGATTTGTCCGGATGGCGATATTTGGTTCGCTGAAGAGTGTAATCAAATTGGACGTCTGACAATCATGACGTAATAGTTCGAAAAAAGGTATATCCGCAAATATCTACGTGTTTTAAGCTGATACTACTTTGAGGGTTAAGAAATAACATTAAATTCCTTCTACATTGTGGGTACTATTCCTAGACGGTGCTAAACAAAGTTTTAGTTCATATTCTTTTATTCCTCAGAACAAAAAGAACGAAAAAGATTGATAATTTATAATAAGGTTTGATTAAAAATCCTGTATTGGTATGCAGATTTTTGGTTCCACAAACGGGCCATTTCATGGAATAAGGCTTTTTAATAAAATTGGATATTTATAATGAAATTGGTGTAGAGTTTGGAGAAGTTTAGATAAAAAGGATTATTTGTGGTGATTGTAGAAATTAAATTAAGAACACTAAAACATTTAGGGGGAAATTAATGATTAATAAAGTCGGTCAAGTTATGCTGTATGTAAATAATCAAGATGAGGCAGTGAATTTTTGGACTGAAAAAGTAGGGTTTAGTGTAATTTCTGAAGAAGATAACGGTCAAGGAATGAGATGGATTGAAATCGCCCCAACAAATGATGCAGAAACAAGTATTATACTCCACGATAAGGAATTAATCTCAAAAATGGAACCTGAATTAAACCTTGGTACACCTTCTTTAATGTTTTTCTCAAAAAATCTCGATAAATTACATAACGACTTATCAAATAAAAATGTTACAGTCGGAGAAATTGTAAATATGCCTTCTGGTAGAGTATTTAACTTTGCAGATAGTGAAGGAAATTACTTTGCAGTCATGGAAAAGAGTAAATAACTACCATTTTTAATCATGCCTAGCAAGAAGACCCTCACCTCAAGCGCGAAACGGTAGGTGGGGGTAGTTCAATGAACTAAAGGGTACAATTATGAAGCAATACAAGTAGAAAATGATCAATCTTAAATCTGTTGGATAAGAATCCATTTTGAACAATTTTTTTCAAAATGGATTCTTTTTAATTTTATGGTAAATATTACTAATTATTTAAAAATATGATAAAATGAAAATTACGTCTTTTAGAACGAGAGGGGGATGGAATATGAATAAACAGCAAATTATTGATGCATACGATATACTAGCTAGTCATTACGAACATAGTGTCGATTATGAGAGTCCGTATAATACAGAGTATGAACGTCCGGCTATGGTGGATCAGTTGCCTAGCAGTATGAAAGGAATACATGTACTCGATGCTGGGTGTGCAGCAGGATGGTATACAGAACAGTTTCTAAATAGGGGAGCAAATGTAACCGCGATTGATGTTAGTAGCGAGATGGTTGCGGCTACAAAAAGAAGAATAGGGAAGAAAGCAGAGGTTTATCAACTAGATTTTGAAAATGCGTTACCTTTTGCAGACAGTACATATGATTGTATTGTTAGCTCGTTAGCTCTTCACTATATTGCAGATTGGAACCGAACATTTGCTGAATTTGTGAGACTATTAAAGCCAGGTGGAACATTTTTGTTCTCCGTTCATCATCCAACAATGGATATTCATTTTTCAGAGAATAAAGAATACTTTAAGCGTGAATTTCTTCACGATAGATGGAAGAAAAGCGGTAAATATGTTGACATGTATTTTTACCGCCGGCCACTGCAAGACATTATCAATGATACACTTCATCATTTTGAAATTGAAAAAATGATTGAACCGATCCCTACGGAAGAATTTAGAAGAAATTACCCATCATCTTATGAAAAGCTCTTAAAACAACCAAGTTTTTTAATTATAAAGGCAAAGAAAAAGAGATTCTAAGAATACAAGAAATTAGCAACATCTACGGCTGTGTAAGTTTTAGCGAAGTTAAATCCTATATAAATACAAATTAAAGAATCGAGATAAAAACACTCTTTCTTTTTAGGCGGGCGAGAGCATCTGGCCATGCATAGAAACGGTCAGAGTCTTTTTCTGCCACATGCAATGTTGAAAACAAAAGGAGAAAACGAGCACAGGTCATGGTGTATTCTGCATAGCAGCGACTTATATGTTGAAAAATTAAAATGGATATTAATGAATAGAAAATCAGAGTAATTTTGGGAGGAAATTATGTATACATACATTTACATGGTTAGGCATGGTGAATCGCCTAAAACAGATGGGAACGAACGAACGCGTGGATTGACTGAGAAGGGGAAGGTTGATGCGTATAGAATAACTGAATTATTGAAAGATGAAGGAGTAGACACGTTCATTTCAAGCCCATACAGCCGAGCTGTGTTGACGATAGAGGAGTTAGCTCATTTTTATGAGAAAGATATATTAGTAGACGAAAACCTTAGAGAATGTGTGTTTACAAGTGAGGATACGATAATATCAGATAAGGAATTGTATCCACTTGTAAAGAAGATGTTTTCGCATCCGAATTTTTCATTACGAGGCGGAGAATCAAAAGCAGATTGTCAGAGCCGTGCTGTGGCAGTATTGAAAGAGATATTAAAGAATTTTAAAGGGCATAAAATTGTAATTGGTACTCATGGACTTGTTATGACTTTAATGATGGAATATTATGATAGTCAATATGGATATGAATTTTTAATGGAGACATCAAAACCGGATGTATACAAGATGAAATTTAATAATGAGCAATTAATTGATATAAAGAGATTATGGGCAGAATGATTTTGAGTATGACTTAAAAAATGCGAAGCTGAGTTGCTTCGCATTTTCTTTTACAAATTTTATAATGTTTCACTTAGAACAATAATGGCAATACATGAATTATGGGTTCCTCATATGGATGAATGCTTTTGATAATACGTAACACTTCTTCAATTTTCTCATACAAACACCTAAATTCCATTTTATATTCAGTGCCAAAGCATATTTCACCTGTAGTACCGTTAAAAGGTTTTGCTCCTTCTAGTGGTCTCCAAGATCCTTTAACAAGTGAGTAAGAAATAACATGATCATACTTACCTACCGCTAAAATACCAATTTCGTTTAATCTATTTCTTAATGTTTCTATGCATTCCTCTGGTAATAACACCTCAACTTTTACAAATGTAATTTTCATTTTAGTAGCTCCTTAAAACAGGTTGTATTGTAAATAACTTGTTATATTAGATAAAGCGTTTTTGATGATTCGGCTTTGATGAGGAACGAAAAGCTATGAAATACCACATAACATTCACGATTAAAGTAGCTATGCAAAGTACTAGTAAAGTAGGGGATATCTCCATCGTTAAAATGACTACGAGTGTAGTCAGGCACATAAGAAGTCCAACTCCACAAAATACGGCCATAATGAGCTTCATGATGTGCACTCCGACTATATATAAAATTAAAGGCAGAATATAAAACGCAAGAACCATACCTATACTTACCCACATATTAAAAGTACCAAACTTATTGGCGTTAGGCCCGGAATCAGCAAGTGGAGAAAGTGAAGCCGCAATCAATAAAGAACAGAAGAATAACGCGGAAACTAAAGTCATGAAAATAATACGGGATTTGTTTGTTTCTTTTGTCATGATATGTTTCATTCCTTTCGAAGTAATTTATTGCCCCTTTATATTGTAACAAATATATGAATAAAAGGGTATTTTTGGTTGTGGTGTAGATTAACTTAACATATGTGAAAGTAAAACCAGAGTATGTAAAAATGTTACATACTCTGGTTTATATGCAATAGATTTTCATCTATTTTAACAGTTCGATTTAAAAAATGAAGAAGTGAAAATCCAACAATGCCTAAAAGACCAAAAATAATCCAAGGAAAACTCATATTTTGCCAATACTTCGTAAAGAAAGTTCCTGTATAGTTTCCGATAGTAAATCCAAGCGCTAGTGATAGCTGGAAGAAACCAAAATAGGTTGCTGTGTATTGTTCGTTACTAAAGTTTGCTACAGCAATATCGGCATTAGGTAATACAAGCGTTTCTCCAATCGTAAATAAAATGACACATACTAGTAGCCAATTTGGATGAAAAGAAAATGGGATAAGAAGAAAAGATAACCCCATTAGTAATACACCATACTTTACAAGAGAAAGTGCATGATATTTTTTGAAAAGATATTTAAATGCAATCATAAATAAAAAACCTGTAATGGCGTTTGTTGTAATGACGAGTCCTACTAAGTTTTGATCGTGGCTTATATTATTCATATGAAGTGGTAGTGCAACTGTAAGTTGTGTAAACATCGTATAAAAAAACACCATGATGAATGAAAAAGATAGAAAGTGTTTGTTTTGTCCGGCTGCTTTTATTCCTGTTAAAAGTTGTGTTTTATGCACAGTAACATGAAAGTGAGATCTAAGAAGAAAGAACAGGAATGCTAGAACGAACATGAGTGATCCGGTAAATATAAATGGATACATAGGATTCCATTGAAGTAGTATACTCCCTGCAATCGGCCCAATAATTGCTCCGCCGTTTAAAAAGAGATTTAGGTATGTAAAGGTATCTTTTCTTATATGAGCTGGTTGAGAACCAAAGACAGCGCGTGCAGAAGGTTCATAGAAAGCTGTTCCAAATCCAATGAATATTGTTGCAAGCATAATGGGGTGAAATCCAGAAAATATTCCTAAAGAAAGAAAACCAATACCTCGTAAAATCATTCCGGTTATCATCATGGTAATATAGCCAATCCGATCTGCAAGTATTCCCGTAAGTAATGGGAATATTCGAGAGGTAATCGTAAGGGCGGTTAAAATTGTACCAACTTGCATAGCGGAAAAATGTAAAAAATTAGATAAATAGATAGCTAAAAAAGCCATCACAGCAAAATGACCGAGCGTCATAAAAAAAGAAGAAAATAATACAAAACGAATAGGTAATGAAAAAGACCTCAAAGTATTCACTCCTTTTGTTAACCATCTAAAAATTATAACGGTTAACACTTTTATGTTATGATTATACTGAAAATAAGAGATAAAGTAAACTATGGAAAGTTGGTGGTGATTTTGAGTAACAACCAAACTGCACCAGAGATGTTAGAAAGTATAAGGGCGCTTTTAAATACATGGAGAATACCAAATGAGACGAGAGAACCAATTGATTTTTTTGAATCGGAAGAAGATATACATCAGTTTATGATTGAGCAGTGGAATGAAAAGCTTCCTTTTGCTTCAGTGAAAGAAGTGAAAAATTTCCGAGATACGATTCGTGAGGCAGTGGAGCAACAGAAGCCGTTACAGCCGTTGTTTGAAAAATATCCATTGCAAGTAATGATTGACGATGAATCAAACGGCATTACATATCAAGCAATTGGTGAGGAAAATTTATATACATTTATATTGCGGATTATTATCTCTGCCATTACAAACAAACAGTGGGGGAGATTAAAAGCTTGTCCAGATTGTAAATGGGTGTTTTACGATCAATCTCGTAACAGTAGTAAACGTTGGTGCGGTATGTACGCTGAAGGAGAAGGGGGACGAGCTTGCGGAACAATTGCAAAAGTAAAAAGGCATCGAGCGAAGAAAAAAGCGAGTTCAAGTTATATAAAATAGCGGAAGCATTGCAATAATGCAATGCTTCCGCTATTTTCTTACTTTCTATACTGAACAATATGTTGCATAAAATATTTATGTTGAATGCAACTTGCTGTTTTTATTGTATAATACGGACGGTGTTGTTCTAATTTTTCTCTTTGCTCCATTGTTTTCTTTTCATGGTCAGATATACGTAACATGAAAATCATCTCCTTTTATCTAACAATATACTTGTAGTAAATAAAAAACATATTGTTAGAGTTAAGGAGGAACGCTTTGTAGCATAAGTAAAAAGCACCTTCCTCTCTCAATACGCTTACGAGGTTAGCTGTCGGACTCGGAATGTGAGAGTATCCCTACTAAAAAAAGATTCGCCCCAAGTGGCAAATGCCACAGAAGTGGTTTCCCCGTTCCAAAAATTTGGATTAAGCGAAAGGTTATATAAATTAAATTAACATATTTATCCAAGTTAATCAATTTATTTTAGCTTTGTTAACTGTACAAGAACGAGACCGTCTGGTAATGTAATTTCTTTTGTTTCTATAAAATTATGTTTCTTATATAAAGAAAGTGCAGGCGTGTTTTTCTTACCGGTTTGTACAATATAGTTTGTTGTTTCTTCATGTAGTTGAAATAGGTGTTGCAATAGTGCTGTTGCAATTCCTCTATGAAAATATGTAGGGGAAACAACGAGACGATGAATATCAACAACAGCGTCCTCATATAGAAACGAAATAAATCCAGCTAACGTATTATCAATGAAGTATCCATAAAAGATTTCATTACAATTTTGAATATCAACAATCGTATCATATAATCGAGGAATTGAATCGTTTTGAATGTACTGTGCTTCAATTTTATATGCGGGAATTTGAACTTCTAAAATTTCCGCAGCTTCTTCAATAGAAGAAGGAGATAATTTTCGAATCAAATGAAGACCTCCTTTTATGAAAAGAGTGAGAACCTTATATTCTCACTCTTTCGTATCAGTATTTTTACATTTTTACAAGTAATTGATTAGCATATTGACGTGCCCATTGATCAGCTGCTAATACCTCTTCTAATGAAGGGTTTGCAATATTATGATGAGATTCTAGCGCAGAATAAATTGTTTTTTCAATGTCAAAAAACGAAATTTTATCTTGTAAATATAAAGCATTTGCAATTTCATTTGCAGCATTTAATACAGCCGGAGTTGTCCCACCAATTTTCCCAGATTCATAAGCATAGTGAAGGCAAGGGAATTTCTCTAAATTAGGTTTTTCAAAATGCAAGCTGCCAATTTCTAATAAATTTAATTTTTTAAAAGAAGATGCTAAACGCGATGGATAGTGGAATGCATATTGAATCGGCATACGCATATCAGGTGCCCCGAGCTGAGCCATAATAGAGCCATCTACAAACTCTACAAGAGAGTGAATAATGCTTTCTTTATGAATCATAACATCGATTTTTTCATAGGGAACGTCAAATAACCAACGTGCTTCCATTACTTCAAATCCTTTATTTAGTAATGTTGCAGAGTCAATTGTTAATTTTGCTCCCATGAGCCAGTTTGGATGTTTTAGTGCATCTTTCGCTTTGAGAAGTTTCATTTCTTCACGTGTTTTATCTCTAAATGCACCGCCAGACGCTGTTACAATTAACTTTTCAATTTCTTTATTATTTTCACCATTTAAGCATTGGAAAATAGCAGAATGCTCACTATCTACTGGAATAAGGCGACAATCATTTTTCTTTGCTAATTCTGTAACAATATGACCTGCTGCCACTAATGTTTCTTTATTTGCAATCGCAATGTCTTTTTTCGCTTTTAAGGCCTCAATTGTTGGAAGCAGTCCCGCTACACCAACGACGGAAGTTAAGACAAGGTTAGTGTTGGGATGCGTAGCAACTTCAATTAAGCCGTCTTCTCCGTATACAACTTTTGTTTGAGTAGAAATTCGTGAGCGCAGTGTATTTGCTAATTCTTTCGTGCTTACGCTTACAATGCGCGGCTGAAATGTTTGGATTTGTTGTTCTAGCATATCAATATTTTCATTTGCAGTTAAACCAATAATTTGAAAATGTTCTGGGTGAGCAGCAACTACATCTAGAGCTGATGTCCCAATCGAACCAGTTGATCCTAGAATTGAAATGTATTTTACCATAATAAATCCTCCGTAGTTGAATGAATCTTTTCCGTGAACTTATATATAATTAGCTAAAAAAAGGAAAATTCCTGCTTAATAAGACAGAAAGTTCTCTTTTATCTAAAAAAATATTGTGGTATAATAAGGGGAAAATAAAAGAAAAAGCGATGATAGAGAAGAGTACATATTTGGAACTTTATAGAGAGCTGATGGTTGGTGAAAATCAGTAAGGGAAAAATATAGAATGGGCTCTGGAGCTGCAAGCCGAATTGAGTAGGATTTGACGGTTGTTTCGACGTTATTCGAATCATAAAGAGAGCTATGTAATTGTAGCTAATAAAGGTGGTACCGCGGGAGTCCCTCGTCCTTGTTAGGATTGAGGGGCTTTTTTATATGGTAAAGGAGGAGTAGTTGTGAATAAAAAAGTTATGTTAACAGGAATTAAACCAACTGGACATCCGCATCTTGGAAACTATATTGGGGCAATTAAACCAGCCTTGCAACTTTCTAAACAAAGGGATAGAGAGGCGTTATATTTTATTGCCGATTATCATGCATTGAATGCCGTACAAGATCCAAGAAAGTTTCGTGAGTATACAAAGGAAGTAGCAGCGACATGGTTATCATTAGGCTTAGATGAACATGTAATTTTTTATCGTCAATCAGATGTACCAGAAATCTTAGAATTATACTGGATTTTAGCTTGTCTTACTCCGAAAGGCTTAATGAACCGCGCTCACGCTTACAAAGCAAAGGTTGATCAAAATATAGAAGCAGGAGTAGATGTAGATACGGGTGTAAACATGGGATTATATACGTATCCTATTTTAATGGCTGCCGATATTCTATTATTTCAATCAAACTATGTTCCAGTTGGAAAAGATCAAATTCAGCATGTAGAAATTGCGAGAGATATTGCTTCGTATTTTAATAATGCATTTGGGGAAATCTTTATATTGCCAGAGTATATCATTCAAGAAGAAGGAGCAATTGTACCAGGCCTTGATGGACGAAAAATGAGTAAAAGCTATGGAAATGTCATTCCATTATTTGAAGAGCCAGAAAAGCTGAAAAAACTTATTTTCAAAATAAAAACAGATTCTTCTTTACCAAGTGAACCGAAGGAACTTGAAACATTATTTATGCTGTATAAAGAATTTGCGACAGCTGAGGAAATCGAAAAGATGAAAGAGCGATACGCAACAGGCATTGGCTGGGGGGATGTAAAAAAAGAGCTATTCCGCGTCATCAATCGTGAGTTAGAAGAGCCAAGGAAGAAATATGAAATGTATATGAATGAACCGCATTTAGTTCAAGAAGCAATAGAAAAAGGAGCAGAGCGGGCAAGGGGAATTGCTAAGGTGAATTTAGCGGAAATAAAAAAACGGATTGGGTGTTAATGTAAAAACCACCCAATTGATTTGTTTCATTTATGTGTGGAGGGCGTTTATGACCTGCACAAAAGTGAGCATTATAGGTTAAAACAAAAGGGGAAAATATGGAGTGGGCTCTGGAGCCGCAAGCTGAATTGAGTAGGCTTTGACGGTTATTTCGACGTTATTCAAATCATAAAGAGAGCTATGCAATCGTAGCTAATAAAGGTGGTACCACGGGAGTCCCTCGTCCTTTTTAGGATTGAGGGGCTTTTTTATATGTAAAAGGAGCAATAGTTGCGAATAAAAAAGTTATGTTAATAGGAATTAAACCAACTGGACATCCGCATCTTGAAAACTTATATTGGGGAAATTAAACCAGTAAAATGCTATACCTTTGAAGGAAACATAATTTTTGGTTGATTAACTTAGGAATGCTTAAAAAAAGAAGTCCCGGGGTATACGGGACTTCTACGGGTAATGTGTCAAGTAATGGCGTGCTCGACTGAGTAAATTTAACATGAATTTTCAAAAAAATATATTGGTAAATGTGTCCAATTTAAAGGTGCGTATTTGCGCTAAAAAAGAGGTCTCGTTAATATACGAGACCTAAAATGCAATGCTGACATGTAAAAACCTATGCTATGCAACTTTAACATGATTTTTCGAGAAATAGCATTAGTAAATATAGCTAATTTGTTTTGAAAAAAGAGCAGATAACCTTCGCTATCTGCTCAGCCTCAAGGGAAGTGGAGACTAAGGTATCTACAGTGTTAACGGAACATTGAAGTTTATTCACATGAAACAGAATTAGTATATGTATAAATTGTAAGATGAATTAGATAAAAAATAACATAATTGTAGTATAGCAAGATAAAACTGAGATGATAGAAAACAAGTTTTTGAGTTTTCGGTGCTCCTTTTCATCTTCGGTAGCAAAAGAAATATATTTTTTTATTCCAGATGTTAATATCCACACACCAAATATTAATCCTAATATACCAACAAAAATCTGAAGAATTGGGAATGTAGTGGCATTCAAGACAAGTGAAAGTAAAGTTTTAATTGATAAATAACACAATGTTGTTAAAAGAGAAGCATATATGATAGCGATAATCCATTTATTCATTTTTCACCCTCCTTTTGGGATAATGGTAAATTTATGTAATTTAGAACGTTGTATCATGGTTTACCTTTGGTTGTATGCATGATTAAAAGTCAACAAAATAATCCTTTTATAGAATGGAGATTTAAGTATGGGAAAGAGTCAACGAGATAAAGGTACAAGACGTGAACGTGAATTTGTTAGTTTGATAGGAGGGGGCTTGTGTGCCACCCTCTGGTGCGATAGAGGGATACATCTAGTGATGTGAATGAAAGGATTAGGTCTTGAGTGGGAAGTAAAGGCGAGAAGCTACTCAAAAAGATTATGATTCATTCTAAAGAGTTGTATCGCCAACATTTTGGAAAAACCCCACGCTAAGCGATTTTTGACATAAAAATAAGTAATTTTAATAACGCTAAGAGCATGCAGGATCTTATACAGTTTTTCGGCTAATCCAATAACAAACGGGAACCTGAAAACCCGCACCATTGCGGTAATGTATAAAATCCTGCAAATTTTATAATATCCGAGAGTAAGAGAATCCCATGGTATAAAAGGATTCCTGACGATATCCAACTTTTTATAATGAGACGTTATGTTAACCTCACATGTATAGGATATACAACCTAAATTACACAACGTATCATTCTTCTCGGATGGTATAATAAGGGAAAAGGGGGAGGCTTAATGAATTTTCTCATACAAGTTTTTGATACTATACTCAATATACTGTATACGTTTTTTTCAAAGGGAATTTGGATAGTTCTGTTCTTCTTTTTCTTGAATAAGTTATACCAGAACCAAAGATTGGCGGCAACATCACGTGTAATAACTGCCATTCTTCTTGGACTTTATCTCTTATATCTTATTTTAAGGCCACTATACCACTCTTTTTGATAGAAAGGGGGTTTGCTGTTTATTTTATAAAAGGAGTGAAAAACATGGCGAAAATAAGAAATAGTGTACCAAAGGGGGATAAGACCTTAGATATAAGACTCACACAAGATGGTTGGACTCGAATGAAAGAACCTAAAAAATTTGTCAACGCTCTTTTGCTGTCCGTTCCTTTTATGATTATAAATGCACTTATTTCGATAGGGACAATCAATATTTTTTCTGATATATCCTTACGTGAGTTTGGATTAACAACAGAGGGGGTATTCATAACCATCGACTTAGTATCCCTACTTCTCATTATTTTTCTTGTAATCCTTCACGAGTTAATTCATTTAATCTTTATACCTAATTTCATTAAATCAGAAAAAACATGGATTGGACTCACTCTCTTTGGAGGATTTGTTGCAACAGAAGAAGAGATTTCAAAACCAAGATTTGTGCTTATTACAATCGCTCCTTTTTTTATCATTTCAATCCTAACACCGCTTCTATTAAGTGTTTTCGGTGCATTGACAACAACTTTAAAATGTTTAATATTGTTGAACTCAATGGCATCATCAGTAGATATGCTTACACTTCTACTAATATTAAAACAAGTACCTCCAAATAGTATTTTAAGAAATAACGGATCGAAGACATACTGGAAATGCACAAAAGTTAAATCACAAACACTTGAACTATAATGACACAAAAAACTTTTACGAGACTATATATATTATTTTCTGTTTAACTTCCGAGAACGAATTTTACGTCAACTAGCACCTCTTGAGGAGCTAGTTGTTTTTTTATAGTAGCAAAGATGATATTTCACTTTTGGAAACTGTCTTAGCGTATAAAATCTGCATTTGGCCGTCAGTCCCTCAATAGGTCATGGTTAGAAATAAAAGTAAGCCTATGACTATTTTTACACGTATCTCGGCTGTACCCCTCTAATTCATAAATTCATTTTTGTATTATCTCCTTACAGGGATTTAACCTATATAGGTTAAATATTCAAGTGATTTTATAGATTTTTTCCTTATTCTTCGACAAATAGATACTAGTAAGATGTGTTATGTTGTATAGATTATATCGGTAAGTTACATTTCACCATCATAAGTTTGTACATTGACAGTAAAAACGTTATAATTACAACCTACATAAACACAGCTTTTGGAGGTATACATATGAATAAAACAGAACTGATTAAAAAGGTTGCTGAACAAACAGCTCTATCTCAAAAAGACGTAGCAACATGTCTACAAACAATATTCGAACAAATCACACATACTTTACAAAACGGAGAATCGGTACAATTGATTGGATTTGGTACATTTGAGGTGCGAGAACGCTCTGCACGTACAGGACGTAATCCACAAACTGGAGAAGAAATACAGTTACCAGCAACGAAAGTGCCTGCTTTTAAAGCTGGGAAACAGCTGAAAGAAGCAGTGAAGTAAATGCTAAATACCTGTTCAAAGGGATAGAATATACATACAAAAATAGAAAACCACTTTTTCCTAGCTTCTATTGCCATGAAAAAGTGGTTTTCTTACAGATTGATTCATAAAAAAGCAGTTATGTTATATGAAGTATGCACCATAAGTTTGATTTCATAATTTACTATGATGTTTTTGTGAAAAGCAGGCTCACTATGATGAGTCTGCCTTTTTTTCGTAATTGAAATGTTTATAAAATTATTAGTACACAAGGTGAAATATCTTCTTACATGTACGTTTATTTTACTAAAAGATAGAGTAGTTGAGAATACATTTTTAACAACTGTCAGTAAATATTCAAAAAGTAACGTCCAATATTTCCCTATCAATATAACAGTCTTTACATTATATATCCTCTCTTTATATTCTTCTTTGTAAGATTTATAACAGAATAACGAGGTGAATGTATGAAAAGGGAAAAACGAAAAAGGCGATGGTATCGCTATGTGATCCAACTTATCGTGATGGCGTTAATTGTATCCTCTATTCCAATAGAGACAATTGCTGAAACGATGAACAATGACAAACCAGTGCAAGAAAGCGAGATTTCTTCTACCGGGCAAGCAAAGGAAACGACTGAACAGAAGCAAACATCAGACGAAAAACCTACTGAAGTGGTAGAAGAACGAACCGAACACGAAAAAGTGTTTGATAACAAGAATGGAACATTTACAAAGAAAGTCTATACAGAGCCTATACATACCGAAAAAAATGGGAAGTTAGAAGAGATTCAACCAGAGCTTGTTACAAAGACTACAGAAACGATTGAGACAAAAACAACAAAGTTAAAAACCAACGTTTCAAAAAAGGTTAGAACAGAAAGAATATGCAACCTTTGAAGTAGATGGTCATAAAGTTACCTATAAATTAATAGGGGCAAAGGGTGAGAAGGAACAACTCCAACCATCTGAGGTTACAGCTACTTATGAAAAAAATAAGGTTTGGTATAAAAATATTTTTCCAAACATTGATTTACGTACCATTACGTTTAATGACAAAGTAAAAGAAGATATTGTTCTGAATGAATATACAGGGCATCATATCTTTACCTTCCAATTACAAACCACATTGACACCGAAGTTACAAGAAGACGGTTCTATTTTGATGATAGATGATAAGCAAAAGACGGTATTTACATTGCCAAAACCGTTTATGACAGATTCCAATGTACATCCTGAATCGAATGAAGCACCAATTTCAGAAGAGGTAAAGTATACGTTAGAGAAACAAGAAGACAATACATACAATGTAACCGTGACAGCGGATCCGAAATGGCTGGAGGCTCCTGAGCGCAAATATCCGGTTTATATTGATCCTTCCATTGCGATGGAAAGTTTCCAAGAAGCTTACGTATCGAGTGCGTATCCAAATAACAATTATTCAAGGTGGGTACTTTGGGATGAAAATCTGCAAGCTCATACGTTAAAAGTAGGCTATTTTGACAATACAACTGGCTATAATTTTGCATATATTAAGCCGGAAATTTCCAGTTTAAAAGGCGCAATTGTACAGGATGCAAAGTTTTATGCTTATGCAGCGTGGCATTATTATGCAAATAGTCCAAATGAAGTTTGGTTAGATGAAGTCAAAGATGACTGGGATTATATTACGATGAACTGGGAGACAAAACCGTGGTCCCAAGAAATCGCAGTTACGAATGTCGGCCGAAATCAATGGGCAGAGTTTAATGTTACAGATACAGTGAGAGCTTGGCTCAGCGGCGAGAGACCGAACTATGGATTTAAGCTGCATCCGAACGGGCGAGGGCAAACGCATTGGAAAAAGTTTATTGCGGCTTATAACGGAGGAGAGGCAGCACCGCATTTAGAAATTACGTATTCGTATCCAAAGCCGAATAAACCGCGTTTATCAGCTTATTCAAACGGCATGGGAAGCGGCACAGGACATATAAATGTGAGCTGGGATGCGGTACCAGGAGCAATTGGCTATCGAGTAGGTATTTTTGACGGGGAAAATTATAACTATTATCACGTTGGGAATACGACATGGTGGTCAACAAAAGATAAAAAAATCTGGCCGAGTCAAGAGGATGTAAACCGTGGCTGGAATGAACTCCATTTTGACGGATTAGGCGGAGAATTTCCAACGAGTCCTTCTCAGTTATATCAAAATAATGGTTCTCAAGAACAAAGTAATGATAAACATGCTTACAAAGTAAAAGTTGTAGCGGAGTACCCTCATGATGAAGTGAGTCCAGAGTCAGATGAAGAAAAGGTATTTATACCGCTAGAGGCACCGAAACAACCAAGATCGAATGTTTTTGCCAATTTGACAGGTTCTCAATCGGGATACATTGAGCTGAACTGGGATCAACTTCCTGGTGCTACAGGTTATCGCGTCATTTTTTATAATGGAAAGAATCATGATGTATTTGATGTTGGAAATGTGACGAAGTGGTCTACACAAGGAAAGAAAATGTATCCAACGGCAGATGAATTAAAAAGTGGTCGTTACCAATTCCACACGGATGGAATGGGAGAAGAACTTGCGCTAAACCCTTCGCAGCTGTATCAAAATGCAGGGGATTTTAGAAGCGATAAGTACTGGGTCCATATTCAAGCCTACAGTAATATCGGGCATGCTGAAAGTACGTATTCTCCAGATTACGGTATTAAAATGACAGAACCAACAGAGATTTTTGGTTTAAAAGATTATATTGCTTCTGTTGATGTCATCGGTGGTAAAGTAAATGCGACAAACGGGAACTTTGTCATGGATGAATCGGACTTCACCTTAACAGGCCGCGGCCCTGACTTACGCATCGACCGCGTATACAACAGTAACAGCACAGAACAAGGTGTATTAGGAAAAGGCTGGACAAGTTCTTTTGATGAAAAAGTACAGGAGCAGCCAAATGGGGACCTGCACTTCATTTATGAAGATCGTGCAGTCGATCGTTTTGAAAAAGTAGGAGACAATTCCTACAAAGCGCCGCCGGGTGTGTTTTTAGAAATGAAGAAAATAGATACTGGATATACGGTTACTGATAAAGATCAAACGGTATCAGAATATGATAAACAAGGCCATTTAACAAAGGTAAAAGACGAACATGGTAATACGCTTACGTATCGCTATGAAAATGATCGTGTTGTAGAAATTACAAACGCTTCTAACCGTACATTGTCTTTACAGTATAATACAGACGGGCTATTAACAAAGCTTGTCGGCCCTGAGAATCGTACAGTTACGTATGAGTATAAAGATGGCCAGTTAGTGGGTGTAACAACACCGAGAGGAAAACAATATCGATACGGTTATGAAAATGGGAAACTACGTTATACGTATGACCCAAAGCATACAGAAGAAAATCCGTATAAAACTACGTACACGTATGAAAATAATCGTCTAGTTGGCGTGACAGATGCACTTGGAAAGGAAACAAAGCTTTCGTATAATCAAGAATTACGCGAAGTGACTGTTACAGATCCAAAGCAAGTGAAAGATGTCCATCAATATAATCTTGCGGGAAACCCAGCAAAAACAATTGTAGATGCAGACGGATTAAAATTAACGACAACCTATGAATACGAAACAAATAACCTAACGAAAAAAACAGATCCAAAAGACCAAGGAAAACGCGTTTCCGAAAGTTATACGTATGATAGTAAAGGAAACGTAACATCTGCGACGGACGCAATTGGGACAGAAAAATATGAATATAATCAAAATAATGATGTAACAAAAGTAACAGATGCAGAGGATAAAGCGACGTCTGTAACATATAACGGTGCCAATGCCGTTTCGGAAACAGACTATCAAGCGAAAACGTCATCTGTGACGCAGTATGATTCTTATGGAAATCCGATTCGCGGCAGTTTAGAACTAGCGCCGGGTGGCAACTTATTACGAAATCCTGCTTTTGAAGCAGGTGGTGATCGCTGGGAACTGCGCGGATGGAACGATGGCGGAAAAAATGAAATAGATGGAACAGTTCGCGTGCCAGAGTTAGGACAAATATCCTCTTTGCGTATGGAAACGAAAGCGACTACTGGAGATTGGGGAGCAACCATTGCGAGCCAAAAAGTAACAGTTGATCCAAAACGTCCCTATATTTTTAGTGGTTGGATAAAAACAAAGGATTTAGTAAAGGCGAGTGCGTATTTTCATATCGTTGAGCTAGATGAAAATGGAAATCGTGTAGGAACGACATTCTCCAACTATCATAGCAAAGTAAATGGCACAACCGATTGGACAAAACGACAAGTACCAATTGTGACTTCTGAAAAAACACATGAGTTGTTAATTGAGTTATTTACGGATCATGCGGATACAAGTGGAAGTGGAACAGCATGGTTTGACAGTTTACAGCTAGAAGAAGGACCAGTTGCTTCTTCCTTTAATCCTGTACCTAACCCAAGTTTTGAATACTATGGAGACAAACTAGAAGGTTGGCATACATGGCAAAACGTACCGAGAGATAATATAGGGGAAGGGTTTGGAGGACATTCAGCGCTTGTGATGGAACGGAAGGGTCCAACTGATCCAAATCCAGATCTGCATTATCGTCAAGAAATTACGATAAATCAAGGTCAAGCAAAAGACATTACAGTTACCGCAATGTCAAAAGCGGAAAACGTCAAGCACAGCAGTACATCTCAGCCAAACAATGGATATTCTGTTTGGATCTATGCCGAACATGAAGGCGGAACACAATCAATTAACAAAAACAACACTCGCAAATGGTACGTCTGTTTCATACAGTTATGATGATAATGGAAACACAACAGAGAAATTGGTGACAGCCGGCGGAAAAACGCAAAAGAACATCTTCGAGTATGATGTGGATAACAAACTAACGGTCTTCCAAGATGCGTTATCTCGAAAAATTTTACACGAATATGATGCAAATGCGAACCGAACGAAAACAACTCTGTCAACAAATACTGTGTTAGAATGGGAGTACGACGCGGCAAACCGAGCGATTAAAGCGAAACGAAACGGAAAAGATGCATTCTCCTATGCATATGATGAGAACGGAAATGAGACAAAAGTAACGGACCATGTAAATGGTATCATACGTGAAAAAGCATATGACGAAGGCAATCGTATCATCAGTATGACAGATCGCGGCGGCAGCGTAAAATGGTCGTATCAACCAAAATCTCATAAACTAAAAGATACAACAATCAATCATGGTTCTTACAATAACACAACAAACTATGAATATAACGCCTTAAATCAAAATACGAAAGTAACTGACAGCGGAAAAACATTCTATTTTGATTACGACGAATTTGGAAGCGTCGTTCGTTATCAAGCCGGTAATGACACAGCGGCTCAATTTACGTATGACCATACAAAGAAACTGACAAACTTACAAATTGGTACAAAAGATTCACAGCGTATTTTAGAAGAATCGTATACGTATGATGCAACAAGCAACCGTACCGCAATCGAACGCAAAGTCGGTGACAAAACTGAAAAAACAACATACGCATATGACGCTATTAACCAATTAACAAAAGAAACTTTGCCAAATGGTACAAGTAAGGAATACAGCTATGACGGCTTTGGAAACCGCATAGGCATACAAGTAACAGAAGCAGGAAAAGCAGCCGTATCGACAACAGCCGTATTTAACGATGGCAACCAATTAACGAAATTTGGCAACGAATCCCTAACGTATGACGCAAATGGAAACCGTACATCCGATGCAAAATACAAATACACATGGAACGAAGCAGACCAACTTGTAGCCATCACAAAGCAAGGGGAAAGCACACCATTTGCGACATATAAATACGATGACGATGGACGTCGCATTGAAAAAACAGTAGATGGTACAACGACACGTTACCACTACGACGGTGACAGCATCAACCCATTATACGAAACAGACGGAAGTGGAAACGTTCTCCGTCAATATGTATACTCTGTAGATGGCATCCGCCTTGCGATGAAATCCCAAGGCCAAACGGTATATTACCACTACAATCCACGCGGCGACGTCATTGCAATGACAGATGAAAATGGACAAGTCGTAGCAACCTATGAATACGATGCATGGGGTAATGTTTTAAAGAGTGACGCAAAAGGTATTGCCGCAGAGAATCCATTTGGCTATGCGGGATATATGTATGATAAAGAAATCAACATGTATTACTTAGTTGCTCGTTACTACCAACCAGAGCATGGTGTATTTTTATCGGTAGACCCAGACCCAGGTGATGAGGATGACCCATTGACACAGAATGGGTATACGTATGCAGGGAATAATCCTGTAATGATGGTAGATCCGGATGGACATTGGTTCATGTTAGCCGTTAATGCGGGTTTTGCAATTCATGATGGGTATAAAGCATATAAGTCTGGTGCTAGTTGGAAAGGCGTTGCGGCAGCAGGGCTCGTAGGATTTGTTGGTGGAAGTAGGGTTAAAGCAGTAGGTAAGGCTGCTTCTTTGATAAAAAAAATTAATGGAAATAGCCTTTTAAGCAGAAAAGCTAATCATGGCTATGAAATTTATAAAAAAGTTAATGGACAAAAACAAGTAGTGAAAGTTGGAATTAGCGGTGGGCGTATAAGTAAAGCAGGATATTCTTATAGAGCAACTAGACAAGCTAATAAATGGACCAAAAAATCTGGAGAACAGTATTATACTCGAGTTGTAAAGAAAAATATGACAAGGAAACGAGCTTTAAAGTGGGAACAGGGTCATGTAAATAGAGTTGCAAAAGCAGGAGGGAATTTTAAGAGTAAGTATCACAGAAGACCACTTCCTTGGTAGTAAAAGTAAAAAGGAGTGATATATTTGTTAGATATTAAGTTTTATGATTGGGGAAAGAACCGACCTAAAAAGCATTATAATCGATTACATGAAATGAGAATTTTTGAGTTGATTTTTGTGAAAAAGTTAAGTGAATTTGAAATGGGATTGAATGGTATACAAGGCATTGAGATTTATTGTTTAGCAAATCCTAATAAAGATATCTCGTATGAATTAAAAGATACCCTAGGAGAAATACGTATATCTGTTCCGTATGACTATATGTGTTTTTTAAATAAAGAATCAACGGAAGAGAAATATCAACATTTTTGTGAGTTGGTTCGTCTTTATGTTGTACCTGCTATTGAAAAATATTCAACTTTATCATTATCTGTTATTTTAGCTTATGTAGAAGAAGCTCTACACGAAATTAAAAAACAAAATTACGAAGGAATATTTTTGATTGGGAAAACTCCAAGGAAAAGCCCAAACCGTAAAAAACTTGCTATATTGAAAGGTATTCATCGATCGGAAGGTTTTCAGTTAAGATGCGAAGTTTATAATGAAAAAGGGCTCAGAATAATTAATCAATTACTGGTAGAAGAGGTAGGTAATGAGGTCGTATATTCTAGATTTCTAGGAACTTTAAAGTGGGAAAACGAAAATTTAATTGTAGTTAAATCAAAAACAAGTAGTTGGACAGTTGAGGTACACGTTTAATAATTTAATTACATGGTTCTGTTGCAAAGTTTGAAAAAAGCATAAACAGGTTGGTAAATGAGGAACAATGTTTAGGAAGTAGCTAATAATTGTTGAAGTTCATTGTATGTTGAAAAGGCGGAGTCTCTTTGAAGACTTCGCCTTTGTTTATATAAGGCATGAATGGTCTCGATACCTTTTATTGTACGTGAAGCATGACGAAGATTTTGAAATCCTGCGGATTTGGCAAAACGTCTCTTTACATGCCTATGATCCTGTTCAATAAGATTGTTTAAATGTTTGATTGTACAATGGATTGTCTTTTGATAAAATCCTTGTTTTCTTAATTTGTTAAATGCACAAAGTAATGCCGGTGCTTTGTCTGTAGTGAGAACCGTTGGTTCTCCAAAATTTTTTAATGACAGTTTACATTTTATTGTATCTAAAATGTTATTTAAAGATTATTTAGTAAATAATGTTCCTGCTATTTATCTTGTAGATTCAAAAAATTATTTAATAAATATGCCTAAAACACATCACTCGCATGGATTAATGATTCATCTAAATTATCACTTAAAAAACACCCTGCTTGTAGATGAAAATACAATTTAAAGAAATAACTAATATTAAAGGACATCATATATATTAAGAAGCGAAAAAAGTTAAATTACTGTGAATTATAGGTTTTGGATGAATTTTCTTCCACAGCCTATTTTTGTGTCTGAGTCTTTTTACTAACGTTGGACATTAGATGAAAAGAAGTTAAAGTTCTCATTTTGAGAAAAAAATCGTTCTCTATTTATTTTATTAATTTATTTAACACTGATACTCATTAATTATTTTAGATAAATTTGTTTGAAGTAGTAGGTAGAGAAAAGGATACAAGTTGGCGCATCATGTTGTTAATATTTAGGTTTTTAACGATTGTTGGGTAACAAGGTAACATGTTGCCATATGAAATATTTGAGGGGAGTATAAATGCATAGAACGAAACAATGAGTAAACTAAAATAAGTGAACTATTATATAAAGTGCATCTTTTAAAACTGGATTAAATTTCGAGGTTCCAAAGGATTAAAGTTATTTATTGATATATAAAGAAAAAATATTATAAATATTGGTGCTTAATTTTGTGATATTGGGAATTTTGTATTTAATTTTCTATGCTTTTCTATTACATATTACTTTTTGATTTAGGGCATAGTAACTTAGATAGAACGTTTTGCTTTGGAGGTCGAAGGATGATCAGAAACATAACGTTTGTACTTTTCTGCATTTTTTATTTTATATTTAATGGTAATTTTATTGCTGAGGCTGCTGTATTTAGCGAATTACCTTTAACGAAAGCTTCTGAACGATGGAATGTCGAAATTAGAGAAGCTAAAAATGAGCCTAAAATTTCAAAAGCAAAGAAGGGTGTATATGATGTATATACTCTTAACGTCAAGAGTCTTGAAAAAACCGCTTATAATGTTCAAATTGAGGTATATCGAAATGATAAAGATTCATCTACATTACATGAGATAGTTGGTAGTCCAAGGCATAATTCCAATATTTCTACCGTGGGAGAGTTTTTCTACTCTAACCTTCCTGTAGCTGTAAAAGCAGAAGGGATTACTATAATTATTACATGGCAAGAAGAACCGTATCATACGTTAAAAGATGGACGGAAAATTGATGCAAGAAAACACAAAGAAATATTTGTGTTTAATTAAAAATGAAAATTATCAAAGTAAAACCTCTTTGAATATATAAAGAGGTTTTACACTTTGTTGAAAAAAGGAGAGTGTATTGCTACTTATTAACCTATATAAGGGGTCCCGCCAACCAAATGACATAAAACCCACGATAAGACATTTTTTGGAAAATAAAAACCGGATTTTTCTTCGCTAAGCAAATTCCGCAAAAAAAAAGCTGCTTTTCTTTATGCTAGGCGTAAAACTCATTAAATAAGTTATCTATTACTTAATCAGTAATATGAGTCAGCAATAGGTGTTGCAAAAATCAACATATATGCAACATACATGGAAAAGTAAATTTCTGTTACAAAAACCAGTGCTTTTGGTAATCAACAAGCCATTTTTTGTGAATGTTATGACGGACTAGAACAAGAACCCTGTGATTACCCCTTATAGAAGACACATGAAGCGCTCAGCCAATTACAAAACAAATTCTTTTTGTTCATTTATAATTTCAATAACTATATTTCTCAACCTATTTTATAAGATTTAACTTTTGGATAATTACATAAAATGGTATTTTAATTATGCTGTTTAATATTTTTTAAGGGGGATACGTAATGAACAATATTGTAAAAATTGATAATCAAAATTTGATTATCAATGGTGACTTCGAACAGAATTTTACAGGATGGCAGGTGGAAGGTCTATCAGGAGAGCAAAAGATTATTGATTCTGGTGTAAATAAACTTTTACAACTTAGTTCATTAGGACGAGTCTCTCAGGAAGTCACAATTATGCCAAATAAAACTTATACACTAAGTTTCAATACACAAGCTCTTTATGTAGGCGGGAAATCAAATGTGACAGTAGGTACAAATAATACAGGAAATTTATTTGATGAGCATTATGAAAATAATCAAATGGAATCCAAAGAAATTATCTTTAAGGCTGGCTCAAATGATTCTTTACTTAAATTGACTTTACACTGTAGTGGTGGAGAAGCAAGATTTGATAATATAGTTGTAATACAGGATATTCCAACAGTAAGTAGTGCCTATGTATATAATGGGGGCTACGTTGCAATCAATTTCGCTTCACCTTTAAGTGATCAAACTACATTTACAATGTATGTAAACGGAGAAAGAAGAAAGTCTATGATATTTGATATTGGACGCAAATATTGGCGTGGTGATGTTTCATTTTGGGGAGGTACTTGGGCAGAAGCTAAAGATTCTAACACAAGATTTACATTAAAAACTATGATTGGTGATACAGAACAAACTTTAGTTGAATTTAATGGTGTTAGCCCATCAAAATAAAAACGAATATGTAATTGTTATATAAATTGTATATTTCAGATGGAATGGTGTTTTACAAAATACTAAATTGTAATTTTATTTCTTTACCAGTAAATCTTCAATGGAAAAAAGGTTGGTTTTACGCACAATATTCAATTAATCTTTTATGAAGGGAAGAGAAATATGAATTCTAAATCTACCATCGAAAAAGAGGTACAAAAGAGTCAATATCTTGATATCCGTAACATATGTAGCATAAATGGTTCTGCAAAATTTGATTCTAATACTAACATTACAACTTTAACTGAAGCGATAAATTCTCAAGCAGGTGCAATTGCTGGGAAAACCGCGCTAGATATGAGACATGATTTTACTCTCGTAGCAGATATATACCTAGGGTCTAAAAGTAGTGGGGCTGATGGTATTGCTATAGCGTTTCATAGAGGATCAATTGGTTTTATTGGTAGCATGGGTGGAGGCTTAGGAATTCTAGGAGCGCCAAATGGGATAGGATTTGAAATAGATACGTATTGGAAAGCATCTTCAGATGAAACAGGTGATTCATTTGGGCATGGTCAAATGAATGGACCACATGCAGGTTTTGTAAGCACAAATCGAAATGCAAGCTACTTAACAGCTTTAGCTCCTATGCAAAGAATCCCTGCACCTAACGGCAAATGGAGAGTTTTAACTATTAATTGGGATGCGCGTAACAATAAATTAACAGCAAGGCTTCAAGAGAAAAGTAATGATGCTTCTACGAGTTCAGCTAGTCCAAGATATCAAACATGGGAGTTATTAAATCCTGCATTTGATTTAAATCAAAAATACACTTTTGTTATTGGCTCAGCTACAGGGGCTGCTAATAACAAGCATCAAATCGGAGTTACTTTGTTCGAAGCATATTTTACAAAACCAACTATAGAAGCGAATCCTGTTGATATTGAAGCAGGTACAGCATTTGACCCATTAAACTATGAGCCAATTGGTCTGAAGGCTACGGATGAAATAGATGGAGACATAACAGATAAAATTACAGTAGAATTTAATGACGTGGATACATCTAAACCAGGTGCATATCGTGTAACATATAAAGTGGTAAATAGTTATGGGGAAAGCGATGAAACAACAATAGAAGTTGTAGTATATACGAAACCAACTATAGCTGCACACGATGTAGCAATAAAAAAAGACTTAGCATTTGATCCATTAAACTATGAACCAATTGGTCTTAAAGCTACAGATCCGATAGATGGAGACATAACAGATAAAGTTACAGTAGAATCTAATAATGTAGATACTTCGAAACCAGGTAAATACCATGTCACATATAAAGTAGTAAATAGTTATGAAAAAAGCGATGAAACAACAATAGAAGTTGTAGTATATACGAAACCAACTATAGAAGCATATGATGTTGAGATCAAAAAAGATACAGTATTTGATCCACTAAATTATGAACCAATTAGACTCAAAGCAACCGATCCAATTGATGGAGATATAACAGATAAAGTTACAGTAGAATCTAATAATGTAGATACTTCGAAACCAGGTGAATATCATGTCACGTATAAAGTAGTAAATAGCTATGAAGAAAGTGATGAAAAATCAATTCTTGTTACGGTACCTGTTATTGATGATGGATGGGAGAATGGTGATCCAAAGGGATGGAAATTCTTCTCTGGTGAATCTATTACTCTAGAAGAAGATGAAGAAAATGCTCTTAATGGAAAATGGGTATTTTATTCAGATAAACATGTAGCTATATACAAACAAGTGGAGTTGGAAAACAATATCCCTTATCAAATTACAGTATATGTTAAACCAGAAGATGAAGGAACTGTGGCACACCATATTGTTAAAGTATCTTTAAAATCTGATCCTGCTAGTGGAGAAAGTGAAGAAATTTTAAATACAAGGTTACTTGGTGCAGAGCAGATACAAAAAGGATACAGAAAGTTAACAAGTAATCCATTTACACCAACAACAATTGAACCCTACAAAAAGCCAATAATAGTTATTGAAAACTTTTTAGCAGGATGGATAGGTGGAATTAAAATAATTGTAGAGCCTACAAAGTAAGAATTGTAAAGTTTATTTAGTAATAGACGGAGAAAAAGTGCCTAGAAATGTAAACACTGGTTTTAATAAATATATTAAGAAAGAAGAAACACAGAGATTTATCACTTCTGTGTTTCTTCAAGTTTCCGCTGATTGATTGCCCGATACAGGGAACCTTGTGATATTCCAGTTCCTTCTACAATTTCTTTAATGGAGTATTCTTTACTATCATACATACGCAAAGCAATCGAGAGCTTTTCTTTTTCCAATTTTGGCCTACCTAACTTTTTTCCACGCTTTTTACTCGCTTCCAATCCTTCTTTTACCCGTTCTGCAATCAAATTTCTTTCTAACTCTGCGATAACACACATCATTTGCAGCATAGCTTTGCCTGTAGGAGTTCTTGTATCCATATTCTCTTTCAATGATACAAATTGAATTCCTATTTCTTCGAACTGTTGAATAATACTTAGGATATCTAATGTTTTGCGCCCTAAACGTGAAATACTTTCAACTACAACAGTATCTCCTTTCCTTATCACATCAAACAATTTTGTAAGACCTTATCTTTCTCGGATTGTTCCAGTAAATTTTTCTTGGATGATTTTTTCACATCCATATTCAGTAAGTGAATGGATTTGACGATCTAAATTTTGATCAAAAGTAGATACACGTGCATAACCAATAATCATTTGTTTCCTCCTGTACAATTATATAAATTCATTGTACCGAAGGTTCATTTATTGTAAAGGTATTTGGTAATACTTTTGGTAACTATTTTTTGTAACCTGAAAAGCCTTATAAATATAGAAATATAAGTAGGATAAGAAATGTTACAAAAATATTGGTTTTTGGTAATCGTATTATAATTGTTTTTATGAATTTGGAAAAATTTTCAGATGTGGCGGCTCATTCCCCGAATCGCCCACATACCCCAAATTCGCGAAATGTTGTCGAGACCCAAATAAAAAGCAGCGAGAGTTTCCCGCTGCAGAATTTTAATTCAATTTATATATTTTGGGATTGTGTAGTACATGATTTGATTCAGTTACTACATAAATCCCTATTTTATTCGAAGTTGACTTTATTTGTCCTGGAAAATAATTCTTAACCCTTCAATCTGTCTATTTCCTTTTCGAAGTAATAGGGATACAGCCGGGATACGTGTAAAAACAGATCATAGTGATTCATTATTTACCAATAGATATTTTTTAATTGTTACTTTAACTTATTCCATTTCCTGATGAACAGGCCATGCACCTTGCAATTTTCTAATCATGATAATTTGTCCAGCATGATGAGCATCATGACGTATGATACCACTAATACGTTTTAAAAGGGAAAACTTAGATGTATCTTTCTCTATATCCGCTTCACTCAATTTTTGAATATGCTCACCTAATCTTTGGTTAACTTCATGCATCTTGTTTACGAAAGCATCCCAATCTAATTGAGAATTTCCTTCAAACGCAAATGTATCTTGATTATTTGTTCCGTATTCTGCTTTTTTTCCTTGTAATTGAAATAACAAACGCTCTTTATAATATAGTAAGTGGGCAGCGATTTCCCAAATGGAATTCATACTTTCAATATCAAGCTTCCATGTCGCTTGCTCTACAGTCAGATCAGTAAGGGCTAGTTTTATCGGTGAGTACCAATCATCTTGATTGTAGGTGTGGTCTAATTCGTAAAGCAAAAGATCAATCACATTCATTGGTTATCCTTCCTCCTTTTTTTACTCAATTTATATTGTATTTTATTAATAACACTCTTAAAATATTTTAAGTAAAAGAATGAATAATTGATAGTTTAAAGAGAAATAACAAATTCCGGATACAAAGAAATGTAGGTTCTGGTGCAAAAAATCTATAAAACTTGGACATACTGATATTATCAATCTACAAAAGGACGTGATCAGTATGAAAAAGCAAAATTTATTTAAGTGGCGTCGAAGCTATGCATATGATGAGAAAAGGGCAACTTCACCAAAGGGTGAAGTCTGCCCGAAATGAAGTTGAATTCATTCATAAATTGTTTGGATTAGCTGTTTAACCTCTCAGTTAACAGAACATTGTCGTTCTATGTTTCTGGTAAAGTATTTTTGCACCAGAACCAAACTGTCCATTTTATAGGGTATAGTTCACATACGAGGTGAACTCTTTCTTGCTGTCTGCCTAAAGAGGATAATACTACCTTCTATAATAAATAACCTTTTTCATTGATAACTATATGAGTTAAAACTTTAAAGGCAACTCTTCTAATGACCTCATTAGATAGTTTTCTTTCCATCTTATTTGCTTTCTTTCACCTTGTATCTGTATATTTGGCAAATGGTGTAATAGTGTAGAAATTGCAATTTTTGCTTCTAAACGAGCGAGTGGTGCTCCAAGACAAAAGTGACTACCATGACCAAATGCAATATGACGATTGTTTTTTCTTGTAATATCAAATACATCCGCGTCTGGAAAGATCCTTTCATCACGATTAGAAGATGCTACTGATATAATAATTCTATCTTTTGATTGAATATCTTGTCCATGCATTGTAAATGGTTCTGCTGTCCAACGCAAAGTCGTTAATTCAACAGGACTGTAAAAGCGTAATGCCTCTTCAATTGCTGAATCGATTAAATCGGGATTTTGGCGAAGTTTTTGTAACTGAACTGGGTACTCCAGCAGTGCCAAGGTCATATTTGTAATTAAATTTACTGTTGTTTCATGTCCAGCAACAATAAGCAACGTAATTGTTGAATATAACTCCGATGTATTTAATTTCGTTCCTTCACTTTCAGCCTTTATTAGTGCACTGATTAAATCATCAGCAGGTTGTTCTCTCTTTTTATTAACTAAATGCTGTATATATTCAGCAAATTCTCCTAATTTTTGATTGTTTTTCTGCATGTCTTCTAACGTATGTGGAGTACTAATAATTGCCTGTGACCAAACTCTAAATTTATGCTGATCTTCAAGAGGAACACCCAACATTTCACTAATCACCATAATAGGTAAAGGGAAAGCATAATCACTTACAAGGTTTATAGAATTATTATGTTCTATTTTACTTAATAAAGTCTCAGCAATATATTGAATTTGGCCTTCAAGTTGTATGATCATCTTAGGGGTAAATGCCTTTTGAGCAAGTGATCGTAGACGGTTGTGATCAGGGGGATCTGAGTTCAGCATATGATTTCTTAAAAGTTCCCTATTCTCTAATGAAATAGGTACGTCCACTTCTTCTTCGTTATTAAATACGTTTTCAATATTTTTCATTAATTTAGCATCTTTCAATAAAGAGATTGCGTCCTCATATCTCGTAATCAACCAACTTTGACTCTTTTCTCCTGAAGATAAAGGATAAACAGGGTGAAATTCGCGCAATTCTTTATATATATCGTATGCTTCCTGTTTAAATACAGGAGAAGATAACTGTGATTCTGATGATAATTTGAGATTTAGCTCGTTTTTTGAAGACATCTATAAAACCTCCATCTTTATAAATATCTAGGTAACTGCAGCACCTATTTTGCATTATAAACCATCTCACTTTAAAAAAGATAAGAATATTCTGATAAAATATTACTTTACTTGGTGAAATAAATAATTTAATCCTTAGATATATACCTACTTTAATATAAACAATATGTTCCAGTGTTTTAAAATACAATTAATTATAAATATCATAAAATAAGCCTTAATGCAAATCCCTCTCTTAGAGGTACGGAAATGATTTTAGGTATGAGGGGTCACTCTGGGAAAATATTTAAGTGGGGGTACAGCCGAGATACGTGTAAAAATAGGTCATAGGCTTACTTTTATTTCCAAGCATGACCTATTAGGGGACTGACGGCAAAATGCAGATTTTATACGCTAAGACAGTTTCCAAAAGTGAGATCTCATCTTTGCTACTGTAAAAAAACAACTAGCTCCTCAAGAGGAGCTAGTTGACGTAAAATTCGAAAGCGGAAGTAAATTATTTGTCCAAAAAGTTAACCGCTCGCTTGGAATTAGCATTGTTTACTTTTCGAATATATAATTCATATTAAAGAACACTTCCACCAAATTATATTTAGACTTAGTTTTTTGGTGATTGCAGCTTATCAATTTTCCAGTGTGTTGTTCCTAGAGAGTCTAAAGAGCTTTCAATATAAAACATATATTCATCTGCGGTACCTGGTACTTCAAAAGCTATTTTCAATTCTACCGTTTCATTTGGTTTAACTTGTATATCAGAAGGGTTTTGGTCAAGCACCTTTCCTTCATACGCCTTACCATTTTTTTCATCTTTTAAGGTATATTTTAATTCTGATAGTCCAATTATTTGACCTCGTACATTTTTTACAGAGACATTAACAACGATAGAATCGTTGCTATCATTTAAATATGCACTTTGAACGGTGGTCAAGTAATAGCCTCCCTTAGCACTCTCACCAACTAATAAAATACCTTGTTCCAAGCGGCTTATATTTTCTTTTTCTTCAAAATTTATTAATTCTTCATTTTCATTTTTTGCGGTGGGTTCTTCTATTGAATCATTTTCAACTGCATTATCTTTTTTATCTTGTGTGCAAGCAGCCATAACACTGACAAATACTAGACTTAAAGTAAGTAATATGGATAATTTTCTCATAAAATTTATCAGTCTCCTTAAATTTCTCAATTTTGTGCAACTGTGAATAGATTTACCCCTAAACCGATCATTACGAATGATAGATTTTTATTCCTGATTTTTGGTAATGCAGCCATAATAAATAAAAATAATGCAGTACCAATTATAAGAAACGGTAATCCAAAATAAAATACAAAATATAAAATAAATTCCATAATATCCCTCCACAATTTAAATTATATCATCAATAAGGACAATTTTGGATGAATAGAATATACATGATCAGTTAACATAACGTCTCATTATTGATAGCAAGGGTGTTTTTGCCCATCCCCCGAAAAGGGGGGATAAGACAAAATATACCAATTGCATACTGGATTGGGGCACGGCAACGATTCCTTCTTTTTGGAGCCACTCATAAAAATAAAACAAGAGGAAAAACGATATTTATCGTCTTATCCCCTTTTGGAAGTTTGATAACTGATTTTCCTACGTTAAGGATTTGTGAGATGAAAAAAGCTACCTTTTCTGTTCTGTAAAAAAGGTAGCTCGGGTGTATCACTTCTAATTTATTGGAACTTGTAGCACGTAAAGTTCTTCTTCAACAACATCCATCTGAAGACGCAATGTTTTACATGCATCTTCTACAGCTTGATTATATACATGTGGTCCAATTTCTTTCATCATAAACTCCAATATATATTCAGCTTCAGTTGAACTTAAGTCTAGTTCGAATTTTTTATAAAAGAAATCCTCAAGACGTGCCTTTATCATCTCTTGATTCTCACGGGTTAATTTTTTAAATTTAGGCATTAAAATTCACTCCTATAAGGGGTCCCGCCAACCAAATGACATAAAACCCACGCTAAGACATTTTCTGGAAGATGGAAGCTGATTTTTCTTACGCTAAAGGAATTCTATCCTATAATCATCAGATTAAAGTCTTATAGCCCACAAAAGCAAAAATAAGAAGTGGAACATGAAAAAAACAACATACACCCTACAGTGTTATATTGGTTTTAAAACATTATATATTTAGGCAATAACATATTGGTTATGGTTTTTATTTCCACAAACAATCTTTTAGACGAAATTACTCCATACCCATCAAACTAATATTTTGAGACCCACCATAAAGAAAAGTTTGTTTCCATTTAGATAGAAAAATGGAAACAAACTTTTATCGTTTAGATGATTGTCTGTTTCTTAAGTTGCTAATGGGCGTACGGTTAATCTTCTTTATATTTACCAGATAGGTCTTAACCTCGATGATAATTTACCTTCATTTGCTTCATGAATTAAATTTGTTAGATCTTCTTTGAGCATTTGCATTCGTTCAACACCTATGTTTTCAATCCAGCGCTGTTCTATCTCAGCTATTATCTTCTCTTTTGCTTTCATTACTAACCAACCACGTTCGGTCAAAACAATAATTTTTCCTCTCTTATCAGTTGGATGAGTTTGGCGCATTACATAACCACTTTTCTCAAGATAATCCACCATTTTACTCACAGCTTGCTTCGTGATTCCTAAATATTCGGCTAGTTCTATACCTGTTGCTCCATTAGGAGTGATACATTTAAACATAAAACCATGTACAGGTCTAATATCTCCAAATCCCAACTCACTCAATCTGTCATGTAGTTCATTAATCGATGCACTAAAGGATAATGACAAAAGTGATGTAAGATCCAAGTTATTTAACATTTGATGATTCATACATAAAACCTCCTCAAATAAAGTCAATTAAGTTGACTTTATTTGAATTTCATTGTACTACAAACAACATAATCAATCAAGTTAACTATTTTGTTTTTGTTATGAAAGAAATATGCCTCACTTACAGCAACGCATTATTTTAAACTGGAAATAATAAAACTTTCAATAAGTTTCCTTCCGTATCTCTTAGCCTTTTCTCCATTCTGCAATTCTAAACTTTTAACATAATAAGTACACATATATACAAACAAAAAATCCTTTCATCAATCTAAAAAACGTATACTCACAGAAATGAACATACGGTTCAACTTAATGAATACAACATTCATGAAATTAACCCACTATAGAAATTAAAAGAACTTTCTTTATGTCTTATGTAATAAAATTTCTTTTATAGTAATAGAACTTAAATACTCAAATATTTAAAAACAGTATTACACAAGGTAACCTTTAGTAAGTAGGATTGCCTTATGTAACCACGATACCCTTAAGGTAATTGTACATCAAAAAATATTTACTCACATAAAAACTCAATAAAATTACATATTAATAAAAAATAACATGATGAAAATATCGATTCTCCAAAAATTTCTTCCTCATTACAAAAATATGCAGGTTACTTTAAATATCCAATTAATTATAATTCCCTACTAAAATAAAGGAATTATTTTATTTATTTATTTGATATAATTTATGTGATTACAATAAATACATAGGGAATATAAAATTACAAATCTTCTATACGGAGGTATGAGAAATGGATGAACAACGAGACATAGGACCGAAAATAGAAAAAAGCTTTGAATTAATAGGAAAAAGATGGACAGGATTAATTATTTATGTACTAATGAGTGGTCCTAAACGTTTTAGTGAAATTCATTCAATGATTCCAGATTTAAGTAAACGTATGCTTACAGAAAGAATGAAAGAGCTTGAGGATAACGATATGGTAGTGCGACATGTGAGCGCGGAACGCCCTGTACGAATAGAGTATTTACTAACAAAAAAAGGAACAGAATTAGGGAAAATTCTTGGACCAATTAGTCAATGGGCTGAAAGTTGGATAAAAGAGTAAATAAAAAGGTTCTTCCAAATACATAAATCCAACACATATTAAGAAAAGACAAAGTGCAATTTCCAAAAAAATATAGTCAATCAATTCAATAAGTAGACAATTCATATTAAAAAAATTACACTGTTTCATATTAAAGTAATAACTGACCTCATCTTAGAAAGGCGGGAAGAAACAAATGGCAAATCTTCTTTATATTACAGCGCATCCACTTGACGATACCGAATCATACAGTTTGACAGTTGGAAAAGAATTTATTAAATCCTATAAAGAATTAAACCCCCATGATGAAGTTGTTCATCTTGATTTATACAAAGCGGATATTCCATATCTTGACGCTGATGTATTTAGTGGGTGGAAGAAACTTAGATCTGGCATTCCTTTACATGAATTAACACCTATTGAAATATCAAAAGTAGGACGTCTAGCCGAATTAGGCGGACAATTTCTATTAGCTGACAAGTATGTATTCGTCACTCCAATGTGGAATTTCTCTATTCCAGCCATTTTAAAAACATATCTTGATGCTGTGGCTGTATCAGGAAAAACATTTAAGTATACAAAAGAAGGGGCGGTAGGATTATTAACAGGTAAAAAAGCATTGCACATTCAAGCACGTGGCGATATTTATTCTGAAGGACCAGAAGCACGTAAAGAGATGGGACATCGGTATTTAGAGGTTATAATGGAATTCTTTGGAACCTCTTTCTTTGAAGGAATATTTGTCGAAGGACATAACAAATTTCCAGAACAGGCTGAAGAAATTAAGAAAAAAGCTATTATTAGAGCTAAAGAAGTTGCTAAATATTTTTAAATATTTCAATCTGAAAACTCTCCTAGGCTTTTCTTCACTTACCTTGTATCTAATTTATCCTACAATATTATCTCGCTCTATAGTATTATGTACATCAACTTAATCCACCAAAATAATTTTCAGTCGTTTAATCAGATCATTTGAGGACTATAATTATAAGCGTTATCAGTGGACACTAAAAGAGATGGCTCCAGCAGAATGCTGAAACCATCTTTTTTAATGCTTGATTTTTTAAGGTCTTTTTATTGAACTGTCCTTTTTAAAAAGGACAGTTCAATTTTTTACAATCTCAATTGATTGACAGTAACTTATTCACATCAACCAAGAAATCAAAAAGGGAAGGGTAACAAGAGACATAAGCGCACTAATAAAAAAGGAAGAGGCTGTCTCACCTGCTAGACTGTCAAATTTCAACGAAATCATAGCAGCTACTGCAGATCCTGGGAATGCTACTAATAAAACTAACTTTGTTACGTCACCTGAAGATAATCCTATTGCAAGCGCAATTCCAAGCATGGCAAGCGGTTGAACGATTACTTTAAGAAGTGAAATCCCAAACGCAGTTGGGCTAAATTGAACTTTACGAATTCCGATTGTGACCCCAACAGCAAATAACGCTGCACCCGATGTAATGCCACCAATTTGCTCCAAACTCTTCGCTAATAAATGTGGTGATTGGAACCCGCATAGTACAAGAATAACCCCAATTAAAGGAACACAAGCTAGCGGCTCTGAAAGACCATGTAAGATTGATTTAACAGTTACTTTCAAAAGACTTTCTTTCTCGGCGTTTTCTTCATTCTGACGTTGACCCACTGCACCAATAATAGTAGCTAATGGATCTAGCATGGCATTCACAACGATTCCTGTAATGGCAATTGGAAGCGCAGCCACACTTGCTCCAAACAAACTTCCTAAAACAGGAGTTCCCATAAATGCAAAAGTTGGTTGGGCTGAGTTTAAAGAAAACATTGATGCTTCTGTTAATGAAAACTTAAGTACGTATTTAGCAATTAACAGGAAAATAATATAAAAACCTACAATACCAATAACTAAGGCAAGTAAAAATGGCCATTTTTCAATTAATGTTTGCTTAGATGTTGTTGTAATCCCCACAAACAAATGGGCTGGTAATGCAAATTTAGTTACTAATGTATTTAATCCTTGTGATGTCTTCGCATCAAATTTTTTAAAATATCCGGCTAAATATCCTAATAGGATGGTAAAGAAAATAGGTGTTAGAATAATAAAGATTTGACTCGTTTCCATTTTAAGATCCTCCATACTTCAATTTGATCTAGGTATATATCCCTAAATTACGATTTAACTTCAAAGTGAATAATTTCTAGTAAATACCAATGCCTATCAGAGTGATAGGCATTCATTTAAACCTACATAGTTATCTCCGAACTTTCACTAGCTTTGACTGATTTATAAGTTGGATGCCACATAGCATCTTTTACAGCTTGTTCAACATCTTCTGGAACATGTTGAGCCACGCCATCTTGAATAGCTGCTTTTGCAACTTGAATTGCTACTGCTATAGAAACAGAACGCAAGTCCTTTGTACTTGGAAGTAACGAAGCACCAGTTTTACCACTATCAGTCATATCAGTCACAGCATTTGCGACAGCAGTAAACATACCACTTGTAATCACTTTCGCTTTTACGACAATTGAACCAAGCCCTAAACCAGGGAATACAAATGCATTGTTAGATTGACCAATTTCGTATACTGTACCTTTATAAGAAACGGGTTCAAATGGACTTCCTGTTGCAATTAGTGCTTTTCCATCTGTCCAAGTAAGTAAATCTTGCGGAGTTGCCTCTGCTAATGACGTTGGGTTTGACATTGGCATAATGACTGGGCGTTCCACATGTTTGGCCATTTCTTTTACGATTTCTTCTGAGAAAGCTCCCGTTACACCTGATGTTCCAATCAGAATAGTAGGTTTTACTTGTTTAATTACTTCTAGAAGAGTTATTTTACCGGATTCTTCACGCGCCCAACCTTTTACTTCTTCCGATTTTTGTAAGTAAGGTTTTTGGAAATTTAAAATACCATCCATATCGTCTGTTAAAAGTCCTCGGTAATCAACAGCCCAAAATCTACTATATGCTTCTTCTGTCGAAAGACCATCAAACACCATCGCATTATGAATTTGATCAGCATTACCAATCCCTGCGGCTCCTGGTCCAAATACCACTACTCGATGCTCTCGCAATGGAACGTCAGTAACTTGAACAGCAGAAAGGATAGCTGCTAATGTAATAGCTCCAGTACCTTCAATGTCATCATTAAATGTTAAAATCTTATCTCCGTATTTCTCAATAATGTTGCGAGCATTGACATTACCGAAGTCTTCCCAATGTAATAAAGCATTTGGAAACATTTCTAATGCTTTTTCAACATATGCATCAATAAATTCTTCGTATCTTTCGCCTCGAACACGTTCATGTCGATTTCCAATATAAAGAGGATCTTGTAACAACTCTTCGTTGTTTGTCCCTACATCTAATACAACAGGTAACACACGACTGGGATCGATACCAGCAGCTGCAGTGTAAACAGCCAATTTACCAACAGAAATATTAATTCCATTTGCTCCCCAATCTCCAATACCGAGAATACTTTCAGAATCTGTAGCTACAATTAAATCAATATCCTCTGCTTTAAATCCACTATTTGCAAATGCTTTTTCAATTCCATCCATATCATTAATAGAAAGATAAACACCGTCTGGACGATGATATTCATGACTATACTCTTGAATGGCTTGTCCAACAGTCGGAGTGTAAATGATAGGTAACATTTCACTAAGATGATCTGTTAGTACTCGATAGAATAATACGGTATTGCGATTAGATAAATCGTTTAACCAAACATTTTTCCGTAAATTATTAGGTTGTTCTTTAAATTGCAGATAAGCACGTTTAACTTGTTCTTCTAACGTTAAAACTGTTGGAGGTAATATCCCTTCCAAGTTAAGATCTTTACGTTCTTGTTTTGTAAATGCTAATCCTTTATTTAAGAAAGGTTGAGCAAGAAGATTTTTCCCTTTCAAATTTGTTTGAATAGATCCTTCACTAGAAAGATTAAATGTATTCATATGATTATTCCTTCTTTCTTAAACCCTTAATGTATTTGTAAAGTGTCTTAGTTGATTGGGTTAATATTGGTTACTATTAGTAACTTGCGAACTCTACGTCACTAATAGTAACCAAGTGAAAGTAAAATAGTCAACGATTTTATTTTTCCTTATTTTTCCTCATTGTTTCTTTTGATTATTCTTTATCGGCTAGTAAATAAATAGTTTCCTCTATACAAACATAAATTAAAACCTTATAAAATAAGGAGTTAATTTTTTACTCACATCAAAAAGTTAATAAAAATAACTTAGAAAATAAGAGCCTATATAGACGTTTTTTTAGAAAGGGAAGTTTAAGTATTAATAAAAAATATTTAGATAAATCAATTATTAAGGTTCCTTTTTGTAACCTAGTTATTATTTGTTATCTTTGTTTAGCTTTGTTGTCTATCATACTAAAAGTAAGAGTGAATAATGAATAATGACAAAAGTAATGTACAATTCAATTCCCTCAATATTGGATGATTCAAACTTTCTTAAAAGGTCAATTAAGTTGACTATATAAAAATTTTGTTGTACTATACGAAAAGTGGTCAAATTAATTGACTACTTTCTGAGTGAAAAGGAATAGGATTCCCCGAAATAAAAATTATTACATTATGGAGGTTTCTCATGGCTAATATCGTTAAAATTAGAGGAAGTGTATTTGCTCCGTATGCTTGGTTAGAACCTATTAAGGATTCTGCAACAGGAAGAATCTTAGAATATACCGGTGATGCACGTGAATTTACGCCATACGCCGCAAACACAATGCGGTCGAGATTAGAGCAAGAAGTGATTATTGACTTTTATAAAAAAGAAATTTTCACATTTGCAGATGCTTGTATTACAACTGTAAAAATTACAAATCCAGATGGTTCTATTGAGCATAAAAAAGGAAAAACAAGTACAGAAAACATTGTATGTACGAATGTTGTGTGGAGCGCTAATGAAGTTTCTTTTGAAATGAAGGCAAGTGCCAGCAACCCTTTAGATGCAGCAGCACCTGCGGCTGACTATTTATTAACTATACGTGTTAGCAAAAGTGGAGCTTTGCATATTGAAGGTTCTCATGATGGATTCCCTTGCTATGAATTTTATAAGCAAACAGATTTTGGTCCATTTGAATTAATCTATACACACGATTACAGAAAAACTGGTGACACTCCAAAAGCACTAGCTGGAGAGATGGAATACAGTTTTAAAAAGACAATTTAAATATAAATATGAATCAGAAGAGTATCATACTTAACAAGTAGTAGCGATTATTAAAGGAAAAACAATTGATTGTTCTAAAGAAATTGTGACCTGTTTTGCTCAATGATTCAATGTTTTGTATTACTTAAAAATAAATTTACAGAGGTGTTTCTCATGGCTAATATCGTTAAAATTAGAGCAAGTGTATTTATCCCAATGTCCTGGGTTTCAATAGGTTGGACTGGAGCTAATCAAACGGGAGACTTAATCGAGTTCGAAGGTGACTCACGTGAATTTACCCCTTATGCTGTAAACGCTATGCGTTCTAGAGTTGAACAAGAAGTAGTTGTAGATTTTCACAAAAAAGAAATTTTCACATATGGGAATACGGGTATAACAACAGAAAGAGTTACAACTCCAGATGGTTCCATTAATAAAAGAACAGGAAAAGCTAGTACAGAACGTATTGTATGCACTGATATTGAATGGAGTTCTAATGACGTCAAGTTTCAAATGAGTGCAAGTGCTAGCAACCCATTAAATATAAATGCACCTGCTGTTGACTATCTTTTAACTGTGCATGTCAAAAAAGATGGTACTGTTGATATTGAAGGTAAACATGATGGATTCCCTTGCTATGAATTTTATAAACAAACAGATTTTGGCCCGTTTGAACTAATTCATACACATGATTTCAGAGAAACTGGTGATACAGCTGAAGCGCTAGGTGGAGACATGGAGTGCAGTTTTAAAAAGACATTGTAAAGACAATGTTTTACCACATTGTTATTGAACCAAGATAAATTTGTATTCATTCATGATTGGAGACGAGGTCATTCAAGGGTTTACTAGCAAAGGAAGATTAGCAAAGGTGATTGATCAAGAACTAGAAAAAAGTAAAGAAAATGAGTTAGATGGACCACAATGTACTGTAGATGGAGAATGTTAATGATATAAATACTTGATGATTTATATATAAAACCTCCTCGAATAAAGTCAATTTAGTTGACTTTATTCGAATTCTATTGTAATATAAGCAATGTAGTCAATTCGGTTGACTACATTGCTTTTGTCATAAAAGAAATGGGATACCCATTTTTAATGAGTAAATATATAACAACGTAAGAGTGAATAATAGGAGGAAAAAAGAATGACAACAGTTTTATTTGTAAAAGCAAACAATCGCCCAGCAGACCAAGCGGTTAGTGTGAAATTATATGAGGCTTTTTTAGCGAGCTACAAAGAATCACATCCAAATGATACAGTGGTAGAGCTTGATTTATACAATGAAGAATTGCCATATGTAGGAGTAGATATGATTAACGGTACATTTAAGGCTAGTAGAGGACTTGATTTAACAGAAAAGGAAGCGAAAGCAGTAGCTGTTGCTGATAAATATTTAGACCAATTCCTTGCAGCTGATAAAGTTGTATTTGGTTTCCCGTTATGGAACTTAACAATCCCAGCTGTACTACACACATATATTGACTATTTAAACCGCGCGGGCAAAACATTTAAATATACGCCAGAAGGCCCAGTTGGTCTTATTGGAGATAAGAAAATTGCATTATTAAACGCAAGTGGCGGTGTATATTCTGAAGGACCAAAAGCTGAAGTAGAAATGGCTGTTAAATATGTAGCAAGTATGATGAGCTTCTTTGGTGTAAAAGCTATGGAGAAAGTCGTGATTGAAGGCCACAACCAATTCCCTGATAAAGCAGAAGAAATTATCTCTGCAGGTCTTGAAAAGGCTGTTAAAGTAGCAACTACGTTCTAATTAACAAAACACTTGTCACTCAATATGGCAGTACCAACAATTCTATAGCGGTGGTACTGCTTTTTTATTTGCTTATCTCGCTATTTTGGAGCAGTAAGAACCTAATTGATACGAGTTTTTTATTCTCAACTTATTCAACGATAGAAAGCAGGATTACATTACAATGGAACGTTTATGGACAAAAAACTATATCATGCTGACAATTACAGCATTATTACTATTTAGTGGTTTTTATTTACTAATGCCAACACTGCCTATATTTATTAAACAATTAGGCGGGAGTGAATCTCAAGTTGGATTTATTATTGGAGTATTTACAATATCGGCAGTAATTTTCCGTCCTATTGTTGGAGGATTAATGGATCGATATGGTCGGCGCGTATTTATAATAAGCGGACTACTATTTTTTGCAATTACAATGTATTTTTATGATTGGGTAACAGGAGTTATATTTTTAGTGGTATTACGTATCCTCCATGGAATCGGCTGGGCGGTTGCTACAACTTCGATCGGAACAGCTGTGACTGATGTGATTCCACCATCTCGTCGCGGAGAAGGAATGGGATGGTACGGACTTGCAATGACTTTAGGTATGGCTTTAGGACCAATAGTAGGTCTTTGGGTAGCGAAATCATTTTCATTTCATTATTTATTTCTACTATGCACAGCATTAGCACTTATTGCATTCATACTTGCGCTTGGTACAAAAATTTCAGCCGTTCAGCATACCTCAAAACAACCAATATCATTTTTTGAAAAAACGGTTTTACCAATCGCTATTGTGACATTTTTCTTATCCCTTACTTTTGGTGGCATTACAACATTTTTACCACTGTTTGCGGCAAAGATTCAAGTGAACGCTGGTACTTTTTTCTTAGTTTATGCTGTCACACTTATAGTAATTAGACCGATTGCAGGGAAAATATCCGATAAGCGTGGAGAAGGGATCATTATTGTTCCTGCGCTTTTTATAATGATAATTGCACTATTCGTCCTAGCAATGACAAAAGGGCTTGTTGGACTAGTGATTACAGCTATTTTGTACGGAATTGGATTCGGATCAGCACAACCTGCTCTTCAAATAGTAACGATACGATTAGCTCCACCAGAGAAAAGAGGTGTAGCAAACGCTACATTTTTTACTGCTTTTGATTTAGGGATTGGTTTAGGATCTATCATTCTAGGATTTGTTTCACAACTCATGGGATATCAAATGTTATTTATTGTTTGCGCGATATCAGGATTTATTAGTCTATTAATTTTTATTTTGTTTGTAAAAAAGACATTATAAGAAGCCACTCTAATAATGAGTGGTTTTTTTATAAAGTTACTGTAACAAAAACGATCATTTTTGTTACGTTTCGTTTAAAAAAACAACCACTTTTATAACTATTGAAGTTGTTGTAACAAAATACTGTATCAAAAATAATTTGTAACTTTATTGATTAAATACCTTTTTGTTACTGAAAAACATGTATATATTAATAAAATTCGCTACTTTGCCCCTGGTTACAAGAACGCTGGTACTGGGCCTAATATATGAATTTAAATTTTCATCTGAATATGTGACCATACTGGGGTACAGACCGCAAAACGGAAAAAAACCACGCTAAGGATTTTCGATCCATTTTAACGCTAATTTAAATTGTGTTGTATTCGAAATTAGATCATTTCGATAAATTGTGTTGCGTTAACACCCATTTGCATTAGTCTTTTTTAGTTCTAATGCAACACAAATGACATTGTGCTGCATTAAGCAGCCTTAGCGTTGTTAAAATCGCTTATTTTTATGTCGAAATTTGCTTAACGTGGTTTTTTTCCAAAATGCTGGCGGTACCCCATCGCCATCAAGCTAAGAAAGGTAAATGCCCCCAGAACGAAATTTTGTGCTAACTTGTAGCAAAAAAGCTCATTTTTTCGTTTTGGGGTAATTCTGAATTCTTAAGTTGATGGGCATGGGGTCACCATATCAAAAAAAGAAAATTGTACGTTTAGACACAATTGCATCAAATTGATGTGAAACGATAGCTTAAAACCAAAATATAAATATAATTTCTTGATTTTTTTCTCAATAAGGTACCACTTGAAAAATGGTAATATTTAGTTGAGCTTTTTCACTTTAGTGATAATGCTTAGGAATTTGATTAGCGAAATAAGATGAAGAAGGTGGGACCTCTTTGAAAGTATCCTTGCTAATTAAATAATTCTATTTTTCTTAAAATTAGGAGGCGAAAAAATGCGTAAATTGAGAAAAAAATTTCTAGTAATCTCAGTTGCATTAGCTGCAGTATTAGGAAATTCTATCAATTTATCAAATTCTGTAGGTACAGCTGAAGCAGCTACAAGTTCAAAGAATAATGTAACATTCTATGTGCAAGATCCAAGTATTGGAACGAAATTTATTGATTCATATTCACGTAACAATTTTGGAAGTAGTCCTGGTGGCTCAAATTTAAATGATACAATCTCAAGTTTGACTGTGGGAAAGAATACAAAAGTAACATTATATGATGGTGAAAATTTTAGTGGTGTGTCTTATACCGTTACAAATGCTTCGAATGCAGATAAATTTTTCGACCTAACGCAAAGTTTCAATGATAAAACTTCGTCTTATAAAATTGAGGATATCGGTTCGAATAGTGTTACTTTTTATGAAAATGGAAAGAACACTGGAGCTGAGTATACTGAATCTGTCTCCAGATCCAGTGTGAATAATAGTCCTGGTGGCTGGAAGTTTAATAAAAATATATCAGGTGTGACATTGGCAGCTAGAACAGAATTGAGAATTTATGATGGAGAAAACTATACTGGCTCCACGTATTATCTCTCAAATAATACAGACCAAGATGTTTTCTATAACCTCAGTACAATAGCGAATGGAGTTTATAATGATAAAACTTCTTCTTACATTGTGTACCATTTAGATGGATACAATGCTTATCCAGTTTATTTCAATGCGTTGTTTTATGACGAGTTAAATGGCAATGGACAAAGCTTTAGAGATACTGTAAGAGGAGCATACCTATCAAGACAGTTTATGTCCAACAGTCCTGGCGGGGACGAATTTAATGATCGAGCTTCAAGCGTGAAACTAACTCCAGGTACAAAACTAACCGTTTTTGAGGATGCAAACTATGGTGGAGCTTCCTCTGTCTATACAAATACTACAAATGTCGATCAACTAATAAATTTAACTTCTTTTGATAACAAAATGTCATCGTATATTATTGAATTAGGTACTACGCCTCCAACATCTCACAGTGTAACGTTTTATGAAAATCTATCCGGATCAGGTCAATCATATATAGACACAATGTCAAGAAATTGGGTGGGAGATAGTCCAGGAGGTTCATACTTTGATGATAAAATTTCTAGTGTAGCATTGGAGCCACATACAAGATTAGTGGTTCACGAAAATTCAAATAAATCTGGATACAGACATACTGTTATAAATGATAGTGATTATGTAAAAACGTACGACCTAACTACTTTTGATAATAGAACATCATCGTATGAGATTGATCAGCTTCCAGCGTATAGTGTAACGTTTTTACAACATAGTTACGAAAACAATGGAAATTCAGGATATAATTATACAGAAACAATCTCTCGCCCTTCATTTGATAATAGTCCAATTGGTAGTTCATTTAACGATATGGCTTCATCGGTAATCGTAGGTGCATATACGAAAGTTGTACTTTATCAAAACGCTAACTATGGTGGAGAAACAAAAGAATTAATTAATGATACGAACGGTGAAAAGGTATTTAACTTGCCTGATTTTAATGACAAAGCATCATCATTTACAATTAGCAAAACACGCTGAGGTTGATGGGAAAGTGATTTTGGGGTAGTGAAACGTTATGTTAACCCCATATGTATAAAATATACAGTTAACTAAAAATGAAAAGTTTACATTTGAAAATGAACAATAAAAAACAGTAGTGTATAAAATCACTACTGTTTTTTATTGTTTCTTATAAGGGGTCACCATACATGCCCATTAACTTAAGAAAAGTAAACATCCCAAAAACAAAAAAATGAGCTCATTTCTCAAAATAACTAACTATAGAGAAATAAAATTTTTATTTAGGGGGTACTTCAAAACCTTAACTTGATGGCAATGGGGTGCAGCCAACGCACTAACATAAAACACACGTTAAGGATTATTTGTACCATAACAATAATGTGCGTTTTTGTTTTATTTTAAGTCCTCATATGATGAATGAAATATACCTTGTTCCGCAAGTGAAAAATTTATTAAAATTGGCGGAGAGAGTGTTTCTAACCATTTATATCCCTCGTTAATATAAAGTTGTAATTCATCTGATTTTAGATATTTACGTTTTCCTTCTTCGGCATGCAACGCCCCCTCTGGATACCCAAACTTGCGGTATTCCCATAAAATTTTGTGCGTTCCATCTAAATATAATTTAATGGCTATAACTCCTGTTTCTAAAGTTTCTTCTTCAAATTTTTGAAGAAAGAACGGGAAATATATGCCATTAGAAAAAGTTCCTTGATGTAGAACAAAGCTAGTGAACCCTTTATTGCCTGCTTGACTATCCCTTTCCTTTTTTTGTTTTATCCAACCCGCATATAAATCTGTTGGCACCTCAAATTCTTTACATTTATTTTCTATCATTTGATAATATGAATCGTTATAATTCACCATCTACACCTCCACATTTTATTAATTAAAATTTATTAAGAGCAAAGTCATAAAATGCATTTGCTACTCTTCGTATTGTATTTGCAACACCCTGTTATTTTTTTAAATCTCTTTTGTTAATTTCACGATATAGAGCTGATCGACTGACTTGTGTTATATTACAAATTTTCCCTATCGTATGCTTTCCTTCTTTATATAACGTAATGGCATGATCCATTCCCTCATGCTTTTTTCCATACTTACGTGGTCGGCCTAGCTGCACACCTTTTTTCTTGGCAATATCTAAACCAGCTTTTTGCTTTTCTTTTAAAAGTTCACGTTCCCATTCTGCAACAGCACCAATAATATGGAATAACATTTTTCCAGTTGCTGTTCTGGTATCAAAATTATAATCCAGACTAACTATATGAACATTTCGTTTTTCTAAATTCTCAACCAGCTCCAACATATGTTTCAAACTTCTAGCCAGACGATCCATTCTAGCTACAACAACTGTATCTCCTTCTTGGAGATCATCAAGTAAACTTTCTAACTCTGGTCGCTTTTCAGACACACCACTTACCTTTTCTTGATAAATTACATCTACTCCGAATTTTTTTAATGCTTCAATTTGTGTATCTAAATTTTGATCGTTACTACTTACTCTGGCATATCCACGAATCAAATTTCCACCCCACTTTTGGAATAAGTTTTTGGAACGTCTTAAACATAGAATACCACGTTTAAATTGATTGGTAAATACTAGGATTCCAAAAACTTTACTTTTTGGGACACTAAATTATATGACATGGTTTAATTTGTAAAAATTTTACTATATATTTAAAGTGATTAAGTTAGAATATTCAAAAAATAAGAGGGATGGAGGATTATAAAATGTGTTCACAAAAAGCTCCTTTATACAATTTAAAACTTATCCGAGATGAATTAAAGAAAAGAAATTGGGCTGTAGATGCTTTTCTATTTCAGTATAAAAAGATAGAATATATTGTTTTAGTAAAAGTTTATTCAAAAGGGGAAACTAAGGATAGTCCATATGCGGTTGTAAAACTGGAATTTATAAAAAAAGGAAATGGATCCGAAAGCTTATGTGCGTATGCAGATTTATATAAATTGCATTTTCCAGCTTATAAGTCGTTTAGAGAGTTTTTCGAAATCAATTTTGATCAAGAAAATTTAGGAGATATCATTCAACAATTCACACAATATTTTTCTACTTTTATTCCAAATCAATTAATCATAAATAAAGAGTCGTCATTAGAAAAGTCTATAACAGGGTATTTGAATAAATCTGATTCCGAGTCTTCTTCTGGTATCTACTGTTTTGGTGTCAAAAGAAACAGACTTAAAAATGATGGTACACTAGGGCAAAGAAGGCCTGAAAATAATCAAAAAGCAGCACTATTGAGACCGGAATTATTTGAAAAACTAAAGGATGATTCAACAATCAGTTTTTGTTTTTCTGAGGATCCTGCTAGAGAGACTTCAGATGAAACTATACTTCTACGATGGGCGGAAAGAAATCGCTCCTTAGTTTTAAATGACTGAAAGTGGCTTTTAAACTTAGACATCTTGAGACCTTTACTAAGGATATAGCGAAGATTCGTTGTTTTTATGTATCCTTTTAAGGATGCATTATTTATAAAAAGTAAAACTAAGTTGAGAACTTTTTATTGTTTGTAAAACTGTTCGTTAAATATCTATATAGAAAGCCATTGATATCAGCATTTTCGCTTGAAATCAATGGCTTTTATAAGTTTAATACTTTTTATCTTTTGTAAAACTAATTTTTGTTATAAAAATAAACGGAAAATTGTTTATATTTGTAAAAATAGGTATAATTAAACACAAATAGACAATTACTACCAATGTTTAATTCTATTGAAATATTATAAGGGAGGTAAACAATGGGGAACGTTTATGAAAAAATAATAGTTACTATTATAACCATGGCCATTTCAATTTCTCTTTTTGGTTGTAAAGCAGAGAACAAAACAGCAAATACAACAAATGTCAAACAAGAAAAAAAGGAAACACAAGCTGATTCAATAGTACAGCAGCAAATAAAAGAGCCTGAAAAAAGAGGAAATACGGTTGGGAACATTTCTAACAAAGGGAAAATGGTCGAAAGTGATGGTTGGATTTATTATGCGGTCAATGGAAGTAAGAATACAAGAGGTATTTATCGTACAAAGGATTATTTTCAAACATCAGAACTTTTAGTAAAAGATGTAAACGCCTCTTATATAAATATAAACAGTCAATCTTTATATTTTATCCATATGGCTACAAATGATAATACAGGTTCAAATGAAATGCCTTCTTTAATGAAATATGACATTTCAGCTAAAAAACTCGATACATTGAAAACAGATACAAGTTACGTATATATAAAAGATCAAACTTTGTTTTATCCGAAAAAATACTCGGAGCATGGTGGTTTTGATATTGTAGGGATTATAAAAATGGATTTGAAAACAGGACAAGAAGAGGACACTACACTTAAATACACTGGTTGGGCTCAAACAATAGATGATAGTATTCTACATTGGAATAAAAATCGTGGAACACAGGTTACCAAAAATAACAAAACCTGGTCAAAGGAAAAGTATGCAGAAATATCTAGTGTGGTATATCATGATGAAAAACTATATGCTGTTGTAGATTTCTCGCTCCCTTTTGAAGCACATAAAGCTACGCACGGTATATACGAGTTAGACGTTCAGCAAAATACAGAAAAGTTATTAATACAGGACGTCTTACAGATGAACATAACAGGGGATACTTTTTATTATGTAAAAAATGACGGTGTTTATAAGAGAAAAATCAGTGGTGGAAGTGAAGAATTAGTCTATAACAAAGCTCTTGAACCTTCTAAATCTTATTTATATTTTATAGCAGGAGATATGTATCTATATACAGATAATGGCGTTATTTTAAATCTGAAGACAAACAAATCAAATGAAATAAAAGATAAACCGTTAACTAATGACGCAATGTTAAACAAAGTATTAAATGCACAAAAAGAACTCACCTATATCCAAACTAGAGCATTCACAGGGAATTCAAAATCAATGGGGCGTTTTTCATACGGGGAATTGCTCATTCCCGCATATAATACAAAAAAAGCGTTAGAAACTACATTGACTACATATTTCTCAAAACAATTTATTACGGAATATATGCAAAGTGAATATGTAAAAGAAATAGACGGAAAAATGCACTATGTTATTGGAGATCCAGGTTCAAAAGCTGCGACTAAATATATAAAGATTACTTCTTCTCAGTTAAAGGATGCTAAGTTAGCAGCAAAAGTGGAGACATATAACGAGTATGAAAATGTAACAAAAGATGTAGAAATAGAATTCAGTTATGAAAATAATCAATGGGTGGTAAATAAAATGCCAAGTTTTTATTCGTTTGTAATGAATTTTGTTTTATAATACGTTTCACTTCTTTTAAACTTAATTTACTTTATTTGGAAATTGTTTCAAGTGATACACCTAGTTCATACATACCTTTGATCATTTGTATTTTTCCTTGCTGGACTCTTTGTTCAATACCCTCTTGAATACCTTCTTTTTTCCCCTCATTACGAGCATGTGCAATCCCTGCCGCTTCATCCATCAAGATCTTTTCGCGTGCTTCGTAAGCTTGACGGAACGAAGCATCTTGGCTCATATGCTCCCATTTATCCATTGCCTTCTGTAAAATTGGATCCTGGTTCATCGCAATCTCCTCCAGGGTATGTGTTAAATGTTCATCTTCGTTGGCTGGTAATAATAATAACCATCGAACAAAAGAATTTTCCCACGGATTCACTTTCTCCTCGCGCCACTGCTGTAGCAATTTTGGAATTTCCACGACATGTATTTCTATATCATCACTTAAAAACTTTTGTTGTTGCATATTCTACAGTTTCCCCGTCGTACGAAAATCATCATACTCCTTAAATTGAAGTTTCTTCTTTACGAGCTGCGTCCATCATAATAAAGATAGCCGATAAAATGTGCATAATCATTCCGACAAATGGAATCCAAGCAATACAAGATGTTACAATTCCTAAAACATTACCGTTAGCGTTCATACCACTCTGTTTAGCTAATACTAAAGTAATGATATGTAATGCTAACATGAAGAGAAGGGGTAGCCAAAATAAAGAAACAATAATTGCTCCACCTAGTACAGGTATTCCGAATAGGGCTTCCAAACCACCACTTACCCATTTTAGTATTTTTACAGTGTCTTTCAAAATATGTCCTCCTTAAAACCAACATGGTTCCATTACAATATTCAGTATAACAAATAAATTATGGGGTTTTAAGGTGTTATTTTTTAATAATAGAAAGAAGTTTACTATATAGTAATTTATAATTAAAAGTATAGGAACGTTTGGTGAAATCTTTGTATTGCCAGAGTATATCATTCAAGAAGAAGGAGCAATTGTACCAGGTCTCGATGGACGAAAAATGAGTAAAAGCTATGGAAATGTCATTCCATTATTTGAAGAACCAGAAAAGCTGAAAAAACTTATTTTCAAAATAAAAACAGATTCTTCTTTGCCAAGTGAACCGAAAGAACTTGAAACATTATTTATGTTGTATAAAGAATTTGTGACTAAAAAAACGGATTGGGTGTTAATCTGAAAACAGCCAATTGATTTGTTTCATTTAGGTGTGGAGGACGTTTATGACCTGCACAAAAGTGAGCATTTCAGGTTAGAACAAATGGTAAGGAACGTATTCGCAAGGGGGGAGAAGTATATTGGCACAAGTCGAGCTGATAGAATTAGACGAAGGGAATTTAAAAGATGAAGGGTGTTATTGTCTTCGTAGCAAGCCAACTTCAACAGGTTACATAAATAAAAACAAATGGCTTATGGGAAGGTTTGATGAAGGGTTAAAGTATATAAAAATAATGGAGAATAGCAAACCAGCAGGATTTATTGAATATACACCTATTGAATATTCCTCGAGAGTTGTCTATGGTGAAAATTATATGGTTATCCATTGCTTATGGATAACTATTACGGGAAAAGGGTATGCCTCAAAATTGATTCATAAAAGTATTCAAGATGCTAAGGAACAAAATAAAGATGGAGTTATTGTGATTACAAATCCAAATACTTCTTGGACCCCTAGTAAGGACGTTTTTATAAAGAATAATTTTAGAGAAGTAGATCATGCACCTTATGGTTTTGAGTTACTTGTTAACAAATTTGGACATTCACCTGACTCATATTTTCCAAAAGATTGGGATGAGCGACTTAAGCTTTTTACAGGTTTAACAATCCTCCGTACTCAGCAGTGTCCGTTTGTAGATGTATCAACCAATAATGTTGTTGAAGCAGCGAACAAATTAGGTATTCATACAGAAATTATTGATATAAAAAACAGAGAAGAATTGTTGAGACTTTCACCTACTCCTTATGGTATCTATGGAGTCATCTATAAGAATGAATTAGTTTCCTATCATAGGCTTACAGTTCACTCTGCAATAAAACGGTTAAAAGAGTTAATCTAATTCAACTAAAGTGGGCTTTAATAAAACAAGGGAACTCCGTAAATAGGGATTCCCTTGTTTTATAGCTCAAATCAACAATATTATTTAACAAAATTTTTCTAGGAATGTGTCTAAAACTAATTTATGTACTGATCCAACATTTGGAGGAAGATCGTGGATGGGAAAGAATTGCAAATCTTTTGATTCAGCGTGATCGATACGTAATGTTCCTTCAAAATCACGACAAACGTATGTAACGAGAACACCGTATACTTGATCTCCATTTGGATAAATATTAAAAAATTCTTTCCCAGAAAAGGTTTGAAGTGGTTCTAAATGTTTCACGATTAATCCTGTTTCTTCATAGACTTCTCGTTTAGCAGCCTCTTCTAACGTTTCACCACATTCAAGCGCACCTCCAATTATGCCCCAGCAATTGTAATCACTGCGAAGTTGAAGGAGTACTTCATTATTTTTGTTTAATAGAATCACATGTGAACCTACTAAAATGAGTGGCCGATTTCCAACTAAACTACGCATTTCTTCGATATATCCCATATAGACACCTGTTTCTTTATTTATATTTCATACGTACAAATTGTAAGTATGTTTCGTATGGAGTAAATCCTAACTTCATAGTATTCTACATATATGTAAGAACTCCTGCTCATGCAATAGAAAACATGTTATTTTAAAAATTGTGTAGAAAGAGGTTAAAGAATGAATCAATTTGTTAATATGGAACGGGATTTTAAAGTATTAGTGGGAGAGCCTCATTATATTACCATTGAAGAAAATAATTCAGTTTCCTATACAAAGGAACAAGTGACAGAGGTAGTGCAATATTGGATAGAAAAAGCAACGAATAAAGGAGTTTTACATTTACATTTTGTTGTTTCACCCAAAAGTCCAAATTATACACATTATGAAGAGGTGTTTCAGTATTTACAATTTCAGCATCAAAAAAGTTGTGTGATGGTACTGAAAGATTTATCTGATGTTACAGAGGTGGAAGTTCCGTTTACGCTGAAAACAATAGATGAAGTAGGCGAAGACGCATTTAAAACAATTTGGCTGGAATCTATGCAGGATTCTTTAAATACGAAAGAAACATTATCTATAGACCAATTATTATATGCTTTTCAAACAGAAATTGGCGGCAGGTGGAACGAACATTGCTTAGTCGCTTTTCAAGGAGAAAATCCAGTAGGAGTTATTTTGCCGCATATTGAGCCAGGTACGGTAGAAGAAGGGAGATTGTTTTATCTTGGTATTGTCCCGAATATGCGTGGAAAACGATACGGGACAATGCTTCATGAAAAAGCGTTATACATTTTAAAAGAAATCGGTGCTTCATATTATGTGGGGAGTACTGACGAAATGAACGATGCCATGAAACGAGTGTTTTCTAACAACAACTGTATACAGTTAGGGAAGATAGAGAAATACACAAGAGTGATCAGAAAAGGGTAAATGAAGATCCCTCTCGAATTATTGAAGAAATAACTCAAGGGGGAATTTGATGATAAAACAAGTATTTAAAAGAATGGTTCCGTTATATCCGGAAGTTTTATTTCCAGACTGGCATGTAGAGCACATATCACAGCGGCAGGAGAGTGAAAAGTGGGAAACGCTTTGGTTTCAGGTGATTACTCCTACAGGAATGTTTCGCGTGAAACAGTTTTTTCTGGATATTATGGAACCGACTTTTCCAGACAGTTGTTTGTCTCATGCACAGGGCGAGTGTTTTCAATATAATAAACTTACATATTGGCGTGGTATAAATTATAAAGGGTGCGATAGTTACGTCACTTCTAAGTGGAAAACACAAATTGAAATTTCTATTGATGATGGAGTTATTGAGCAGCATCAGATGGAGGGATTTTTATATGGTTTACAGCCACTTGAATTAGAGAAAGCAAAACAACAAATGAAATTACCATTTCATCGTTTAAGTTTTCAGGCTCATATAGAAAAGGGCGGAGGCGAAATCAGTCGTTGCTTTGCATGGAGTTCTCCTAAAGAAAAGGAGTTTGTATCATTACCGCTTCTAGTTCCCTGTTCATGGGAATTAGAGTCTGTTGGTTTTGGTGACAACGAAACGCAGTATGTATATTGGGATGCAAAAGAGCAGTTATATACACTATGGGCATGTCGGCATACTAATTATAGCTATCACCCTGTATCCTCATGGATAAGAAATTATAGTTCCCCGCAAAAGATTGGAAACTGTGAATACTATGTGCACCCGCAAAGAGGTACAGTTGTATATCAAGATTTGGGGAATGAACAAATTGCCTATGTATTTCGAGGAATACCTTGTACATCTTTTACAAATATACAAGAAATGTTTTCTCTGTATTTATAAATTGATTGCAAAATGTCATGAAATATGTAAGACGCGTTACATGATGTGGTATACAATAGGGGGTAGAAACGATAGAGAAAGTGATAGGTGAAAAAATGAAAACGAACATGAAACGAACAGGCTTAGATGTAACAGTAGAGCGAGAAAACGCTAACACTTTATCTATAAACTGGGGCAGTGCAGAAGAATCAGTGCGTGTTTATTGGAGTACATCCCCAGAGAATATTGAAGAAAATGGACAATTATTAACGGTTGTAACAGATGCCTCTTCCATTACAATCGAAGATCCGAATCCAGCTATGCGAGTTTATTTTCGATTAGTTCCGAACGAAGGAGAGCGTATTACAGTAGCAGAGCGCCGCTTACCGCTGCAAGGTGCATTTAACTTTCGTGATTTAGGTGGGTATGCAACAAAAGATGGCCGTGTGGTGAAATGGGGGAAATTGTACCGCTCTGAAGAATTAGCAGGATTAACAGAAGAAGATATTCGTTATATACATAATTTAGGCTTGAAAGTTGTTTGCGATTATCGTACAGATTTCGAAGTGCAACATAAACCAAATCCAGAAATACAAGATGTTCGTCAAGTTTCTTTACCAGTTATGCAAGATTTAGCAAAAGACTTAAATATTAATGAGTTTTTCCGTTTAGGAGATTTATCAATGCTTGGCAAGCCAGGAGAATATTTAGTGAAGATGAACAGGGATTTTGTAACTGGTAATGAAGCATTTGTGACATTTTTAGAGCTTATACAAGATGCAAACAACTTACCGCTTTTAAACCATTGTACAGCAGGAAAAGATCGAACTGGCTTTGCATCCGCTTTATTATTACTGCTATTAGGTGTGCCCGAAGAGACAGTCATGCAGGATTATTTACTGAGTAATGGATTTCGGGAACAGTTGAATGAGAAAATGGTGGCTTTTTTAGGAGCGCAGCTTAAAGATGAAGCAAGTATTGCAATTTTAAGTGCAATGTTTGAAGCGAGGGTTGAATATTTACAAGCGGCATTTGATGAAATTCACAATGTATATGGTTCTGCGGAGCAATATGCTGAAAAAGGAATTGGACTTACGAAAGAACAGTTAGACGCTTTGCGTGCTTTATTGTTAGAAGAAAAATAAAATAGAAGGTGGAGAGTTTAAAGAGTCATACGATTATTTTTTAGAATCTCTATTTTTTTATTTTCTTTGTAAGCGTCAAATTTTGTCCAACGGCAAAATTATCATTCATAAATGGAGGCAATAGTTATGCAGCAAATAAAAAAAATAGGAGATTCATTTTGGTATATGACACCTGTTTCTGAAACAGATAGACCTATTTTAGGAATGGTAGTTGGAAAAGAAAAGACTTTGATGATAGATGCAGGTAATTCAGAAGCACATGCACATTTGTTTTTAGAAATGCTAAACGAACAGAACATCTCAAATCCTGATTTCGTTGCATTAACACACTGGCATTGGGATCATATTTTTGGATTACCTGTATTAAAAAATGCTTTGTCTATCGCACATAGTGAAACAAAAAAAGAGATGAATACACTCGTTCCTTATGAATGGACAGATGAGGCCTTGGACGCACGAGTAAAAGAAGGTACAGAAATTGAATTTTGTGCTACTTGTATAAAAAAAGAATTCAGTGAACAACCAAGAAATATTCAAATTGTCTTACCGTCATTAACGTTTCAGAAACAACTTGAATTAGACCTTGGTGATGTGACATGTGTGTTAAAGCATGTAGGAGGGAACCATTCACATGACTCCGTTGTCATTTATATTAAAGAAGAAAAGATATTGTTTTTAGGAGATTGTATCTATGCAGATATTTTTTCTTCGAAGTGGAACTATACAACAAAACGAACGTTTGAATTAATACAAGAATTAGAGAAATTTGATGCTGAGACTTATATTCTTTCACACGGGAAAGCAATTGATAGAAATGAATTTTTGCAAGAGATTCGTTTGCTGAAAACAGTAGGTACCTACACGGAAACACATAAAGGCGATGCAGAAAAAATAAAAATAGCGTATAAACAAGAACTTGATAGAGAATTAAACGAATATGAGTTAGAAACAATAGAGTACTTTGTAAATGGTTATGAAATGGTTAACTTGTAATTTTTTAATCTTCCATTATCCGAAGAACGACACTATATAAATACAAATTAAAAAATCGACATAAAAACCGTCTTTCTTTTTAGGTGGGCGAGAGCATCTGGCCACACATAGAAGCGGTCAGGGCCTTTTCCTGCCACATGCAAGGTTTAAAACAAAAGGAGAAAGCAAGTAGCGGTCATAAAGAAAAGCGGAGCCGACTGTTTAGGCCCGTTGGCTAAGGTTCTTTCACACAGAAGGTGTTTTTTACCTTCTCGTGTGGAAGGTTCTTAGACATGAGGGCTTAGGAGGCAGAGCTAGACAAAGATGTCGAAAAATTAAAATGGATATATATAAATGCAATAGGGCTATTCTTTTAGAGAGAAACTCTTTTATATACATGGAAGAGAAAGAGGGCGCGGCTGAGAAATCCACGCTGATGACGAATGTATTATCTTCATCATCAATTCTAATATCAAACAAAGGTCCAGTGCTTGGGATATGCACTGGACCTTTGTTTAGGTTATATACGATTACTTTTCGGCTGGAGGAAATTGTCCTTTTTTCGAGTGCTTTTCTTTATTTTAAAATTAGTTTGAAAATTGTTAAAATAATTACAAAGATATCCACGTTATAAATAGTATAAATAACGTAAAATTAGAAATGAAGGGAGGAGATGTAGAAATGTTAGCATGGATATTAGGGGTATTAATCATAGTAGTAGTGACAGTTATCGTGACAATAATGGTAGGAAAAAGTGAAGAAGAAAATTATGGAACTTCAACGAAAGGAAATATTGCAAGACTTTCAATCATTTATCTTCTTTTAGGGATTGTTTTAGCAGTTGGGGTAGCTTCGTATATATATTTTTATGGATAAGGAAACATAGGGTAGTAGAAAGTGAAGAGGTATTACTATTTGATAATGTGGGATAAAGAAAAAGAATGTGAAAAGAAGCATAACATTGCATAAAATGCAAACTTATGCTTCCTTTTTGATTATATAAGTAGATGCTTTCTTAAAATTGTTTTGAGTTTAATCTAATGTTTGGATCTTTTCATCAGTTGTTTTTTTTTCGATAATCAGTCGGTGTTAAACCTGTTTTCTTTTTAAAAAATGTTATGAAATAAGTTGGATTTGGTATCCCTATGTCTATTCCGATATCTATTATATTTTTGTTTGAGGTTACAAGGTAAAACATGGCTTTAGTAATACGTACTTGTTGAATGTATGCAAGTGGACTAATTCCTTTTCCTTTTTTAAATGTACGTTGCAAATGGTAGGGACTTCCGTGGTATGTATTTGCTAGCTTATTTAAGGTAAATTGTTCGTGATAGTTTTGATTAATATATTCAACGATTTGCTGGATCCACTCTTCATTAGGTAAACATAAACTATCTGGCTTGCATCTTTTACACGGACGGAAAGTTTTGAATTGAGCTTGTTTAATATTATGAAAAATATATACGTTTTCTATGTTGGGAATTCTGAATTTGCAAGATGGACGGCAAAATATTTTAGTTGTTTTTACACCATAAAAGAATATACATCATAAGAGGAATCATTTTCTATGATTGCATTCTAGTATTCAATCGGTATATCTAATTTTTTTTCATTAAGCTATTGATTATTTTGGTACAGCATTTGAACTTCAAGTATGTGCTTTTATGCAAATTTATAGGTTAAGTCACAAAGAAGATTCTTTTGTGTTTGATAATTCTAAAAGATTATAAAATACAGAAACGTATTATGTTATAATTAAAATGTAATTATTGGAAAATAAGAGAAGGGCTGGATATGGATGATTGAAATTGTTAATGTGTCAAAGAGCTATAATGGTAGCAAATTTGCGGTAAAAGATTTGAATTTAACAGTCCCGAGCGGAGAGATATTTGGTTTTTTAGGTCCAAATGGTGCAGGGAAATCAACGACAATTAAGATGATAACAGGTATTCACTCTCTTGATAGCGGGACGATTTCTGTAAATGGAAAAGATATTACGAAAGAGCCGCTTGAAGCGAAAAAGTTATTTGGGTATGTTCCTGACAGTCCTGATATGTTTTTACGCTTAAAAGGGATTGAATATTTAAATTTTATGGCGGATATGTATGATGTTCCGAAAGACGTGCGTCAGGAAAAGATCCGAACACTAGCAGAACGCTTTAGTTTGTACGAAGCATTGTCTGATCAAATTCAAAGTTATTCACATGGAATGCGCCAAAAAATTATTATTATTGGAGTTCTTTTGCATGATCCAGATGTCTGGATTTTAGACGAGCCAATGACTGGATTAGATCCAAAATCGGCATTTATATTAAAACAGATGATGCGTGAACATGCTGATAAAGGGAAAACGGTGTTCTTTTCGACGCATGTGTTAGAAGTTGCTGAAAAATTATGTGATCGAGTTGCGATTATTAATAAAGGAACACTTCAATTTCAAGGGAATTTAGCAGAAATACGAGAACATTTTGAATCTAATGAATCTCTTGAAAAAATGTTCTTGGAGATGACGGAAAATGAATAAAATTTGGATGTTAACTAAAGTTTTATTAAAGATGAACTATGCTGATATGTTAACTGATAAGAAGAAGCGCGTTGTATCTTTACTTTCATTATTGGGTCTTTTGTTTGTTGGATTTTTATTTATAGGTCCACTTGCGAATGGTATGTATGGCGTATTAAAACAAGTTGACCAGGAAAACTTACTAATTGGTATGGGATTAGCGTTTGGAAGTATCTGGGTATTTTTGTTTAGTATTACGACAATTTTAACAGTCTTTTATTATAGCGATGACGTTGAAATGTTATTACCACTACCACTTAAGCCAGCCCACATTATTACGGCGAAGTTTATTACTGTTTTAATTACACAATATGTGATGGCTTCGTTTATCTTATTTCCAATCTTCATTGTGTATGGATTACAAAGTGGTGCTTTTATTACATATTATGTTTACTTTTTAATTGTTTACTTATTTTTCCCGATTATTCCGTTAGTTCTCGCTTCACTTCTTATGACAATCATTATGCGTTATACAAATATCGCAAAAAATAAAGATCGAAGTAATATGCTAATGGGTTTATTTACTTTATTGCTAATTGTCGGCATTAATATATTTATCCAATGGAAAAATAGAAGTGCTGCTTCTGGGAAAACAGCAGCAGACTTTCTTACAAATAATCAATCTTCATTTCTAGTAGAAATGACAAACTATTTTCCGACGACATACTTTGGAGCAATGGCGTTAACAGAAAGTGCTTCGTGGAAAGGATTTTTATATTTACTTCTTTTCGCTGCGATTTCGTTTGCATTTTATGTATTGTTTTTCTATGTTGCAGAGCGTACATATTTAAAAGGGGTTATTGGAATTTCAAATAGTACTGCGAAAAAAGAAGTGATTTCTGCCGAGAATTTTAATAAAGCTACTGTGCAAAATTCACATTGGAAAGCATATGTGAAAAAAGAGTTTCGTATTTTAACTCGCACGCCACAATTTTTTCTTAATTGTATTGTGCATACTTTTGTGATGCCAATTATGTTTTTCTTTATTATTTTTGTACAAGACGGGAATTTAGCTTGGTTAAATAAATTTATAAAAGATAGTGAAACAACAGCTCTTGCGCTTGGTCTTGCTTTTTGTGCAGGTATGTTTTTAATGGGATCTAATGTTATTGCGACAACATCTTTTTCAAGAGAAGGTCGCACTTGGTTTATCAATCGTTATTTGCCCGTTAAGGCAGAAGGTATTTTCTTTGCGAAAGTATTTACAGCTTGGCTCATTAATACCACTATTTTAGCGATCTTTGGTCTAGTGCTTATCATTGTAGGCGGTGTGTCACCAGTATTTATCTTACTTTGGTTTTTGCTTTGTGCAAATGGGTTATGGTTAAACAATTTAATTGGTACACGCTGGGATGCACAAACAGCTGATATTCATTGGGATTCTGAACAAAAAATGTTTAAAGGTCGTTATACTACGCTTTGGAATTTTTTTGCGAATATATTATTAGTCGGTCTTACTGTTGGCGGAGTATGTGCGTTATTTTTCTCATTAGGAGTTGGAATGTGGGGTATGTTTTTCAGTATCCTAGTTATTTTTACAATAGTAAATGTTATTGTGTCTCGTAGTTTACAACTTGGTGCTGAACGCATCCTAGCAAATATTAAATAAATCGTAAATCCTCTGTTACTATACAGAGGATTTATTATATGAAGGGGAGAAGTCGCTATGGGGAAAATTGCAATAGTCACAGGTGCAACAAGGTTACATGGTATTGGAGCAGCGGTCTGCAAAGAATTAGCTCAGAAAGGGACAGATATCTTTTTTACTTATTGTTCCCGCTATGATAAAGCGATACCTTGGGAAATGAAAAGAGATGAACCGTTTTTATTAAAAGAAGAAGTTGAAAGTTATGGCGTACGTTGTGATATGGCTGAGGTTAATTTGGCGCAGTCTTATGCACCGAATCGTTTGTTATATATGGTATCAGAACGTTTCGGAGAGCCGGGAATTTTAGTCAATAACGCTGCGCATTCTGTAAATACAAATTACGAATCAATCGATGTGGAAAAGCTAGATTCGCATTATACATTGAATGTAAGAGCGCCAATTTTATTAAGTTCACTATTTATAAAGCACTTTACAAAAGAAAACGGTGGAAGAATTATTAACCTTACGTCGGGGCAATCATTAAATTTGTTACCAGATGAACTTGCATGTGCCGTAACAAAGGGTGCAATTGAAACATTTACGACTTCGATTGCACCAGTTGCTGCCAAAAAAGGAATTACAGTAAATGCGGTTAATCTAGGAGTAACGAATACAGGGGGGATGAATAAAGAGGTGAGACAGCATCTTGTAACAAGATTTCCAGCAGGAAGAATTGGTGAGCCAAAGGGTGTAGCTCAGTTGATTGCTTTTTTAGCAAGTGAAGAAGCAGTGTGGGTGACGGGACAGGTTATTCATTCGACTGGAGGATTCTATTAAGAAATTTATATTTTCAATAAATAATAAAAAGGGATTTTTGGAAGTATATAGAAAACTATTTGGGAGGCGAAATTGTAATATTAGGAGGCTTATTATGAAATTGAAAAAAATATCGATTGCTTCATTGGCAATTGGAGCGATGCTCTCCATTACAGCTTGCGGTACCTCAACAGAAAAAGACCAAGCAAATCAAAGTAAAAAGGAACAAACAAACAATCAAGAAGAAGCGAAAACAACAAGTGCAGAACAGACAAATACGGGTAAAAATGAGGAAAAGGAATCAAAAACAACAAGTGCCGATGGGAAAACTGAAACAAAATCAACGAATGCAGAACAAACAAAAAATGAGAAAAACGGAACAACTGAAACAAAATCAACAAATGCAAAGCAAAATGCTAGTATGAAGAGTGGAGTAAAAGAAGTTGTACAGTTAATAGAAGAAGTGGATAAGCAATTGAAAGCAACTCCAAAACAAGAAGCTGTAAATAAACTTGGCAAGCAACTTACTGATAAATGGGATGTAGTTGAGAAAGAAGTTGAGGCGCAGCATGCAACCGATTATAAAACAATTGAGCAAAATTTATATCCACTCCTTGTTGAAATGGGAAAACAAAAACAAGATTTAAAGAAGCTAAAGACGTTAACGACGAAAACAAAGCAAGATTTAAATCAATTTTTGAATAAGCTTTAATAAAAAATGAATGCAAAATTAGATTTTATCTTATATATAGCCCCTATGTAGTAAAAGGAGAAACGTAGCAGATGTGTACGTTTCTCCTTTTATTATTAGTTGCAACAAATACATAAAAAAATCAAGTATGTGTGGGAGGATTCAATTAACGACATAAATATTGTTTGAAAGTTCCATTTTCAATACAAGCAAGAGGAATCGTTTGTTCTGTTCCTTCCTTCATATTTCGTAAAACAGCTACATCGTTATTTATTTCTTCTTCACCAATAATAAGTACATATGGAATGTTTTCTTTGTTTGCATAGTTAAGAGCTCGTTTTAGTTTACGATTTGTTAGTTCAAGCTCTATCTTTAAATTTTCATTTGTTCGCAATGTGTGAGCAATTTTTAAACACTTTTCCTGTGTTCCGAGTGGAATGATAAAGATATCGACAGAAGAGGAGGCACATTCTTTTTGGATAAGAGCAGTATAAATGACGTCTAAACCAAATGAGATTCCAACTGTCGGATAAGATTTATTATCACTTCGAAATGCGCCAATAATGTGATCATAGCGCCCACCACTACCAATGCTAGAAGTAATACTGCCATCGGTTAAAAAAATTTCATAAATCGTTCCGGTATACATTGTGAGCCCTCGTGCAAGAAAAGGAGAAAACATTGTATTAGATTGTATTCCAAGTGCAATTAAGTATTGCCTAAGTTCTTGAAGTTCAGTAACTCCTTCTTTAACAAGAGGATTAGGGAACGCTTTATTAAATTCAGAAAGTGGCATAGATGTACATGTTTCTAACGTCTTACATAATATATCAATCGTTTCACTTTGTATCTCTCGATTTATTAAATCATTTCTTACACCGTCAATGCCGATTTTCTCAAGTTTATCTACAGATAAAATAACATCTTGTACCTGTGATTCAGGGATTTGAATCGCTTGTAACAATCCTGTTAATAGTTTTCGGTTATTATATTGAATGGTTACGTCTAAGTTCAATTTGTTAAAAATATCAAGAGCCATTACCATTAATTCTGCTTCTGCTAAGACGGATTCAACGCCAACAATATCTACATCACACTGTACGAATTCTCGAAATCTCCCTTGCTTAATTGGGCCGTTTCGAAATACTTTCCCAATTTCATAACGTTTAAAAGGAAGGCGGATTTCTGGATTCATAGCGACAACTTTTGCAAAGGGAATGGTTAAATCATAACGCAGTGCAAGTTCGCGATTCCCTTGATCTTGAAGCGTATACATCTCCTTTAAAATTTCGGATCCTCCTCCGTATTTATAAGCCATCAAATCATACATGTTCAAAATAGGTGTTTCTAGTGGTTTGCAGCCATAAGCTTCGAATGTTTCTTCACAAGTCCGTTTAATTGTATTACGCAGCATTTGTTCTTCAGGTAAATAGTCTTTTGTTCCTTTTACATTTTGCAAGTTCATGTTTATCACTCCTTTTTGAAATAAAAAAAGCTATGCGGGTATGAAAATACCCACATAGCTTTATAGTCGCTTCGTGGGTAAACAGGAATAACCCTGTACCCACGAAGAAAAAATTCTTCGGATACAAGGCTTTATGTATGATGATGAAGTTGGAAAGAACAATCTATTCTAAACATAAGCAATCTCTCCTATAGCTTTTTAAGTAGTATACTACTTGATGTTTGAATTATCAAACTTTTTTATTTAGAAATAAAGTAACTACTCAGTTACTTTATGAAAAACCGACAGAAAAGCATTTTTTTAAGTGGGCGAGAGGTACTGGCGATGCATAGGAGCGGTCAGTGCCTTTTCCTGCCCCGTGCAAGGTTTGAAAACAAAAGTAGCCAATAAGTTGCAGGCCCCTGCCCTTTTTGCATGACAGCAGTCTATATGCCAAAAAATGAATTTATAAGTAATAGCGAGACACATCTTCACTAGAATCATACCCTTTTCTAAATTTCTAAAAGGTATAGCTGAGTAGTTACGAAATAATTCTATAAAACAAGAGGTGTCAAACTTTAAATTAAATAAACAAAACCTGTCTCATCTGTTGAGACAGGTTTTGTTAAGAAGCAATGGAAGTAGGTGTTGCGTTACTAATTTTGATTAGGTCAGCGCCGTTCATAAAAATTTGTAATCCTCTTTTTCCAGCACTAATGCTAATTGGATTTAAATTTGCAGCAGATTCGTCAATAAAGAGTGGATAATTTTTCTTCACACCAAGTGGTGACACACCGCCGCGTATGTATCCTGTTAATCCGAGTATTTCTTTCGTTGGAACCATTTCAACTTTTTTATTTTTACTTGCAGATGCTAGCGCTTTTAAATTAAGCTCTTTATGTGAAGGGATACAAGCCATAATTATCCCAGTTTTATCGCCGCGAAGGACGAGTGTTTTAAAGACTTGTTCTAATTGTAAATGAACTTGCCGAGCGACATGTTTCGCATCTAAGTTCTCCTCATCCCATTCATATTCGTGAACTGTATATGCGATTTTGTGCTTATCTAATAAACGACAAGCATTTGTTTTACTACTCATTTTCCACACTTCCTTTTTTATTTCTTCTTTTTAGTATACAAAATTTCGCAAATTAAGACAGGGAAAATAGGAATGGACAAGAATATGTAACATAAATCGTGAAAAGGAAAGAGGGAAAATGATGTGGAGAACGACTGATCTTTATGATGCAAATGAAATGGAAGTGCAAGTATGTAAACCATTATTTCAATCGTATGGAAAGAAAAAACAGTTTCACGGAAAAATCGCAACGGTAAAAGTTAAAGATGATAACGTACTCGTAAAAAGGGCGCTAGAGATGGTATCAGAGGGAACGGTATTAGTTGTGGATGGAGAGGGTTCAACAAATTGCGCATTACTTGGTGATAACTTAGCAAACATAGCAAGACAGCGGAATTTATCAGGCATCATTATTTACGGATGTGTTCGTGATTGTGTGGAGCTACAGAAAATTGAACTTGGTATTTTAGCAATTGCGACGATGCCCAAGCGAAGTGTGAAAAAAGGGAATGGAGAAACAAATATTCCGGTGTCTTTTGGCGGAGTTTCTTGGATTCCAGGAAATTATGTTTATGTTGACGAAGATGGTGTAATCGTAAGTGAAAAAGAAATTCATCATGGATTATGATATAAAAAATGAGGAGCTTACTGTCTGCAAATGGTCGAATAAAAATATAGTTATTCCTAAGAAGGAAATGTGAGAAATGATAGACAAAAAAATATATAAATAGTAAAATAGTACAGAATTTTGTAACATTATGGATTTGTAAGAGCAAAAGATTTTATGATGTAAAAAGTTGTTGTTTCCTATGTAAAGGAAGCAGCAGGGGGGATGCACATATTGAATACTCGTTTAGACGCGTGTTTATGTGTACCCATTGTGGGCATTTTTTTATGTGATTTACAAGAGAGGGGAGGATTCAGCGGTATGACGAAAATGAAAAAGTGGTTATTAACGTCATTTATGACAGTTGCATTGGTTGTCTTGTCTTTTGCAAATACTGTACATATTACGTTTGCTGAAGGAAATACAGCAACGTTAGCAATAGTTGGGGATTCGCAAAAAGGAATTATGTTATGTCCAAAAGAAGTTGCAATTCAAGATGGGGAAACAGCCTATAGTTTACTGCAAAAAGAAATGGGTAATAAAGTAACAGCAGAAAATACAAAATACGGTCCATATATTAAAGGTATTGATGGGTTAATGGCTGGTGCAACAAGCGGGTGGACATATGAGGTGAATAATCAGTCGCCAATGGTTGGAGCAGATAGCTATAAATTAAAGGCTGGAGATGTTGTAGCGTATCGCTATGTTGTTGATTGGAACAATATGAGTCAAGAAACTTTGCAGCAAGTGTTAGATAAACTTGGTACATGTAAGAAACAACCGGATACGGAAAAACCAAATACAGATAAGCCAGATGCACCAAAACCACAAGAACCTACAAAGGTTGATGTAACAAAGAAAGTTGATGAAGCGATTGCAAAAACTGCTCAAAAGATGATGCAAGATGGTATTGATGGTGACTGGGTAATGATTGGACTTACTCAATCAGGCCAAGAAGTTTCTAAAGATGTAAAGTCTAGTTACTTACAATCGTTAGTAGAACGTGTTGAAGAAAAAGAAAATAAATTTTCTTCTACTGAATTAGCACGTACAATTTTAGCAGTTACAGCAGTAGAAGGAGATCCAACAAACATTGCTAATAACAACTTAATTTCAAAGCTATATAACTTTGAAAAAACAGAATCTATTACAGATTATATTTTTAGTTTAATAGCGCTAGATACAAAAAAATACGAAGTGCCAGCGAATGCGAAATGGAACCGTGACGCCTTAATTAAAGGTATTTTAAAATTACAACATACAGACGGTAGCTGGGCGTATATAGGGGAATTAGAGGAACCAGGCAATGTTGATATAACAGGGATGGCTCTTGTCGCATTAGCACCATATCAAGAACAAGCAGAAGTAAAGCAATCGTTAGAAAAAGCAAAACAATATTTAGCTCGTGTCCAAACAGGTAAAGGTGGATTTTTATCTGGTGGTGTAGAAAATGCCAACAGTGTAGCGCAAGCTGTACTTGGACTTGCAGCAGCTGGTATCGATCCAACAAGTGCTACATATACAAAGAATAATTATAATGCGTTCCAAAATCTATTATCTTATCAACTGGAAAATGGTGGGTTTAAATGGTTGCCAGCTGATACGGAAGAAAATGGCATGACCACGGAACAAGCAATGTTAGCACTTGTGCAATATAAGAACTTTCTAACGGGGAAAGGCTCTGTTTATGATTGGACAAAAACGTCAACAAATGAAGGAAATAAACCAACTGACGAGTCAAAGCAACCAATAAATGAACAGCCTAAAGTAGAAGAACCACAAAAGAAAACAAATGAACCTTCTGCTTCAAACGATGAAAACCAATCTGTACAAAAAGATACGAAAGTAGAGAATCGCTACTTACCAGAGACAGGTATGTCAGGCAGAGACATTGCTACGTCAACTGCACTAGGCGTATTATGTATGACCGGTGCATATGTATTATGGAGAAGAAAAGCGGCTTGACAAAATTAGGAGCAAATATTTGCTCCTAATTTTGTTATGAAAGGTGTGAGAAAGATGAAAATGATGAAATGGCTTGTCTTGTTAGTTTTCTCATTTAGCTTTATTGCTGGATGTAGTCAAAATGAGGCGAAAACCGATACAACTACAAAACAAACAGAGAAAAAAGATGAGAAGAAGCAAGAAGGGAATAAACAGGAAGAGCATAAACAAGAAGATAGTAAGCAAGAACAAAAGCCAGCAGAAGAACAGAAACAAGAAGAGAAACGAAAAGATGAAAAAACGGCAGAACCAAAATCGATAGAAGAAAATCAGTCAAAAACGAAAACGGCAGAACCATCTCAAAATCAAAAAGAACAATCCAAAGTTGTAAATGAACCGAAAGAAACACCGAAACAGGAAAATGTACAGCAGACACAAGTAAATCCAGTACCTTCACCAGAACCAAAACCGGAGCCGAAACCAGAACCAGAGAAAAAGATAGTTACGTTATCTGTACGGGATGATCAAGGTACAATTTTAGGAGATACAGAAGTAGAACTTCAAGACGGAGATACTGTGTTTAAAGTGTTAGGACGGACATTGAAGAAAAAAGGAATTCAAATGGAATATACAGGTTCAGGAAGCGGTGTATATGTTCAAGGGATTAATAACTTATACGAGAAAGCTAAAGGTGCCGGGAGTGGATGGAAATATAGTGTAAATGGCATTGTTGCTAATATGGGTGCGGGTAGGTATAAAGTGAAACAAGGAGATAAAATTGAATGGTTTTATACGTTAGATTATAGGAAAGAAGAGCGGTAAAGGGCAATGAAACTAGCATTTTCTTCTATGCATCCATTCGTCAATTTTCTATATTATGCAGGGGTGATGATACTATGTATGGTATGTCTTCACCCTGTTTTTTTAATTGGTGCAATTTGTATGATCCTTATATTAAATATTACGCAAGGTAATGGAGAAAAATTGAGAAAAATGTTACCTAGTTCACTTTTTTTCGCTTTTATTATTACAATAGCCAATCCGTTATTAACGCATCGAGGCAGTACGATTTTATTTTATATTGGTTATAATCCAATTACATTAGAAGCTGTAACATATGGATGCACAATGGCGTTATCGTTGGTTGTCATTATGTTTACGTTCACCTCTTATAATGAAATGATTTCGAGTCATAAGTTTTTATATTTATTTTCTCGTATTTCACCAAAAGCAGCATTGCTCACGATGATTACAGTACGCTTTGTACCTTTATTTATGAGGCGCCTTACTCATATTACACTTGTACAAAGAACAAAGGGAGTTCAAGTGGATGCGGGTTCCTTGAAAGAAAGGGCACGGAATGGTATGAAGCTCTTACAAGTATTATTAGTTTGTTCATTAGAAGAAGCACTTCAAACGGCTGATTCTATGCAAGCGCGTGGATTTGGAGTGACGAAACGAAGTACATATATTCGGTATCGTATGGAACATAGAGATTGGTTAATCCTTAGTTTGTTCGTAATCTTATTTGTATGTTGTCTGTTCGGTGTAAGTAAGGGATATGGTATTTTAACAATCTATCCAAAAGTAGAATCGTTCTTTTTAGAGAAAAATGATGTATTTGTATTGCTTCCATTTCTTATGTATATAAGTCTACCAATTCTAATAGAAGGAAGGGAGTGGTTATGGTGGCGCATGCAGAAATAAAAGAGTTGTCATTTACATATACAGACGAGGAGTCTGCTGCTTTATGTAATGTATCTTTATCTATTTCCCATGGAGAATTTGTTGTATTAGCAGGCCGTTCTGGTTGCGGTAAGACGACGCTATTAAAACATTTCAAAAAAGAACTTCTCCCAATTGGTATGAGAGAGGGCAACATGTATTATGATGGAGCATCCTTAGAAGCAATACCAGACTTATTATCGGCTCAGGAAATCGGTATGGTATTTCAAAATCCAGAGAATCAGCTTGTGATGGATACGGTAATTCAAGAACTTGCATTTTCATTAGAGAACATCGGCTATGAAACAACTGTCATTCAAAAAAGAATTGCTGAATTAATTAGTTTTTTAGGATTTCAAGATATGTTGCATCAATCTGTACATACGTTATCTGGAGGGCAAAAGCAGCTTGTAAATTTAGCTGCTGTACTTGTTTTACAACCTAAATTGTTGTTGTTAGATGAACCGACAGCACAGTTAGATCCAATTGCAGCAAAAGATTTTTTAGGACTATTGAAACGAATTCATGAAGAATTAGGAATTACAATTATTATGAGTGAACATCGTTTAGACGAAGTAGTTCCTCTTGCCGATCGAATTGTTTTTATGGATGAAGGAACCGTTGTGTATGATGGAAAACCAAATGAAGTGATACCAGAAATGTGGAAAATAGAAGCATTCCGCCCATATATTCCGCAAATTCCACGGTTGTTTTTAGAGTGGAAGGCTGAACATGTTCCGTTTACCGTTCGTGATGCACAGAAACAAATTCGTTCTATTTTAAATGAGTTTCGGTGTGACATACCATTACAGCATATAGAAAAAAGGGATGTAATACTACAAGCAAAACATGTTTCATTTCAATATGAAAAGAATGGACCGTTCATTTTACAGGATTTGACGTTGGATGTTAAACAAGGGCAATGGACAGCGCTTGTTGGAAAAAATGGCACTGGAAAATCAACGCTATTAACGCTTCTAGCAGGAGTGCAAAAATGTCGCAGAGGAAAAGTAGTTTGGGAAGGAAAGCCTATTCATAAGGTAGAAGCGAAAGAACGCTTTAAAAAAATCGGTTATGTATCGCAGTATCCTTACTATCATTTTACGCATGATACCGTTTGGGACGAGTTGCTTAGCCGTGCAGAAGAACTATATAAAAGGGAAGCAAATGAAAAAGTAGAAGAAATGCTTCGGAAGTTTTCAATCTTTCATATTCGTAATCGCCATCCGCATGATTGCAGCGGCGGGGAACAGCAATTAATTGCTCTTTGTACAGTATTATTATCAAAGCCAAATCTCTTAGTATTAGATGAACCGACAAAGGGACTAGATCCAGGGAAGAAAGAAGAACTGGGCAAGTTGTTTCAACAATTACAAAGAGAAGGAACGACAATTGTTATGGCGACGCATGATATTGAATTCGCAGCAAAATATGTGGATAACTGTATTATGTTATTTGATGGGAAAATTATTATGGAAGAAACACCGGCGCGCTTTTTTAGTGAGAACTTTTTTTATACAACGTCTATTAATCGGTTTATTCGTAAACAATTGCCGTATGCTTTAACGTGGGAGGATGTGTTTGAGGCGTGTCCAAAAGATATGCTTGTATCGTTTTAGCCGTTTTGTTCGTATTGATCAGTACACTTTTATTTACGTCTTTTGTGACGGATCAATACTATATATGGTGCAGTCTATTCTTTTTAATTGTGATTATGCTGCCATTTTATGTACGTTTTGAGAAAAAAGCGTTTGTTTCACGTGAAATTGTACTTGTAGCTGTCCTAGCGGCAATTGCTGCGATTAGCCGTGTTCCGTTTTCCATCATTCCAAGTGTACAACCAACGTCGTTTGTCATTATCGTATCAGCAATTGTATTTGGCAGTGAGACAGGTTTTCTTATCGGTGCAACAGCTGCACTTGTTTCTAATATATTTTTAGGACAAGGACCTTGGACGCCGTGGCAAATGTTTTGCTGGGGTATGATGGGATTTTTTGCAGGACTATTGCGGCATACGTGGATGATGAAAACATTATGGGGTAGAGTTCTCTTTGGCTTTATCGCAGGATTTGCGTTTAACTGGATTATGAATGTATGGTTCCTTATTGGCTTTTTGAAGGAATTAACATGGGATACTTTTATAAAAGCATACATTACAAGCTTTTACTTTGATCTTGCCCATGCACTTTCTAATGTCCTGTTTCTTTGGATGTTTAGTACATCTTGGCTTAAAATATTGACACGCTTTAAGAAGAAGTATGGCATATTAGAATAAGGATATACCATACACGCTTTCTTACGTAAATAGTGAATAAGTTCTTTTGGTAAGGCATACATATATACAGTAGGATCGCGACTTACATATTCGTTTGCCTTTTGAGACACTTCTTACATCTTGTAGGAGGTGTCTTTTTTATTTAGAAACTTACAATCTTTCATACTATGGTATGGCGTTGATAGATAAAAGTAGATACTACAGAGGGATGTTGGAAAGATTATATTTTTATATACTGATAGCGACAAAGTGAAATGAATTAGTACAGAGGGAAAAGTCTTCCTAATCATCGTTATATTGTACCGCATTATTACTAAAAAGGGGATGAAAAACATGATAAGGAATATATATGAAACACATTTACAGGTAAGTGATTTAGAAAGGGCAATTGATTTTTACAAAAATAAACTAGGATTAAAGCTAGCAAGAAAATCAATTGAAAGGAAAGTAGCCTTTTTTTGGATAGGAGAGGATAGACACCAAATGCTAGGGTTATGGGAAAAGTCAAAAGATGCTTCTATTCAGCTTAAACATTTTGCTTTTGGAGTAGACTTAGAGTTTTTAAAGTGTTCTAAAATTTGGCTAGAAGAAAGAGGATTAGAGGTAATTGGAAGCCAAGAAAAAGGGAATGAAGAGCCTATTGTCCAAAGTTGGATGCCAGCAGCAAGTGTGTATTTTCTCGATTGTGATGGGAACAAGCTGGAATTCATTTCTCTATTATTTGATGAACCAAACGAGCTTGGGTATGTACCTTATTTAAGTGAATGGGAGAAGGAGTTAGAGAATAAAAAGATTTAAGAAAAATTTTTACGATGTAAAAGGATTACAGTGTGTTGTTGTAACTGGAATTGTTCAATTATAGACACATTTTCATAAAAAGTCGAAGAATGAAATTATATATAATGAATATTGAAAATCATTTTCGATTTTGAGGTGTTTATATGATAAAACCAGTAATTCCGAAGCAACATGGTGCATGGGCGATGCTTCTAATTCCGTTTTTGCTGAGTGCTTTCATTGGCAAAGCAACATGGCAACACATACCACTTTTTTTAGCATGGTTATTTGTCTATTTAGCAACATATCCCTTTCTAATGTATATGAAACAAAGGCGACAAAAGCGCTATTTACACTGGGCGCTCATATATTTTAGTCTTGCTATTTTGTTCGGTGTAATTTCCCTTACATACGAGTGGAGAATTCTCTTTTTTGCAATATATATGATTCCATTATTTTTTATAAACATTTATTTTGCTCGTCAAAAGAATGAACGAGCATTACTGAATGACGTTAGTGCTATTATCGTTTTTTGTATTGGTGGCATGATCAGTTATTATTTCACAATGAAAACAATTGATGAAACAGCATGGCTGATTGCACTTGTTTCATTTTTATACTTTATGGGAAGTACGTTCTATGTGAAAACGATGATTCGAGAAAAGAAAAATCCAATATATCGGTGGATTTCATGGGGATATCATTTAGTACTTGTAGTTGGTACGTTCATTGTGTCTCCTTGGTTTGTCATTGCGTTTATTCCAAGTTGCATTCGTGCGATTGTGTTGTATGGTAAAAAAGTAACTATTTTAAAGGTTGGTGTGTGGGAAATCGTCAATTCAGTTTATTTTTTCATTGCTACTACAGTATTATTTCAATTAAAGGGCTGATAGTAAGTTCATGAGTTAAAAAGTAAGCATGATTCATACGTGCTTACTTTTTTGGTGTAGATTTTTTATTCCTGAGCCAAAACTTCCGCTGTACTATCACATTGTTGCAGTGCATGTTGAACAGCTTGCAAAGATTGTTCAATCCGTTGACGATTATCTGATTTCTCTACTGTTTGTAAGGCATTTTGTAAACAGTTCTTTGCTTCGTGTAAAGCTTGACAAGAATCTTGAACGTGACCGCGTGCATTTTTTTGCATGAGTGCACACCTCCTTTGGGCGTATACATTTGTAGTATGAGCAAAACGAAAGAAAATATCATAGCATTCTAAAAAATAAATCCTGATTATTCTTATAAGAATTGACTTTTTGAATTACACTCATTATAGTAAGAGATAAAGTGAATATTTTCTTATCCAGAGAGGTGGAGGGACTGGCCCGATGAAACCCAGCAACCGCGATGCAGGTGCTAATTCCAGCAGAACAGTTTTGTTCTGAAAGATAAGAAGGAAGAGATATGATCTACTTCTTCTTATCGAAGAGGTTTTTTTATTGTAAAAAAACCGATAATGAAAGATGGGCAACGAGAAGAAAGGAGTAGGTGGACTATGACGCTTGAAAAATATATTACACTACGTAATGCAATTTATAAATATATGGAAGAAAAGGAAGAGCCGATTACATTATTGGATATTCAACAACATATCGCTACTGAACATAAAGGGAAATTTGCGAAGAAGATGCTGCAGCAATTTTACTTACTACGACTGCTAGATGAGTTAAAGTTGGATGGGAAAATTACTTTAGCAGAGCCATACAAATATATAGATGATAAAGGTATTTACTACACGGTAAAATAATATAGAGGGAGTTATTCTCCCTTTTTTATAGTAATATTTGTTTGAAAATTACTTTTATTTGATAAGTGTTATGTAGTTAAAAAGACTGTGCTATGCAGTCTTTTTAAAAGGAAATGGTGCTGAGTGTGTAGTGTTCAAAAATTAAATGTGCCCCGAAAGATGGGCGTTCTCGGCTAACAAATAAAAAAGACACCATCGCCGAATAGGTGTCTGTTGCTTTGTAAAAGGGGCTTGCCCTTCGACATGTATTAGAATAGCATGTGAGTATAGAAAAAGTCAAAAGGGAATTAAAGGAAGGTGTTGTTTACAATGAACATATTAATTGTATATGCACATCCAAAGCCTTATAGTTTCAACGGTGCAATTTTGAAACAAGTGAAAAATAGTAAACGAGAAAAAAGAGAGAAATGGCTGCAAAAGATATATAAAAAGGTAATAAGATTATGAAAAATAGGGAACTGATCTACAAAATTGCGAATGTATGTAAAAGAGATGATGATTTGTTTTGTTCTTATCTTGATTGTTTATTTGGTATAAAGGAGAATAGCAAGCAATTTTCTAAAGTCAAACAAGAAGTTCGAGAAGAGTATCTTATAAGAGGTATTTGTAAGAGAGAGGTAGACATTTTAGTAGAACAAAGTGAACAAGTTGCAGATTTGCATATACCTAAGTTGCTCCGATGGGAATTTTTACAGGAAAATGTTCATTATATAGAAGAGATCTGTTCAATGGTATTTCAGTTAAAACCTTTATGTTTTTCAGAAGAACAATGGAAATATGTAATTTCAATTATAGAGAAAGAGCTGTCATGAGACAGCTCTTTTCGTAACAAAAACTTTGAAAATTTTAACTTAATTAGAGGGCTCTTTCTGTAAGTGATTCGCGATTTGTAAATACATATTTCCATATGCGGAGTGTATTTCTCCATTATGATTAGCATTGGAAGAAAAATGAACGATAACCATATGTGCAGTTGGATCGATATATAATCTTTGTCCATAACTGCCAAATACTTCGAATGCTTCGTGCTCGTTATGGGAGATCCACCATTGATTATGGTAAGAATATCCCTCACCATCACCAACTGGGAGTTCGTATTTTTGTATATGCTTAATTTCTTCAATAATAGAAGAAGAAATAATTTGTTTCCCGTCATATACGCCATTGTCTATAATCATCTTCCCGAATCTTGCCATGTCTCGAGCGGTGGTATTTAATCCTGCACTTGCCTGTTCCACTCCTGTTTCGTCAACAACGTAATAAGCATTTTCTTCTGCGCCAATCGGCGACCAAATACGTTCGCTTATTAGATCTGCGAGTGATTTTCCTGTTACAGTACGAATAATCCATGCGAGTGTTTCAGCAGAACCATTATTATATGAAAATGTTTCTCCTGGAGCAGCGGTTTCATTTGCTTCTAGCAACATGTCATAAATTGTTACCGGTCCATCATAGTTTTTACTGCGAGGAAGAATGTTGCTTGCTAAATATAATTGTGCATCTTGATTTTCTAATCCAGCTTGTTTGAAACCATGAGTTGGATATTCTACTGAAACTTGCATATCTAATAGTTGTTGAATTGTTGCTATTCCAAATGGTGTTCCTTTTAATTCTTTTACATAAGTTTCTGCAGTTGCGTTAGGTTGTAGCTTTCCTTCTTCAATGAGGGTATTAACGAGCAACCCTGTAAATACTTTTGCTACCGATGCCATACCGTGTGGTTCGTTTTCTTTATATCCATGAAAGTACCGTTCGTACACAAGCTTTCCATCATGCAAAACAATGAAAGCATCTGTTTTATGTTTTTCTAATAGTTGCTGAACCGTTGTATTATGGTCATTTTCATCTGTAATTTGTAGATTATCTAGATTTTGCAAATTAGCCCGGATTGATGATATGTAATTTGGATTTTTAGCGACAATCTTTGTTAAAGTAAATTCGCGCATATGTGAATATGACCAGCGAAGATACGGATCTTGTAACCAGTTGTTTTTCGTTGCTGTTTGTCTTGAAGAAAAACTTTTATTTGGATTGAATAATGTAAATCCCATACCAGTCAATATACATACAAAAATTAAAATGATTAAAATAAGCGAGGATTTTTTAAATCTCATAATAAGCCTCCTTCTCATTTTATTATAAGAGATAAGCTTATAAAGAAGCAAAAAAAAGGAGAGTAAACGTAGAAGTTTACTCTCTCTTATAGTATTAAGCAGATAATTTTTCTTGTGTTGTTTGCTTTTGGAACTTTTGTTTATGTCCATGAAGAAAATAGTAAATCAGTAATGTAAATGCAACGATAATCGAAGAAATAAAATACATATGATGATAACTTGAATGTGCTGCGATAATTCCTAGTACGAAAGAGCCAATACCAATCCCTGTATCGAAGAATGAGAAATAAGTGGCTGTTGCAGATCCGCGCCTGTGATTTGGTGCGACACTAACTGCAATTGTTTGGAAGCTTGGAATTAGAGTTCCATATCCAAAGCCAATAAGTACGCCAGCAGCAAGTAACCAAAATGGCGTTTGTGCTTGGCTTAAAACAAACATTCCAATCATAAAGATAATAATAGATGGATAAATGAGAACATTTTCTCCGAACCGATCGAATATTTTTCCTGAAAATGGTCTGGAAATAACAACTACAACTGCGTATACAACAAAGAAATAACTTGCAATATCAGCCATACCAAGCTCTTTTGCATAAACGGGAATAAATGAAAGAATACCGCTATAGGAAAAGGAAAGTACGCAACCTGTGAGAGCAATTGGAATTGTGGAAGGCTCAATTAAATCTTTCCATTGCATCTGTTTCTTTTCGCTGTTGACAGTTGTTTTTTCGTTAGGGATATTTACTAATAGTCCACATAGAAAAGCAAGTATAGAAAATATAGAACAAATGATAAATAAACCTGTAAATGAGAATTTAGAAATAATCGTTAAACCTAAAAAAGGACCGATAACCATCGGTAAGCTCATAAACACTCCATAATAACCAAGTGCTTCACCGCGCCTGTGGGGCGGTGCTACATCTGTTACGATTGTACCAGTAGCTGTTGTTGCCATTCCAAATCCGATACCATGAAAGAAGCGAAGAGCAAGCAGTAAAAATAAGCTTTGCGTACCGAAGTACATGACTGTTGCAGCTAAAAATAACGAAAGGGAGATGAATAAAATTTTCTTCCTTCCTAAATCATCAAGCCATTTACCTGTAAATGGTCGGCAGATTACAGAGGAAATAAGAAACACTGTTGCGACAAGACCCATTTCTTCAGGCCTTCCTTTTAATCCGTCAATAACATATACAGGCAAGGTTGTGATCAGCATATAAAATGTTAAAAAGAGAAATAGACTACTCAAACATGTTCCAATGAAGTCTTTCGTCCAAAGCTTTTGACTTTCCATAGTCATCCCTCCAATTTTTAATCAAGATTACGAATTACTTTTTGTAGTACGTGAAAAGCAAGGCGAAGCTCTTCCTCGCTAATATCTTGCAATGTCTTTTTCTCAAATGAGTCTACTTCTTCTTGCCAATTCGGTATCATTGCGATTGCTGTTTCTGATAAAGAAATGAGCTTCTCGCGTCGATCTGTTCCCTCTGTTCGAGCAATCCATCCCATTAATTCCATACGCTTTAAAGTACGAGTCATTGTTGGTGACTCAACGTTTAAGTATTGACATAATTCTGTTTGCGTGCAAGATCCAGTTTGATTTAGTCTGAAGATTACAGCCCACTGCGCACTGTATAAACCAGTTGGGGAAACACGTTCATTGAATCTCTTGGAAAATTTCCGAGCGGTTTGGCTGACAGTGTGAAAAAAGTGTTGTTTTTCGTCCATATTTTTGCCCTTTCTAATTAGTTACCTAGCTAACTATATCTGTTTTTTTCTGAATTGTCTAGTAGTCCATCGTTATGCTTATGTAAAAATAAGTTAATTCAGATTGAGAACGTATATTCTGTGTGGTATTATTGAGTTAGAATTTTCTGTCTTTTGTAATGTGTGTTATTGATAATTTTGAGGGGGAAACAGAATGATGAAACCTGCCATTATGAAATCGGTAGCATTATCAAATGGAGAAACAATTGCTTATCAAGAAGCGGGAAATGGAACAGAAATATTGGTGCTTATTCACGGAAATATGACATCTTCACAGCATTGGGATTTAGTTATAGAACAACTGCAAGATTCTTATCATATTTATGCCCTTGATTTACGTGGTTTTGGATTTTCGACTTATCATCATCCTATTGATTCATTGAATGAATTTGCAGAAGATGTGAAGTTGTTCGTGGATGAACTGCAATTAAAAAAATTTTCATTGGTCGGATGGTCAATGGGGGGAGGAGTTGCTATGCAGTTTGCAGCAGCTTATCCGATGAATGTGAATAAACTCATATTGGTAGAATCAGTAGGAGTGAAAGGATATCCAATTTTTAAGAAGGACATAAATGGTCAACCGATTGTATCTAATCTTTTAAAAACAAAAGAAGAAATAGCTAAAGATCCTGTTCAAATTGCACCAGTTGTCCAAGCTTTAAAACAAAAGGATAAGCAGTATTATCGTAATATCTGGAATTTACTTATTTATACGCATCATCAACCTAGCCCAGATCGCTATGAAAAATATCTTAATGATATGTTGACGCAGCGCAATTTTGTTGATGTAAATTATGGACTTGTAACATTTAATATATCCGATGAGCATAATGGAGTTGTAGCCGGGAACGGGGATATGAATCGTATTCAAGTGCCAACATTAGTTCTTCAAGGTAATCGTGATTATGTGGTGCCTAAAGTAGTTGGTGAAGAGTTGGCAAAGCATTTGCCAAATGCGAAATTGGTCGTGTTAGAAAATTGTGGGCATTCTCCATTTATCGATTGTTTAGAAGCATTTATCAATGAAGTAACCGAATTTTTGAAAGAGTAGCTGCGTTGTTTCCTACCTGTAAATAAGAAATGTGTAATAGGGGCGTTTTGAAAAAGAGAAAGATTATGGAGATTTTTTATACAGAACCAGCTACTTTCGTACAGATATTGATTCCAGAAGTAACGGTTTCTCAATCAATTAGTTATAAAGTTTGGTATACGTATATTCAACAATTGTATTTTTAGACATTCCTTCTAGTGTGTGGGACAAAATATTATATGACCTATTCTTATTTGCATCTAGTACAAGGTGTAGTTGTGTAGCCATATGTAAAAGCTCAAATAGGGGAAGGATGAAAGCTAGAAGTCTGGACTTCTAGCTTTATTTTTGTGGAAATTGAAAGTATACGATTTAAGGATTAACCAGCTATAATAAAGGATGTGAGTTTGTAGAGGGAGCGTAATAAAATGGGAAAAAGGTATACGTTTTGGATCATGGTTGGAATTGTTGCGATTTCTGGACTTTCACAAGGCATGCTGTTACCAGCAATCGCAATGATTTTTGAGAAGGAGGGAATTAGTTCAAGCTTTAATGGCATTCATGCAACGGCATTATATATTGGTATTCTTGTTATTTCACCTTGGCTTGAGAAACCGATGCAAAAGTTTGGAATGAAACCTCTTATTGTAATTGGAGGATTCATTGTTGTTGGAGCATTATTTGTATTTACGCAAACATTTTCTTTTTGGGTATGGTTTGTTCTTCGTTTTTTAGTTGGGGTAGGGGATCATATGCTTCATGTTGGAACACAGACGTGGATTACTACAACTGCTAGTCCGCACAAGGTAGGAAAACAAGTTTCTATATACGGAGCATTTTTCAGTATTGGTTTTGCAATGGGACCTTACTTAGCAAGTACAGTAAAATACGGTATTGCAACACCATTTATTGTATCAACTGTCCTTTGCTTAATAGGTTGGTTATTGTTAATTCCAACGCAAAACGCATTTCCTGATCAAGGAGAAGCGAATCAAGAAAGTGAATCATCTTTGCAGCGCTATAAGCAAGTGTGGATAATCGGATGGATTGCGTTACTTGCACCGTTAGCTTATGGTGTATTAGAAGGGATGCTTAATAGCAATTTACCTGTATATGCGATGAGGAAAGGTTGGTCAGTTGAACAAATTTCATTTTTATTGCCAGCGTTTTCGATTGGTGGAATTGTTACGCAAATACCACTTGGTATACTTAGTGATCGTCTTGGAAGAGAGCGTATTTTAACATGGGCATTTAGCGTCAGTACAGTGATTTTTCTATTAGCAGCTATATTCGATGAATATTATGGGCTTGTATTTATATGTATGTTATTTGCTGGCATGGTTATTGGATCATGTTTTTCACTTGGACTCGGTTATATGACAGATTTATTATCTAAGCATTTATTGCCAGCAGGAAATATTTTGTGCGGAATTGCTTTTAGTATCGGAAGTATTACTGGTCCTGTATTAGGTGGAATATTTATAGAGAAAATACAGTATACAAGCTTTTTCTTTGCCGTTATGATCATTATGGCAGTAATATCGATTGTTTATGTGACATATATGAAAAGTCAAGCAATGATAAGGAAAGTAGAAAGTAGGTAAAACAATGACAAAGCAATTAAAAAAGAAGAAATTTGAAGTATTACCAGATGAAACAATTGCACAGTGCCTCGAAAGAATGGAAAAGGAAGGGTATGCACCGTCCCGCCGCATGGAAGAGCCTATTTTTCATGAGGTGAAAAGAGATGGAAAAACGGTTGTAGAGCCTTGTGGACGAAAAATAATATTTGAAGGAAAGATAAAAACGGTATAATATGCAATGCTATATATACAAGATAAACCCCCTTTCTTTTTAAGGGAGGACGAGAGCGTCTAGCCGCGTATAGAAACGGTCAGGGCCTTTTCCTACCACATGCAATGTTTAAAACAAAAGGAGAAAGCAAGTAGTGGTCATGGTGTATTCTGCATAGCAGCGACTTATAAAGAAAAGCGCAGCCGACTGTTTAGGCCTGTTGACTAAGGGTCTTAGACATGAGGGCCTAGAAGGCAGAGCTAGACAAAGATGTCGAAAAATGAAAATGGATATATAGTTTGCATGGTTTTTATCGGAAAGCTGGCAAGCCCACCCACTTTAAGATTCGAAGGAGATAAGTGGCGGGAGTGTTCATTTCATACGAAGAAGGTATGAATACTTTTTTAAAGAGAAAAAATAAAAATAAAAATGGGAAAATTCAAGAATTCCATGCATATAATATAGCGAAAGGCCTTTCACCATTTTTCACCAAGGGGGCAATCATAATGAAATTTTTGTCGTACCTTACAGCAATTCTGGTGATTATTGGCGGTTTAAACTGGTTATTTGTTGCGCTAGATTTTAATCTAGTGGAAAAACTTTTTGGTTCTGTACCGGCACTTGTTGATACCGTTTATTGGCTTATTGGTCTTTCTGCACTATATCAAATTTACGACCGTTTTTTTGCAAGTAGTTAGCAATTATACAATTATTATTTTAAGTGTTAAGCAGACGTGCTTAACACTTTTTTGTATTAATACGAAAGGAAAGAGCTTCATAAAAACTGCTCATGAGAACGGTTCCAATGCTTCTTAGAATAAAATGGAGAAAACAATTTGACCGAGTATTTTATATGAGTTATAATTCAGAAAGTTTTAAAATTTATAAATATAAAAGAAAGAGGGGAATAAGATGCATCGAGTATACAATTTTTCCGCGGGACCATCTACACTTCCTATTCCTGTTTTAGAGCAAGTACAAAAAGAATTATTGAACTATCAGGAAACAGGCATGTCTATAATGGAAATGAGTCACAGATCTAAAACTTTTCAGGATATTATAGACGAAACGAAAAGTCTACTGTGCGAATTAATGAATATCCCTGAAAATTATGAAGTACTTTTTATACAAGGAGGCGCATCTTTACAATTCTCCATGATTCCACTAAATTTAATGCACCGATATAAACAAGCCGCATATGTACATACAGGTTCCTGGTCAAAGAAAGCAATTCAAGAAGCAGAAAAAATCGGAACGGTTTCAGTTGTTGCATCTTCTGAGAATGACCGATTTACATCTATTCCAGAAATAAATCGTACACTTCTCTCTCAAGAAATAGATTATATGCATATTACAACGAATAATACAATTGAAGGTACACGTTATGTAAACATTCCCGAGACAGGAGAAATCCCACTCGTTGCTGATATGTCCTCAAATATTTTATCTGAAAAGTATGATGTAGCAAAGTTCGGTCTTATTTATGCTGGAGCACAGAAAAATTTAGGACCTGCAGGGTTAACGATTGTCATCGTTCGTAAAGATTTAATTGGTGCTGCGCATTCTTCTTGCCCGGTTATGTTAAACTATGAAACTTACAGTAAACATAATTCACTTTATAATACGCCACCAGCTTTCAGTATTTATGTAACAAAGCTAGTTTTACAGTGGCTGAAAGAGCAAGGAGGCGTGCAGGAAATTGAAAAAAGAAATTACAAAAAAGCAGCAATTCTATACAACTTTTTAGATGAATCAAGTGTGTTCACTTCACCAGTACATACTACATATCGATCTTTAATGAATATTCCATTTACAACGTCTTCTAATGAACGAAATGCATTGTTTCTTCAAGAAGCGAAAAAGCATGGTCTTGAAGAATTAAAAGGGCATCGCTCAGTTGGCGGCATGCGTGCTAGTATTTATAACGCAATGCCAGTGGAAGGCGTACAAACGCTTGTGAATTTCATGTATGCATTTGAAAAGAAGTACAAATAAGGGGATGAGAAAATGTTTCATATTCAAACGTTGAATCAAATTGCTGAAAAAGGAATTGCTGCGTTTTCAAAAGAGAGATATAGAATAGGAGAAACAACCAAGAATCCTGATGGTATTTTATTACGAAGCTACTCATTGCATCACGAGGAGTTCTCAAGTGATTTAAAAGCAATTGCAAGAGCGGGGGCAGGTGTAAATAATATACCAGTGGAACGGTGTACAGAGAAAGGGATTGTTGTTTTTAATACACCAGGGGCTAATGCAAATGCTGTAAAAGAACTTGTACTTGCAAGTTTAATTATGTCATCTCGTAATGTTGTAGATGGTATTGTATGGACAAAAGAGCTGCAAGGTGAAGAAGTGCCGCAACTTGTCGAGAAAGGGAAAAAGCAATATGTTGGTTCAGAGATTTCCTCGAAACGTCTTGGGATTATTGGACTAGGTGCAATTGGTGCTCTTGTTGCAAATGATGCCTTATCATTAGGAATGGACGTTGTTGGTTATGATCCATATGTTTCTGTTGAAACAGCTTGGCGATTATCTAGACAAGTGCAGCGAGCGTTTAGTTTAGAAGAAGTTTTTGCAACGTGCGATTATATTACCTTGCATGTTCCATTAGTAGAACAAACGCGAGGTCTTATAAATAAACATGCATTTCAAGTGATGAAAAAAGGAGTTCGTATTTTAAATTTTTCTCGAGGGGAGCTTGTTGACGAAGATGCATTAGAACGAGCGCTTCATATGGGGGGTGTGAAGCATTATATAACAGATTTTCCAAACGAGCGTGTGTTGCAAATGAAAAATGTGATTGCAACGCCGCATCTTGGGGCATCTACATACGAATCAGAGGAAAATTGTGCGGTTATGGCTGCCCGGCAATTGCGAAGCTTTTTAGAAACGGGTAATATCCGCAATTCAGTTAATTATCCAAATGTAGAATTGCCGTATATCGGCAAGAACCGAATTACAATTGCGCATCAAAATATTCCAAACATGGTTGGACAAATTACGGCATGCTTGGCAGAGCATCATATTAATATTGCAGATATGATTAACCGTAGTAAGGGCTCTTTTGCATATACAATGATTGATATTGATAATGGCATAGATGATATTATTAAAGAAGATGTTGTAGAAAATATTAGAGACATTGCAGGTGTCGTAGCAGTACGAATGATTGTATAAAGTGAATTTTCCATCAGTAGGGAATTCATCCCCTGTTGATGGGAATCGAGCTTACTACCCGTTAATATAGATAAGGAGGAGATTTCAGTGGCAACAATTAAACCATTTCGGGCAATTCGTCCTATACAAGAGCGTGCAAAAGAAGTAGCTGCTCTTCCATATGATGTACTCAATAGTACGGAAGCAAGAGAAATTGCGAAAGATAATCCGTATTCGTTTTTGCATATTGACAAAGCAGAAATTGACTTAGATCCATCTGTTTCTCTATACGATAATGCGGTATATGAGAAAGCGAAGGGAAATTTACAATATTTGATCGAAGAGAGTGTGCTTATACAAGAAGACCGACCATGTTTTTACATTTATGAACTTACAATGGATGGTCGTTCTCAAACTGGACTTGTTGTTTGTACATCAATTGATGAATATATAAACGACACAATTAAGAAACATGAGCGGACAAGAGCTGAAAAAGAAAAAGATCGTATCCGTCATGTTGATGTCTGTAATGCTCATACAGGGCCTATTTTTGTAACATATCGCGGGAACAATGAAATTGTAAATGTAATCTCGAATTGGAAAATAACGCATAGCCCTGTTTATGACTTTACAGCAGATGATACAATTGGACATAAAGCGTGGATTATTCATGAAGAAAGAGTTATCGCTACATTAATCGAATTGTTTGAGGACATACCTTTTTTATATATTGCTGATGGTCATCATCGCTCTGCATCGGCTGTGAAAGTTGGAATGATGCGCCGCGAAGCGCATGCAGACTATACAGGTGAAGAAGAGTTTAATTACTTTTTATCTGTACTTTTTCCGAAAGAGGAATTATCAATTTGGGATTACAATCGCATTGTAAAAGATATAAATGGGTTATCAGAAGCACAATTTTTACAAGCGATATCTCAAGCTTTTTATGTAGAAAAAGCAGAAGTAGCACCTTTTAAACCGACAGAGCGTCATACGTTTGGAATGTATTTGAATAAAGTATGGTATAAATTGACTGTAAAAGAAGATAGGATTGATGAAAAGGATGTCGTAAATAGATTAGATGTATCAATTTTACAAGATCAATTATTGCATACCATTTTACAAATTGATGATCCAGGTACAAATGACAGAATTGATTTTGTTGGAGGAATACGAGGACTGAAAGCGTTAGAGCGAATGGTTGATGAGGAAGGATGGGCCGTTGCTTTTTCAATGTATCCAACAACAATGGAAGATTTATTAGCTATTGCAGATGCAGGGGAAGTAATGCCGCCAAAATCAACATGGTTTGAACCAAAACTTCGCAGCGGTTTATTTATTCATTCGTTGGAATAGAAGAGGGAGCAAATTGCTTTCTCTTTTTTTCTTGCATATTATGTACCTATCTTATAATGTATAGTCGTACTGACTGAAGGAAAGGGTTTGATATATATGATACATATTTTGTTAGCTGATGATGATTTACATATAAGAGAGCTCCTTCGTTATCACCTTCAAAAAGAAGGATATACAGTGTGGGAAGCTGAAGATGGAAAAGCAGCACAGTCTATATTAGAGAAAGAAACGATTCATTTGGCAATTGTTGACATCATGATGCCGCATGTAGATGGTTACACACTTTGTGAAGAAATTAGAAAATATTATGATATACCAGTTATTATGTTAACAGCAAAGGATCAGTTAGTAGATAAGGAGAAGGGCTTTTCCGTCGGGACAGATGATTATATTGTAAAGCCATTTGAACCTGCTGAAGTATTATTTCGAATGAAAGCATTATTACGCCGTTATCAAATGTTAAGTGCAGATGTCATTCAATTGCATGGAACGACAATCGATCGAAAAAGCTATGAAGTACGTTGCCAGGAACAAACCATTTTGTTACCGTTAAAAGAATTTGAGTTGTTATCACAGCTAGCGAGTTACCCAGGGCGGATTTTTTCTCGTGAAGAATTAATTGAACTTGTGTGGGGAGTTGATTTTTCAGGAGATGAGCGCACTGTAGATGTCCATATTAAGCGATTACGTGATCGTTTTTCGAAACGAACAGATGATTTTCAAATTAAGACGGTGCGTGGTCTTGGATATAAATTGGAGTTGAAATAAAATGAGATCATTATATTCACGATTTGTTATCATTTCGATTGTCATTATGCTAGTTAGTAGTACGATTGGTTTTTTATTATCAAATGTGTATTATCATCTTTATTTGAAACCGTATAATAGTGAAAAGATTTTAAAATACGCACAAGAAGTAAAACATTTATATGAGCAGTCCGATGAACAAAATCGAGAGGAGTATTTGCAATCTATTTCTAATCTTGGTTTTGAAATTTATGTGGTAGATGATCAAAAACAAGGAAAACGATATGGAAATGCATTTCGAAAAATTAACGTGAGTGACGAAACGATAGAGAGTGTATTAAAGGGTCATACATACAACGGTATTTCGACGTATCCTACAAGGTTATTTATAACAGGTTTTTTTGATAATGAACTCTTAAATAGTATTGGGATTCCAATTCAACATGATGGAAAGCAATATGCTCTCTTTATTCGCCCAGATATTCAGCAGCAATTTGGTGAAATGCGTATTTTCTTTGCTGTATTATTATGTTTAATGGTCGGATTAAGTATTATTTGTATTGCAATTGCAGCACGGTTTATTGTACGTCCTATTCAGCTTTTTACAAGTGCAACTAAAAAAATTGCAAATGGAGAGTATGAAGTAGCTCTGCCAGAATATCGAAAAGATGAAATCGGAACACTGGCTGTCAGCTTTCGGAAAATGGCAAAAAGCCTAAAGGATTTAGATCGGATGAGACAAGAATTTGTTTCAAACGTTTCTCATGAATTTCAATCTCCACTTTCATCAATTCAAGGGTTTTCGAAGACGTTACAAACAAATGAGATGAGTGAACCCGAGCGTAAGCGTTATTTGAAAATAATTGAATCAGAAAGTAGACGTATGTCTACTTTGTGTAAACAATTATTAACGCTTGCATCTCTTGATAAAGAAGAGAGGGTTTTAGATAAGAAAACATTTGATGTTGGGAAGCAAATAAGAGATGTTATTTTTATGTTAGAGTGGCAATGGCGTGAGAAAGATGTCGCAATTGAATTGGATGTTCCAAGTATGCAAGTGCACGGAGATGAAAATTTGCTCCATCAAGTGTGGACAAATTTACTGACGAATAGTATTAAATTCACAGAAAGTGGCGGGACCATTTCATTTTATGGAGAAGAGAAAGAAACGGAATTGTATCTCGCGATTTCTGACACAGGGCTCGGTATGAGCGAAGATGAGATTGACAAGATTTTTGACCGATTCTACAAAGTGGATGAGGCGCGAAATAGAACAATCGAAGGCAGTGGACTGGGGCTTTCGATTGTGAAAAAAATTATTGACCTTCATGAAGGAAGTATTACTGTACACAGTGTAAAAGGCGAAGGAACTACGTTTACAATTTATCTTCCGAAAATAACTAGTAATGTTTAAGGTATATACGAGTTGAAAATGTCATAAGAACCCATCTCTTTTTTAGGGGGATGAGAGCATCTGGCCGTGCATAGAAGCGGTCAGGGCCTTTTCCTGCCACGTGCGAGGTTTAAAACAAAGGGAGAAAGCTTGTACAAAAAGAATTGATAAAATGAAAAAACGCGGTAAAATGTTACAGCGTTTTTTTTACATTCTATTTCAAAACACTTAATCTATTCTTCATCAGGAAGCATTTCACTTTTAATCAAGCTATAGATTTATGGTATAGTGAGAAAGTATGTTTGCAGTAGAGGAAGGAGATTTAAACATGATTACATCTGCGCAAACTTCTTCATTAACAGAAACGATGAAAGAGTGGCATGAAGCGTTAACATATGAAATTAAACATTGGAAGACAGTTGGTGGAAGCAAATTATCTATTATAAATGGAAGGTTTTTATATACGGACTATGAAAGTAGTGTCTATGTATTTCAGCTTATTTCTGAGGTGAGTTTACCAGACGGAACACCGATTCGAATTGAATTTGACGGTGAAGAAGCAACAGGGGAAGTACTATCTGTTCAAGGATTGGACATTGAAGTCAAACTTAATTGTTATATGCAGCAACATATACAGGAAGCGGTGTTATATAGTGAGCCGTGGCAGCTGTTAGAACAATTGCAAGAACGTTTAAAGGAAGTAAGGAAAGATAAACAAAAGCGTCAGCGTGTGAAACGGTTATTACAAGGAACTAGTGAACCAAAACATATTGTGAAAATGAAAACAGTGAAAAATGAACTTGCATACCGAGCTTTTTACAATGCAACAACGTACGTCTGGGGACCGCCGGGAACCGGAAAATCATACAATTTATCGCGCATTATTGCAACTCATTATCAAAGCGGGAAATCTGTTCTTGTATTAGCACATAGTAATGCAGCGGTTGATGTATTAATGAGCGAAGTAACAAAGCAAATTGAGAAAAAAGAGAAGTGGGTACCGGGAGATGTGATTCGGTATGGTTTTAGTCAAAATGAACAAATTCGCAATCATGAAACGTTATTAACTACGCGATTAGTTGAATCAACAAATGAAGAATGGGAAGAAGAGAGGCTCTATTTAGAAGAATTAAGACAAGAATTAAGGCAAAAAATTCTTTCTTATAAAGCGACTTCTGCTGAAAAGAGAAAAATGCAGGAAATAGAAGGAGATCTTCGCAAGCAAAAAGCAAAAGTGAAAGAAGTTGAAAAAGAGTATATTGAAAATGCAAAAGTCATTGGGGCAACATTATCGAAATGTGCAATCGATTCACTTGTTTACGAAAGAACGTTTGATCTTGTGGTTGTCGATGAAGTAAGTATGGCATATGTTCCGCAAATTGCCTTAGCAGCTTCTTTAGGAAAGCGTATTGTTGTGTGCGGGGACTTTCTACAATTACCGCCAATTGCTTTATCAAATCATGAGCTTGTGAATAAGTGGTTAAAAGAAGATATGTTTTATCATGCGGGAATAGTAGAAGTGGTAAATGAACGTAAAAAGCATCCGAATTTATACATGCTGCAAGAGCAGCGGCGTATGCATCCACATATTTCAAGCTTTACGAACAAATTTATTTATAAAAACGAAGTGTTCGATCATCCTTCTGTTATAGAGCGAGATAAAATAGCGACTTTACAGCCCTTCATGAAAGAAGCAGCGGTTTTACTAGATACAAGTAATATGGGCGCTTATTCATTAAAAGACGTAGCATCAAGTTCACGTTATAATATTTTTTCTGGATTAATAGCGATGCAGCTTACGCTAATTGGCTTTCTGGATGGAATACCGTCAATTGGTATTGTAACACCATACCGTGCTCAGTCGCGCTTTTTATCAACGTGCATAAGGGAATTTCTTCAAAAAACAAAGTTCAAAAATGCGCCGGTACTAGCGGCAACCGTTCATAAATTTCAAGGATCTGAGCGTGATATGATTTTGTTCGATACAGTTGATAGCTATCCGCAAGAACGACCGGGTGTGCTCTTCTTTGATCAAAAAAACCACCGTCTCGTTAACGTCGCAGTTACGAGGGCGAGAGGGAAATTTATTCAACTATCAGATTGTCAATATATGAGGCGAAATCTTTCGCGAAAACAAGCTTTATCTCATTTAACGTCTCATATACAAAGGCAAGGAGATGTGTATGATCGTACAACATTGAGGGCGATTCTAGAGCGGAAGATTACGAAAAGATTGCGGTGGTTTGTACAAACAAGCAAAGAAGAAACAAAAGTATTATTAAAAGATATGATCTCAGCGAAAAAGAAAATTATTGTATCTATTCCTAATTCAAGTCGTATAGATAAAAGAGTATGGCAAGTATTAGCGCGTGCAGAAGCGTCGGTAATGATCTATACAGAAGGTCAAGTTCCGATAAAAAACGTACAAGTGCATCGTCAAAATAAAGTAATGCCATTTGTTATTATCGATGACGATATCATGTGGGTAGGTGCCCCATTAACATCTCAGATGATCTTTGATGGTAGTCCAGAATTTCCGTATATAACAGCAAGACTACAAGCTCCGCAAACAATTGGAGTACTAAAAGGGTTTTTAGATATAAAAATATAGAGTTCTCTTCAAAATGGATTTATATAGTATGGGAAATAAATCAAAGATAACCTCAGACAAAAGTGTCTGAGGTTATTTTGGTTAAACATAGGTTGTAAAGGAATGACTTCGAATTTGTCGAATAAATGTTATGAGGTGAAAGAAATGGAATTGTTAACAGAAATAGATGAAAGTTGTAAAGAAGAAATACGATGTTGTTTATATAGGGAAGAGATGTTTCAAACATTAGCGATTCAAGGTTTGGAAAATGAACAACTTGGAGAATGGTATGTGGAGAAGGATGACAATGAAATAACTAGCATTTTGTATATAAAAGATGAAGGGAATACATATTTTACTACGTTTTGGATAAAAGACAAAACCAAACTTTTAGTTATCGCAAAACAGATCGAGTGTTTGAAAAGAAACTCTATACTTCTTGCTGGGAAGAGTGAATATGTAGAAAGTATTTTTAAGTATTTAGGGATAAAGGAGGAGATTAGTAGGGATATTCATTATGTATATAGTCAGAAATGTACGAAAGATACAGATGTTCCAATAGTTAGAAAAGCTATTCATAATGAATATGATATATCGTTCATTCATAAATTTTTCATTCACTTTTTTCAGCCGAGTAATGAAGAACAGTTGCAGCGTTTGATCAATAAAGAAAAAATAAGCAATGATATTGAGAAAGGGATTTTTTTTGTTATGCATGACAATGTGCCAATCGGAATGGGGAGATATGGAAGTTATACAAAGAATTACATTGAATTCACAACATTTTATGTTGAAGAAAAATTTCGTGGGCAAAAATGTGGAAAAATATTATTGTCTCATATGATTTCGGATTGCTTGAATTGTGGTAAAATCCCTATTTTACAAACATCTTCTAATAATATATCAGCTAGAAGTTTGTACGAAAAACTTGGTTTCAAGGAAGTAACAGACTATAGTTTTACATTTATCCCGCATTAACGGACAATAAGATTCCCACCTCAAGATATAGACAAAAGCAAAAAAGAGAGGTGGGGATAGTGAATTAAGAACAAGGCCAATTTTTTCTTATTTCCTCTACTACAACCTCTGGATTATCCCAATGTAACAAATGAGTAGTGTTAGGAATTTGTTTTACTGTTCCGCTTGTTTTCTGCTCAAAAATGTTTGCTGTCTTATCTCGATATTCATCCATGCTGCTCGGTAATGTAGCTCTGAGTAAAATAATATTGGATGGCAGGTTTTCATAAATATCTGCTGTTTCGTGTTTATGCATAGCTTTCACAATATTTCCAGCTGCTATGCCTCTTGCGTGCCAACACACTTTATTATTCTTTTCTAGGCCAAGATCCTTTACTGCCATTTCTATGAGTGGAGACCACCTTGTATATGCCTCTTTTTCACTTTTGAAGAAACCTTTCCAATCATCAAATACATATTCCTCAAAATCTTTTTCATGGTAAGCGATCTCTTCTTCCATAGTTTGTTCCTTAAGTCTTTTCGTTTGATAGCCACCATCAATAAGAATGGAACCCTTTACTCTTTCTGGATATTCCGCTAAATAAAATAATGATAAAAAACTTCCCCAAGAATGTGATAAGAAATAAAATTGACCAATCTCAAGATGATCCAATAAGTCGTTTAGCCACGTTGCCAAACGAGGCATTTCGTATTCTTCAGCTTGTTCAAATGGAGAAGTTTTACCGTGTCCAGGCGCATCAATTGCAATAAACCTATACTCCTCTTTAAGTTGCTCGGCAATTTCGATAAAGCTAAGACTCGTACTGCCTAATCCGTGTAAACAAAAGATTACAGGGTTATTTTCATTGCCCCATTCTGTAATATGTATATCTGTTTTTTCATTGTTGATAAAATAGTGTTTCAAAATATATTCCCCCTAAGTCGCTTCAGTTCGATACTTTTGAAAATTTATACAATTAATACTATTATATAATAGAGATGGAAAGAAAAGGGGACTGTTTTATGGAATTTATATATAATCGAGCAAAATTGCAATTATTATCTATAAATGATGTAGGACCATTGTATGCCATTATTGAAAAACACCCAGATATTTGGACATATTTAATAGCGAAAATGGATTGCTTAGAAGATATGGAAATATTAGTTGAAGAGTCAATAGAAAAGTATAAAAGGGGAGTTGACATTCCATTTACTGTAATTGATCAAACGACAAATGAGGTTGTAGGAACGACGCGGCTATACAACATATCAAATGATTGCAAAACAACCGAGCTTGGACATACTTGGTACAGTCCAAGCGTTCAACGTACAAGTGTAAATACAGAGTGCAAATATATGACGCTTCGCTATGCATTTGAAGAGCTAGGAATGTTGCGTGTACAAATTAAAACAGATGCTCGCAATGAAAGGTCTCAGCGAGCAATCGAAAGGCTAGGGGCAGTAAAAGAGGGAGTAATGCGAAATGAACGGCTACTTCCAAATGGATATGTGAGGGATGCAGTTGTTTATAGTATTATCTCATCAGATTGGTCAAGTGTAAAAGAACGATTAGAAAATAAATTAATGTGTTATAGGTAGAGGGGGATAAAGTTGCCGTATATAGAAACAGAGCGTTTAAAAATGATTTCTTTCACATTAGAATTAGTAGAGGCTACTATAAAAGGAAATGAGGAGCTTTCGAAAATAATTCCTTATAAAATTTCTAAGCAATGGCCTATGCCTGATTATGCGGAAATTTTACCGTGGAAAGCAGAGCAACTACAAGAAAAACCGGAAAGTAGTAGGTGGAGTGGTCTTATTATTCATAAAGAGGATCATACAATTATTGGTGATATGGGCTGTAAAGGTGGTCCAGATGTAAATGGGATTGTTGAAATAGGCTACAGTATTGTTCCGGATTATCAAGGAAAAGGATATGCTACAGAGATGGTAAAAGGTCTTGTGCAGTGGTTATTAAATCAACAAAATGTAACGACGATTAAAGCGGAATGTTTAACAAGTAATACTGCTTCTGCGAGGGTATTAGAAAAATCCGGTTTTTGTTGTGTGTTACAGGAAGAGCATATGAAATATTGGATTTTAAAATAATAGTTTAAGAGAAATGTTCCCTAGCATGTTAGGGGGCATTTTTTCTTACAAAACGATTACGGATTTTATATACTTTTGTTTCATGATTCCATTCTGCAGAAAAATTCGCTACAATATAGAGGTTAAGAATTTGAGAGAAATATAAATTGTTATTGTAAATAGACTACTTATATATATAAGTTAAAAGAACGGCATAAAAACCTCTTTCCTTTTAGGAGAGACGAGAGCAGCTGGCCGTACATAGAAGCGGTCAGGGCCTTTTCCTGCCACATGCAAGGTTTAAAACAAAAGAAGAAAGCGAGTAGCGGTCATGTTATGTTTTGCATAGCAGCGACTTAGATGGCGAAAAAATGAATATATATCAGTGTGAGATATAAAAATCTCTTTTTTATTTCAACCTCTTTTATAGAACTGCTATTAAGAAAACTACCTTCTTTCAAATGAATTCAAATAACGAATTAACCAATTATTCAATTAAATGAATTTTTGTATAAAGTATGTATGAAATACGGGGGCTATCAGTTTATGAAGAAAAAAAGAAGTATTAAAATAAGGATGGTGCAGGCACTCTTATTCATACTTGGTTCCATTATTGTATTTGTGAGCTATGCGGCGTATGATATTTGGCATTATCGTTCTAAGACAGATCAAGTTGATACAGATGCGGCAATTGTGTTAGGGGCCGCTTCTTGGAATGGGAAACCGTCACCGGTACTTCGCGAGAGAATTAATCATGCCATTTCTCTCTATCAAAATGGAAGTGTTAAAAAAATTATTTTTACAGGTGGTACGAAATTTGAAGCAGAATTAGAAGAGGCGCGTACGTCAAAAATATATGCATTAAAGCATGGTGTGAGAGATGAAGACATTTTAATTGAAACGGAATCGCGTTTTACAGAAGAAAATTTGAAAAATGCTCTGCAGATTGGAAAAGAACATGGCTTACAAACGTATACAATTGTAAGCGATCCGCTTCATATGAAACGAGCGATGCGAATCGCTAAGCATCTCGGTATGAATGCATATTCTTCACCAACACCAACGTCTGCTTACCGTAGTCTAGACACAGAGTTACCGTTCTTTTTTAAAGAATTATGTTCTTATATTGGTTATGTTGCATCCTTACCTGTCCGGCTTGTGAAGGGGGATGGATAAGTGAGATTTCCTAATGTATTAGGAAATCTTTTTTTGTTTAAAGCATTGTTTTTCTGTCGGAATAGTGCAACAATTGAGGTGTGGATTAATATGTTTAAGAAAAAGAATGTGTAAAGGGCTGATGAAATGGATTTTGTAAGAACGAAAGAGCAACAAGAGCGACTTAGTGAATTACAACCATATATCACTCTATTTTCAAAGAGAGAACAGCAGTTAGATAAATTGTATTCATTTCCTTTTGAAAATATAGAAGATTTAAAAGAAATTGAGTATACATCATGGACAGTTCCAAAGGACGAAGGCGGTTTAGGAATGTCCTTATATGATTTTTTACTATTTCAAGAATATATTGCACAGGGCGATGGTGCAACGGCACTATGTATGGGATGGCACCTTGGAATTATATATGAGCTTTCTGAAAATCGTTTATGGGATAAGGAAATGTTTTCTTGGCTTTGTGAGAAGGTGAAGGACGGAGCGCTTGTAAACCGAGCAGCAACAGAACGAAATACAGGAAGTCCGACAAGAGGAGGAAAGCCAGAGACAACAGCAGTAAAAAAAGGAGATATGTGGATTATTTCAGGCAGAAAAACATTTACAACGATGGCACCGGTATTAGATTATTTTCTTGTTTCCGCATCTATAGAAGGAACGGAAGAAATAGGTGAATTTCTTGTTCCGCGTACTACAGAAGGTGTCTCCATTGAAGAAACGTGGGATAGTGTAGCTATGCGTGGTACAGCAAGTCATGATTTGATTTTAGAACAAGTAGCAGTTCCATATAAATATTTTGTTGAGAAAATTTCTCCGCGTAGTATAGAAAAGAGAAGAGGATGGCTTCTGCATATTCCGGCTTGTTATCTTGGAATTGCCCTAGCTGCACGCCAGTATGCTCTACAGTTTGCAGCAACGTATCAACCAAATAGCTTGAAAGCACCAATAGCGATGCTACCAAATGTGCAAAGATTAATAGGAGAAATAGAATTAGAAATCATGCAAGCTCGTTCTTTTTTATATAGCGTTGCAAAGCGATATGAAGAAGAACAAATACAGAGTTTGCAAGCAGAGATGGCCGCGGTGAAGTATGTTGTGACAAATGCAGCGATTTCTATTGTTGATAAGGCGATGCGCATCGTCGGAGCAAGGAGCTTATCTGAAAAAAATCCATTACACCGTTATTACTTACATGTACGCGCTGGACTTCATAATCCTCCAATGGATGATGTGACAATTTCGCTATTAGCACGGCATGCTTTGCAAGATTTTGATGTTAAAAAATAGGTACAATTCTTTCTTTTCGTATATAATTAAAATAGAAAATGTACGAAAAGGAGTTAATAAATGCTAGAAGTCATCGCTACATGTTTAGAAGATGCCAAACGGATTGAACGTGGCGGTGGGAAACGGATAGAATTGATTACAGCATTTACAGAAGGTGGTCTTACGCCAAGCTATGCGTTAATAAAAAATGTGATAACTGCTGTTTCTATTCCAGTGCATGTAATGATTCGTCCGCATGCCAAGTCTTTCATATATTCTAATGAAGAAATAGGATTAATGAGAGAAGATATTCGAGTGGCAAAAGAGCTTGGTGCAACTGGTGTTGTATTAGGTGTTTTAAATGAAGAGAATGAAATTGATGAAGAAAAGTTAGCAAAATTATTAGAAGTAGTAGAGGGAATGAATGTGACGTTTCATCGTGCAATTGATGAAATGGAAGATTTAGTGAAAGACGTTAAAATATTGCGGAAGTTTAAAGAGGTCACGCATATTTTAACATCTGGCGGACAAGGAAAAATAGAAGATAACATTTCGGTCTTACGCCATATGCACGAGGCAAGTGAAGGGCAAATAGAAATGATCGTTGGTAGTGGTGTGACGAAAGAGAATGTACAACAATTACTGCATAAGACAGGGATTACACAAGTTCACGTTGGTACAGCGGTGAGAGAAGAAAAATCGTGCTTTGGTGAAGTTGTTGTTCAAACTGTACGAGAAATCGCAAAAATGACTATATAAGTCCATTTTAATGTTTAGACATATAAGTTGCTACTATGCAGGATACATCATGACCTGCACTTGCTTGCTCTCTTTGTTTGAAAACCTCGTATGTGGCAGGAAAAGGCCCTGACCGCTTCTATGCACGGCCAGTTGCTCTCGTTCTCCTGTAAAAAAAGAAAGGGGTTTATGTCGTTTTTTAAACTTATATACATTTAGTTATTAAAGGAGATAGTGAATATATGAAAAAAAGTGAGATTATGTCATGGGTTAAAAGTATTGCTTTAGCTTTAATTATTGCATTTGTTTGTCGGGCATTTTTATTTACACCATCGCTTGTCCAAGGTGAATCGATGATGCCAACTTTAGAGAATAATGAGAGGATGGTTGTAAATAAGATAGGATTTAGCCTACAAGGGTTAGATCGTTTTGAGATTATTGTTTTTCACGGAAATGAAGGGCATGACTTAGTAAAACGAGTAATTGGGTTACCAGGAGATACAATAGAGTACAAACATGATATTTTATATGTAAATGGTAAAGCAATGGATGAGTCGTATTTAGATGAATTTAAAAAGCAATTATCTGGAGAGATGTTAACTCCTGATTTTACGTTAGAAGAACTAACTGGCGAGAAAACTGTTCCGAAAGGTTCTGTATTTGTACTAGGGGATAATCGTCAAGTATCTAAGGATAGCCGACGATTTGGTTTTGTTTCTGAAAAGCAAATTGTAGGAAAAGGTTCGGCAGTATTTTGGCCATTGCAGCATGCTAGAGCGTTATAATAATTTTTGAAAGAAGGAATCAAAACTCATTTGCTGTTTTGATTCCTTCTTTTATTTTCATTAGAACAAACGAATGTGCAATCGATATTTATATAGTAGTCAGGATAAGTTATTAAGGAAAAATTTCCAAGTTATTGCGTATGCCTGTTATAATGAAAAAAGAATGATACATAGAGGTGAATATTGTGCAGCATTATGGAGAAGTGCGTTCTATTATTAACAATGCTAAGAAGATTACAGTGTTAACCGGAGCAGGTGCAAGTACAGAGAGTGGAATTCCAGACTTTCGATCAGCAAATGGTTTGTATGCAGATGCAAACGTAGAAATGTATTTATCAAGAGGATACTATAATCGAAATCCGAAAGAATTTTGGAAACATTATAAGGCAATTTTTCAAATTGATACATTCCATCAATATAAACCAAATAAAGGACATACGTTTCTTGCGCAGTTAGAGCAGACGGGAAAAGATATTGTAGTGTTAACACAAAATATTGATGGACTTCATCAATTGAGCGGGAGTACACATGTCATTGACTTACATGGTACGCTTCAATCTGCTCATTGTCCGAAGTGCCGTGCAAAATATAACTTACAATATATGATTGAACATGAAGTACCGCGCTGTGAAAAGTGTAATTTCATTTTGAATCCTGATGTTGTGTTATACGGAGATACATTGCCGCAATTTCAAATGGCAGTTGAAAGGTTGTATGAAACGGATGTATTACTTGTGATGGGAACGTCATTGAAAGTACAGCCTGTGGCATCCTTTCCGCAAATAGCAAAACGAGAAATAGGAGCAACAACAATACTTGTTAATAATGAACAAACAGGACAAGAGCAATATTTTGATTATGCGTTTCATGAAACAATTGGTGAATTTGTAAATGGAATTTTAGTAGGTAAAGATAGGGAAGAGTAATTGTACGGAAACCAAAATTGTTAAGGCATATAGCTTATATGTTTGAATCTCGTTAAAATTTCATTGTAGCTACTAAAAAAGAGATTTGTTTCAAAGGGGAGAGTAATATGGGGGAGAATGAAAAAATATTACTGGAAATAATTGAGAATAACGGCGTGGGCAGTCGGTTTATTTTAGGGATAGATGGTTTAAGCCGTTCTGGCAAAACAACACTCGTGAAAAAACTTAGTCATAAAATGAAAGAAAAGAAGACCTCGTTTCATGTCTTTCACATAGATGATTATATTGTAGAGCGTGAAAAACGTTACAATACGGGGAATGAGGAATGGTATGAGTATTACAACTTACAATGGGATACGGATTGGTTAAGTCGCAATTTTTTCGGTAAACTAAAATCCGCTAACCATCTTATTCTTCCTGTTTATGATGATGAATCTAATACACATAGTCAGCAGGAAGTTCAACTTTCTAATCCTTCTGTTCTTATAGTAGAAGGTGTTTTTCTGCAGCGGAAAGAGTGGAGAAGCTTCTATGATTATGTTGTATATCTAGATTGTCCGAGAAGTAAGAGATTTCTTCGTGAAAGTGAAGATACACAAAAGAACATTACAAAGTTTGAGAATAGATATTGGAAAGCTGAAGAATTTTATGTAAACACAGAAGCTCCTGACAAAAATGCAGATTTGGTTCTAAAAGGATAGGATAAAATAAACAACGCATGACCATTTCATTTCTCCATGCGTTGTTTGTGCTGTGTTTTAAAAAATTTATAATATATATATATATGTCATTTTTAATGATAAACCATAAATAAAAGGGGGATATATATGAGCACAGTTCAAAACAATATTTTTACTAATTATAATATGATACATATTCGTGCTTTCGATCGTAAGAAAGATGATATTGAAGAGTTAACCAAAGTAATAAATAAGTCATATAAAAAACTGTTGGATGTAGGTTTTAATTATTTGGCTGCTTATCAGGACTCTAGTGTTACTCTTAAAAGAATTGATAAGGCATTATGTTTTATTGCCATTTGGGATAATAAAATTATCGGTACAATTTCCTATTACTCACCAGAGAATAATAAAGGGTGCAATTGGTATAACAAAAGCAATGTAGCAGGAATAGGTCAGTTTGGAGTCCATCCTTCTTATCAATCAATGGGAGTTGGAAGAAAATTGCTTGAATTAGCTGAAGAAACGGCAACAAAAGAAGGGGTAGAGGAACTCGCATTAGATACGGCTGAGGGAGCTAGTCATCTGATTAAATACTACGGTGATAAAGGATATCGTTTTATTGAATATGTCAATTGGGAAATTACAAATTACAGAAGCATTGTTTTAAGTAAAAAATTAAAATAACTTATGACAACAAATTATATAAGGAAGACGTTCTATCGGTGAGATGATGTCAATTATTGTTGGAAAGGATTTTTTAGTAAGCATTTTTTTAGTAGATTATTAGCAAAACTTATTAAGTTAATTTAAAAAAACAAAATTTTTTTATAGTTAAATCTCTTATATAATTAAAAAAAGAAGTTTTGGGAGGGATTTATATGGAAATTATAATGAATCCAGTTGCATACGTTCATAATTCTCGTAAAGAAATGAAAGATGATAATTGGGGGAGTGTTGTGTCAGAAGTCGAACTAACTGATGAATTAAATGAATCTGCATTACAAGGAATAGAAGATTTTTCACACTTAGAAATAATTTTTTACTTTGACAAAGTATCTGATGATAAAATTCAGTATGAAGCAAGGCATCCGAGGAATAATCTTAACTTTCCGAAAGTCGGAATTTTTTCGCAGAGAGGAAAAAATAGACCGAATAAATTAGGTGTAACTACAGTTGAATTAATAGAGCATACTGGAAAGAAATTAGTGGTGAAAGGATTAGATGCAATTGATGGAACACCTATCATTGATATTAAACCTGTAATGAAGGAGTTTCTTCCAAAGAATGAAATTAGACAAGCAAATTGGTCTATCAATTTAATGAAAAATTATTGGAAATGATTTGATAGATAGAAGGTCTATCGATACGTTTGTTTTTTATTATTTACAACATTTATAGCTATTGGGCAGTACTTCAAACAAAACAAAAGCCTCCAACATATTAGTCATATATAATATGATGGAGGCTTTATTTTTTAAGTATTTTTCATATTTATGTCTTGATAATATGAATTGACAGGTTTTTTGTTGTGAAAGCTCACATTTATCTAATGAGATGACCTTTGTTTTCTTTGTAAATTTATATCCTAACCACAGCGCAAAGAAGAGAGGTAGCCGATATAGGAAATGCGTACACCGCGCCAATCGATAGATTTTCTCATAAACGCACCGTAGTATTGTTTTTGCTCCATCAGTTACACGAATGTTCATGAAACCCCAACCTTTGTTTATAGTTCTTATTCTATTATTGTAAAAACATGAGAAATAGGGAAGTAAAGGGATTACAGCTTGGAAAGTAATGATGGTACTGTAAATGTTTGTGTTAAGCATAAATCATCTCCATCCATTTTCTCAGCTGCTTGATACTGAATCCCATTCTTTTGGTAAAATTTCTCCCAGAAATGAATCGCTGTTTTATTGCTTTTTAATTGCATTACATAATAAGTTCCTTTGTTTTGTTTTAACAGTTCTAAGATTGCTTGATCTGCGATATTTTTTCCGCGGTATGCTTTTAATAAGAAAAGGTCGTTAATGCAGAAGTCTGTTTCTGGTGCCGTGAATGGTGTTTTTGCGAATAGGAGAAATCCGACATATTTTCTTTCATATGTAATAAAGTAAGGAGAAAGCTCATCTCGATTACAAATCAGTTCAAAAGCATCAAATTCAAAAAATCCATTTTCATTTGGATGAAGGGTAGGTGAGAATTCGGATAAATCATGTAAGTATAGGGCATAAAAATTCTTTAATATTTCTAGTTGTTCTGTGGAGACAATTTCTAATGCGATATTCATTTTAATCTCATCCTTTTTTAGAAAAATTTATATATAGTACACTATTCGACATAAAGTAACTATAACCTTTGAACAAGGATTCGTTCAGATAAAAAAAGGTTAGCCAACACCATTGTGTTGGCTAACCTTTATCACTTATTAACAGGCAGTAAGAGCCGATAATCAGCAGGGGATGAAGAATCTCCACCGGATTAAAGTTCTACTTTATCAAGAGGAATTACTTTTGTTTTCTTTGTAAATTTATATCCTAACCACAGCGCAAGGAAGAGAGGGAGGCCGATATAGGAAACAAGTACACCGTTCCAATCGATAGACTCGCCCATAAACGCTCCGTAATTTTGTCCTAAAATGACAATGACACAAAGTGCAAATGCGAAAATTGGACCAAATGGGTACCATTTTGCTTTATACGGTAAATCATTTAAATCTTTTCCTTGTGCAATATATGCTTTTCGGAAACGATAATGACTAATAGCGATTCCGACCCATGCAATAAATCCAGACATTCCAGATGCATTTAATAACCAAATATATACTACACCGTCGCCAAATAAGGAAGCTAGGAAAGCGACACAGCCAACTACTGAAGTTGCGATTAACGCGTTAACAGGTACGCCGCGACTATTTAATTTCCCTAAAAATTTCGGTGCTTTTCCTTGTCTTGCTAAATCCCAAAGCATACGAGTTGATGCGTACATTCCTGAATTACCGGCAGATAAAACTGCAGTTAAAATAACAGCGTTCATAACAGAAGCAGCAAATGCAACCCCTGCTTTTTCAAATATAAGTGTAAATGGACTTACTGTTACGTCACTTGCTGCAAGACTATCAGTTGTATAAGGGATCAATAGACCGATAACAAGAATTGCAAAGATGTAAAATAATAGAATACGCCAAAAGATTGAGCGAATTGCTTTTGGAATACTACGCTCTGGATCGGCAGTTTCACCAGCAGCTACACCTAATAATTCAGTTCCTTGAAATGAAAAACCAGCAGCCATAAAAACGCCGATGATTGCCATAATACCACCGTTAAATGGTGCGTCTGCAACAGTAAAGTTTTTAAATCCAACAGGCTCGCCACCCATAATACCAAAAATCATCATAAATCCAACAATTAAAAAGATAATAACGGTAACTACTTTAATAAGTGCGAACCAATATTCAGCTTCACCAAATCCTTTAACAGATAAGTAATTTAAAAGAAACATAATGACTAAGCAAATGCCACTCCAAAGAAGGGAAGGCGTATTTGGGAACCAAAACTTCATAATTAATGTTACGGCTGCAAGTTCAGCAGCAATCGTAATTGCCCAGTTATACCAGTAATTCCAACCTAATGCGAATCCAAGCGATGGATCAACAAATTTTGTCGCATATGTGCTAAAAGATCCAGCAACAGGCATGTACGCTGCTAATTCAGCTAAGCTTGTCATTAAAAAATAAACCATAATTCCAATTGCAGCGTATGCTACAAGAGCTCCACCAGGGCCAGCTGTATGAATGACACCACCGCTAGCAAGAAATAGTCCGGTACCGATTGTACCACCGAGAGAAATCATTGTAAGGTGACGAGATTTTAATCCGCGTCGAAGTTCGTTAGTTGTTTGTGCAGATTGATTTGTAGCTGTAGAGGTAACGTTAGTAGTTGCGCCGTTCATGTTCAACACTCCTTTTCTTGTAAGATAGGAAGGAGCGGGGGGAATAAAAAAACCGCCAAAGGACTTTAGCGGAGCATTTCAAAAATAGCCACCCCATCATACCTTCCGTTAAGATAGCGCCCCACGTTTACACGGTAATTTTGTAAACGTGACAGTTCTGTTCCTATTCGAAAACAGCCCCAGCATATACTTCCAGAGAAGAAGTATAAACTTCGGCAGCTTTTCCTTTTATCCAGGGTTATTGACGTTCTCTGCGTCTCGTCTAGATTACTAATAAAAGCCGCGACCTCTACCTCATCGGATTGATGAGGATTTTTCTATTACTATGATTTTTAATATATGGCAATTGTAATGATTTTCTGAAAATATTGCAAGGATTTTTTTATAGAAAAAAATGGCTATTTAAGAAAAGTGCTTTCAAAATTCATCCCGATCCTAAAAAGTATGTAATAGGTAACCTATTGAAAAAAGGTTATACAATGGTTTCGCATTGTGTTTCAAAAAATCCTTTAAAATTAATAGAAAATTCAGAAAAATATTTTTCGACAAAGCTATTTGAGATGAAATTCTTATTTCCAGGAAGAATCGCATTAAAATTAAAGGCTCCTCTTTCTAGTGGAAAAGATCCTTTAGTCTTTCAATTAGCTTTATTTTTTTCGTTATAATAAACATGAATTAACATATTTTCAGAAGATTTAAATTGCAAGAAATAATTGAAAGATAATACACTAAAAGAATAAAAGTAAGGGTGGTGAGGAGATGTTACAGTTTGATCATCTTGTTCATGTAGTTAGGTGTTCTCCAGCTGAGGTGATAAATCAAATGAAACGACATGGATTTCATGTAGTTCAAGGAGGAGAGCATACGAATTGGGGGACACATAATAGTTTATGTTATTTTGATTTAGCATACATTGAGTTTTTAGCAGTGCAAAATCAAGAGGTTGCAATTGAAGCAGAGAATCCCCTTATTCAACAAGCTATTCATAAGTTACAAATAGAGGAAGGAATGCTTCAAATTGCACTGCGTACAGAACAGATGGAAGAGCTTACTGAGAGACTGGTGGCAAAGGGATTTCATATAAAAGGTCCATTGGAAGGGAAACGTATGAGGGATGATGGAACTCTATTAAGCTGGAAAATGCTATTTATTGAACAAGAGGGAGACGGCCCCAGGTTCCCATTTTTCATTGAGTGGAGTGAATCGGATGAAAAAAGAAGGGATGATTTACAGAAAAAAGGAGTAATCTCGCCCCATAATAATCACATAATTGGAATGAAAACAGTGTTCTATGCTGTTACTAATGTAAATGAAACAAGCAAACGATGGAAAGATTTACTGCATATAGAAATGAGTCCGCCCAAAATAAATAAGGAATGGAATGCGATATCGCAAGGTTTTTCTCTTGGGAAAATAACGATTCAATTTTGCGAACCGATTGGAAATGGTATCGTTCAAAATCAATTAAAGAATTACGGTGAATTCCCATTTGCTGTAGAGTTTCAAGGAAAGGAAGAAAATATGAATGTATGTCATATACGGAATGGTATGTACATATTTTAGGAGGAATTAAACTGAATGAAAATTGCCAGAAGTACAGAAACCTACTGTACTTCTGAGTAATTTGGAAAAGGACAAAAGGTAGATTATCTTATATATAAATACAATTTTATATTTCGATATATAAATAATAGGTATTCAGAATACAACATGACCGCTACTTGCTTGCTCTCTTTGTTTTAAAATCTCGCATGTGGCAGGAAAAGGCCCTGACCGCTTCTATGCACGGCTAGATGCTCTCGTCTCCCCTAAAAAGAAATGGGTTTTTATGTCGTTTTTTTAACTTGTATATATACAAATAACTTACATGCGTTTAGTGGCTAGTAGTTGGTTAGAGAGATGTCAGAAATAATTTTATGTATGAGACAACTTAATCGCCTGTTGCAGACGAGAGATTCCTTCAGTAATGTGGTTTATATCTACTTTTCCATAAGATAGACGAATGTAACCATCTTTTGCGCCAAAAATACTGCCGGGCATAAAGGCAACTTGTTGTTTTAAACTTTGCATTATGAACTGTTTTTCATTGATAGGTTGTTGTAATTTTCCCCATATATAAATTCCTCCTGTTGGCAAGGAAAATGAGAGTTCTTTCTGGAGTGAATGTTGCAGTGCATCTGCTAACATATTTCTTTTTTGTACTAATTCAGACCGTAACTGTTGTAAATGTGCTTCAAATGGAACTGTTTCAAAAAATTGCTGCATAAGCCATTGCGGAAAAATGCTTAAGCCTAATTCCATTTGATGCCGTGCATCTGATAAGCGTTCAACAACGGACTGCGGAGCAACGAGCCAGCCAATTCGTAATCCTGGTGCTATCATTTTGGATAGAGAATGGACATAAATGACCGTTCCATTTGTATCAATTGATTTTAAGGTTGAACATGCTTGTTCTTTTTTTTCTAATGTTAATAAGCTAGACGGATCATCTTCAACAATTGGAATACGTAAATCGGCACATAAAGATAAAAGAGTTTCTCTTCTCTTCGGATGAAGGAGCGTTCCGGTCGGGTTTTGATAATTTGGATTTAAGAAAATCATTTTAATCCGATGCTTTCTGTGTAGCTCATGTACATCATCTGGATGAATCCCATGTTCATCAACTGGTAATGGGAAAATTCGAATGCCTGCGGATTGAAAAAGAGGCAAGGAATAACAATGTGATGGACTTTCAAATGCTACAGCATCGCCTGGATTTAATAAACATTGCACAATAAGATGCAGTGCTTGCTGGGCGCCGGAAGTAATCATGATGGATTGTTCAGTTGCATCAATTTGTAAGTGCTCCTTCATATATGTAGCTACAGCTTGCCGTAAAGGAAGATAGCCTTGAGGATGATCATAACTTAACGATTGTGTTAACGGTTGTTCGCGTAAAATCGCTTGTAATTGCTGGTGCGGGAACAAATCGCATCCAAGCTCCCCATTTGCAAAATCAATGATATTGTCATTTTGCTGCACTTGCTCACGAATGTAGCGAAGGAGTGGTAAATTAGGTAAAAATGTCCCGCCCTCTACAAACCCCCTCCAATTTGGTGTGAATTTCGGAGATACGCCCCACATATGTGTGCTTACACGCGTTCCTTTTCCTGTTGTACTTTCAACAATTCCCATTGCACGTAGTTCATTATAGGCTGTTGTAATTGTACTTCGATTCACATGAAGTTGCTTTGCTAGCTTGCGTTCTGACGGAAGAAAACTGCCAGGTGGAAGCTCTCCGTACACAATACGTCTTTCAATATAATCAACAACTTGTTGATAGATTGGGATTTTACTATCAGTATCTAATGTCCATTTCATTTGTAACGTCTCTCCTTGTTACTTCATTATCATCATTATAGCAAATTGGCTGGGTAAAAAAACAGCCAATTGGATGGTGTTACATTGGGCCAATTTTACTATGCTAAATGAGGGAAGGAGAGGTTTTGATGAAACAAAGGCAAATGGAAGTGCTCCTGATGTTAGTTGCTTTAGTATGGGGAGCAAACTATACGATAGGAAAATATGGAGTGGCGTATATGTCATCCATTCAATTTAATAGTATGCGCTTTTTAGTGGCGTCTCCAGTTTTGTTGCTTATTACCTTTATTGTGGAACGCTCATTACGTATAGAGAAGAAAGACTGGCTTAGACTGTTAGTGGTAGGTATTGTTGGGACGACTTTATATCAAACACTGTTTATGCTTTCCGTAAAATACACATCTGCGACGAATGCATCATTATTAATTGCAATGTCGCCAATTTTTACGGGGATTTTAGCGGTATTACATAAACAAGAACGCTTTTCTCTAAAAATACAAATCGGATCTATACTATCTTTTAGCGGTGCAGCACTTGTGTTATTAACAGGGCATACGAATCAATCTGCATATGAATATGCATGGATTGGAAATCTTATTGGATTAGCCGCGTCGATTGCATGGGGCTGGTATCCGATTCTGGCTCAGCCGCTTATAACGAAATATTCTGCAATGCGCGTAACTGCTTGGTCGACTTTGTTAGGAATTGTGCCACTTGTATTATACTGCTTTATAAATGTCGAATCGTTAACATGGCCAACTGACATGTTAAGCTGGGGATCATTAGGTTACTCTATTGTTTTTGCCACAATTTTTGGACTTGCAATGTGGTACGTTGGAATTAGTAAAATTGGTTCAACGAAAGTAATGGTTTATATGTATCTCGTTCCGTTATTTGCTGTTATATTTGCGGCCGTAACGATTGGCGAACAGGTAAACATTATGCAGTTGTTCGGTGGATTTGTTATTTTCGCTGGGTTATATATTGTGAAAAAAGGAACAGTGAAGAAGCCAGTATTGAATTTAAAGAAGGTAAGTTAGTATGGAAATGACTACACCGAGAGAGGTGTGGTCATTTTTTGTGTGTTCAGATTGTGTAAATAATGTTATGAAAAACAGTTTTAATTTTTTGAATTGAAGAAAATAAGCAAAAAGTAATACAATGGAATGGGTGGAATATAATTCTATTTTCTGTTGAGTTTCAGAGAGAATACGAGTTGTATCATATACGAAATGGTATGCACTTATTTAAAAAGGAACTATGTTAATTGAAGACAGTTATAGTTATTAAAGGATGGGGAAAGATGGAACAACATTCGCTTGTTTTATGCGGAAAAAGGCATCTTGAATGGAAAAAAGAAGAATTTTATTTAACATCAGAGTTCTATGAAAAGGAACTACGTATAGTTGGTTCTAGTGATGGATTAGATTATAAAAGACATGCAAACTGGTTCTTACAGTATGTGAAGCATACTCGATTTATAAGTCAGCTATTTGAACATGAAATAACACATCGAGAATTAATTCATTGTTTTCAAGAATTGAGTGAAGAAAAAATAAAACCAATAAAAGTATTGGTTAAATATGGTGATTAAAGATTAATTTTACTTTTTGTGGAATAAAAGAGTCGAAAAAGGTAATTATTTTTGTTTGTGTACTAACATTGCTTGCCTCACAGCCCATTGTTGATGATCGTGAACAAGCAACTGCTGTGCTTCAGAAGAAGATACCCAATGTAAAATGTAGCTATCTTCTGTAGGAACATGATAATCTCGTATTTTGCTACATATGTAAAAGTGACCATCATTTAAATAATGTATATCTTCTTTTTCAGCATAAAAGTAACGCTCGGCATTTCCAATATACTGCTGCACCTCAATTTCCCAGCCTAATTCTTCTAATAGTTCGCGATGTAAGCAGCTTTCTTTTGTTTCACCATTTTCTATTCCACTGCCAGGTAAAAAGTATCTTACTCCATTTTGGATAACGGCTATTTTACTAGTATCTTCTTTAAAAATAATTGCATAAGAGCTTGGGCGTGAGATGTATTCTATATACTGCTTTTTCTCGCCAAAAGAAGGCTTTTTGTACATATTTTTCACCTAATTTCATTTATTTTAATTTAATTATCTCATATGAATCTGGAAGTTAAAAAGGAATATGTATTTTAATATCTAATAATATAAACATTGATGGAAAAAGAGAGGTATGACATATGCACGTTAGGAAAATTAGACCTGAGGATTATACTACAATTCATTCTGTTATGAATGACTGGTGGGGCGGGAGACCGATGGCAGATATGCTGCCAAAGCTCTTTTTTGTTCATTTTCAAGAAACAAGTTTTATTATTGAAAAGGATGGTGAAATTGCGGGATTTTTATGTGGCTTTTTCTCGCAAACTTTTGAGGATGAGGCATATGTTCATTTCATTGGTGTGAATCCGCAATTTAGAAGACAAGGGATTGCATCGGCATTGTATTCTTCCTTTTTTGATGCAGTTCGTTCCAATGGCTGTCACGTTGTTAAAGCAATAACATCTCCAGCTAACAAAAAGTCTATTCAATTTCATCGTGAGATTGGATTTGAAATTGAAAGAGGGGATGATGAAGTGGATGGAGTATCTGTACATACAAACTATGACGGAAAAGGTGGAAGTCGCGTGTTATTTGTAAAGTATATAAATGATGTAAATAGCAAAACGATATAAAATTTTTAATAAAAATCAATATAAAAGGCAATATAAGGAGGGTTGAATTTATATTTCGAAAGGAAAGATCGCAATTGAACAAAGTTTTATACATTACTGCAAATCCAAAAACACCAGATCAATCATATGGACTATCAGTTGGACAAGCTTTTTTAGAAGTATATCGTAACGAGGCTCCAAATGATGAAATTATTGAACTTGACTTATATACAACTAATATTCCGTACATTGATGCGGATGTATTTAGTGGATGGGGAAAGCTACAACAAGGGACAGCGTTTGAAAATCTTTCTGCTGAAGAACAAAGTAAGGTCGCTGCAATTAATAAATTAACAGATCAATTTGTAGAAGCGGATAAATATGTATTTGTAACACCGATGTGGAATTTTAGTTTTCCACCGCTTATGAAAGCGTATATTGATACAATTTGTATTGCAGGAAAAACATTCAAGTATACAGCAGAGGGTCCTGTTGGTTTGTTATCTGGTAAAAAGACCGTTCATATTCAAGCACGCGGTGGTATATACTCAGAAGGACCAGCAAAAGAAATGGAATTTGGAGATCGTTATCTTCGGGCCATTATGAGCTTTGTTGGAATTACAGATGTGCAATCTATTTTTGTAGAAGGTATGAATCAAATGCCGAATGAAGCAGAGAGTATTAAAGAAAAAGCAATTGCACAAGCGAGAGAAGTTGCGAAAAATTTTGCGGAATAATTAGGAAAAAACCCACAAATTTCTTATAATGGAATTTGTGGGTTTTTTATTGATCAGATAGATATGAGGAGGAAATCGGGATGGATATTGTTTTTACAGAGGATGGGAAACGTTTTAATTATCGCGTAGTGGCAGTATGTATAGAGAATGGACAGGTTCTTCTTCATCGCGGGAAGGGAGATAATTTTTGGTGTTTACCTGGCGGACGAGTTCAAATGCTGGAAAGTAGTGAGTCTGCTTTGAAAAGAGAGCTTCAAGAAGAATTAGAAGCGAATGCAAATGTAAAACGATTAATCTGGATTGTGGAGAAGTTTTTTACATATGATAATCATAAGTTTCATGAAATTGGTTTTTACTATGAAACTCATTTAGAAGATTGCGTTATTCCGAAAACGGGTTCTTTTATAAGAGAAGATGGTGGTCGAGAGTTTGAATTTCAGTGGGTATCAATAGAAGAATTACATCTGTTTAATACACAACCGGCCTTTTTAAAAACAAAGCTCAAACATTTACCTGAGTGTGTGGAACATATTGTGACAGCGTAAAGAAATAGGGAAATGTATGATAAAAAAGAGGATATAAAGGTATCCTCTTTTTTATGTGATGGAATGAATCATTACATATTAAAAGTAGCGGAAATCTCTTTATTTCACTTCAACTATTGGTGAATTTTCATGCTTAACGAGACAAGCTGCAAGTAAGCCTAGACCGAGTATGGCTGCAAATAGAATAAACGTCGTAGTGAAACTGAAAGCTTTCATAAATGTAAAAGAGATAATTGGACCAAAACTTGTTCCAGCAAATAAAATGACTGTGTACATTGATATTGCAATACTACGAGCTTTACCTCCTAATTGACCAACAAGAGAAACTAAAGAAGGTACGGAGAGTGCAATGCCACTTACAAAGACTATACTCATTACTGTTAAAAAGAATATGTTTGTAAGAAAGCCCATCGAAGCTAGGGCGAAAATGGAGAGAAGTAGCGCCCACCGAAGTACAAACAGAACGCTAAAACGTTTTGCTAATTTACCTGCTAGTGGAGACAATATCATTCCTAGGACCCCGAATGAACGAATATAAAGAAGTTCGTGATTGTTCATTTTGAAAGGTAGATTAGTTAAATATTGTCCTAAGGTGGTGTACATACTAACGAAAGACATGAGTAGAACAAACGCTATTACGTAACTAAATATTAGATTTTTATTAGTAAAGACAATGCCGAGTTGCTTCATTGGCTCCCAAATATTTTTCTTTTGATTATGACTTATACTTGTTGGTAGTAACCAGAACACTATTGATGCAGTAAGAATATAAACTGCAGAAAGGGAGTAAAAAACAAATTGCCAATGAAATTGTTGGCTTACGTAAGCACTAAACACTTGACCGACGATTCCGGCAACGAGGAATCCTGTACTAATAAAACCAACAGCACCAACCTTTCTTTCGTTAGGGAATACTTCTAGTGTGTACGCTAACGCTACTGGTGAAAATGTTGCAGCAGCTAAACCTTGTAGACCTCTTAATATAACAATATATGAGAAAGAATGAACCATTCCAAGCAGTAATGAAATGACACTTAAAGAAATTAGTCCAATGCATATAACGTTTTTGCGGCCATATTTTTCAGAAATCGCACCGTAAATAAAACATCCACTAGCAAAACCTATTGAAAATATACTAGAAGTTGTAGCTGCTTGCGATAGAGAAACATGAAAATTATCACTAAACATGGTAATGAGTGGGATACTTACATATAAACTGGACATAACAACCATTCCAGTCCAACATAATATGAGTGTCATAAGATTATAGTTGTGCTGTTTTTCAAAATCGATCGCGATCATAAAATCACCTTCACCTTTATTTTAATTATATTAACTTATAGTTAGATAACCTAATTAAATAGTTGAAAAAGAGCTACTATCGCTTTGGATAGGTAGCTGTTAATTGTTATTTATCGCCCAACTCCAAGTCGTACTTGCATATTTTCATTTAATTTCTTGATGATTTTCTCAAATACTTGGCGCTCAGTAGGATCTAATTCATCAAAAATAGAGGCACAAACGGACCAATATGTTGGCAATACTTTTTCAACAAACGTACGGCCTTCTTCGGTAATACTGACATAGATTTTTCTACGATCAAACGAGCTGGGTTTTCGTGTAACAAGGTTTCTTTTTTCCAACCAATCAATCATAGAAGTTGCAGATGCCCGCCTAATTCCTAAACGTTCAGCTATTGCTGAAGGAGTTATCACTTTGTTATCATGCAGAGTTATTAAGATTAGCAAATCAAGTTTGCTTTCTGTAATCCCGAATTGAGCTAACTCTTGATCCATTACATCTAAGATATTATCGCTTAACCATAACATGATTAAGCCCATAGAGGCATCATTACGGTTTGTACTTGATGATGCAGAGTGATTAATAAGGTCTAAATAAGGGTGAATACCCAATCTTGGTAAGGTATCATCTGAATATGTTCCTTTTCCGTTCTTACGCATTTTCTTTATGTCTACTCCTTTAATTAGATTACCTAACTATAATTCATTCTAACTACAAGAAAGGAATTACGCAAGAGGAATTGTAGGGAAATTCATTCTTTTTTTAGTGGCTGTTATTTTAGAAGGAGAAAGATAATAAATTAGAGCATGTTTTGATTAAATCTTAATTTCTAAATTTAGACAGCAATAAACAAAAAAATAATGATGGTAGTTTTCACTTAATAAAATAAAGGAGAGCACATGTTGTAAATGACTAATGCATACTCTCCTTTATTTTTTACATTGCTTTCATGGAGGTCTTGAAAGCTTTTTATATTATTTTTTCTTATTAGCTACCTTTTTGTAGTTATATAATGTATGCGCTTCTGTTTTGAATTGCTGAAGAAGGGTGTTATCTTCTTTCTCTCCATACCTGGCAGTACTATATGCTTCTATAATAATGTTGGACTGAATATATATGTCTTCTTCAGTGCCAAGTCTTTCCATCCACTGTTCCACTGTTTCACCACGTTGCCGATTTAAGGGCGGTTTTAATTTTTTTTCAAGTTTAAAAATTTCTTTGCGAATTGCATTGTTTGGTGGTCGTAACTTTCGGTTTCGCTTTTGTATATTTCCTTGTTCTGGACCAACAACGATAGGGTCATAGGAAGACATACGCCCAAATTTGATTTCATGACGCCTCTTATATAGTTTCCGAATCACATATATGGCAGCAACTACTATGATAAGGATGGTAATAGATTGTAAAATGAATGGATCATATTCTTTTTCTGGAACCGGTGGAGGCGGCGAATTACCCTGACCTAAATTAAGATTCAAAGAATCATCTTTCTGCTTCCGTTCAGCCGATAGAAATAGTGGGTTTAAAATATATCCTAATCCTAAAGCAATCCATTGCAGAGCATAAGCGATACCAGTTCGTACGTAAGAGAGTATGGGGATGAATAAAAAACCCAAAATCCCGATAGCTGTAATTGAGAACAAACGCAACATTTGTTGGTTTCGATTAAAACTTGTAATCCATAATGTTAGAAGTGTATACAAAATAAGTAATCCTATTTCCCATATGGATGGAAATTGCATATGGAGGAGAAAGGAACAAAAAGACCATAGAAATGCTCCTAATAATTTATGGAAGGGTGAAACATCATCTTTTGCGTACATAAGAAAAAAGAAAAACGGCAATAATACGGAACTTATAGAAGAAAATAACGCCAACCAATAGCAAACAATGACTTGTAGAATAAATAGTGCTGTAAGCCAACTATTTTTCTTTTTACTAATTTTCATAATAGGCAGCAAGCAAATATGACTGACTAGAAGAAACAAAACTATGTGTACAACTTCTCCTTTTTCAGTTAATAAGGAAAGGAGGAGAAGAAGAATAAAATTATTAACGTACCGTAGCCATGTATTCAAGTTGTTCCACCACTCCTTCATCGTGAACAATATATGTTGGCTGCATTGTATGAGGGATATGGTGCTTAGGGACGCCAAGGAAAAATAGTGTAGACGACCTCGCTCTTTTTCGCAGCATATAATGCAGAAAACCATCTCGCGGCAGTAATGTACTATCTTCTGAAATACGTGCAAGTTCTTCCAATACTTTTGCATAATGCGTGGGACCATCATTCAACGTCAAGTGCAGCGGTCCATCTGCTACTAAAATACTAATAAATAATTCAAAGGGAATTTTCTTTTCTGTTGCAATTTGACAAATATATGTTGCATAAGAAATCAAGTCTTCCATATTTTCTCTCCATCCAAGTCCTCGATCTGAGGCAAGGCAGATACAAATTGTCCAGCTGTAATTTTTTACTGCTTCATATTGCTTAGCTTGCAAACTTTGCATTTTTGCTGATGCCTTCCAATGGATGGCACGAAATGATTCCCTTTCATACTGTTTTACTCCGACAATGGACGTTTCATCATGAAAAAAAGAAAAATTTGTTCTGTAAGAGCCTAGTACTAGTTGCTGTATTTCTTGTAGCCCTGCAACTTGCTTCGGGGTAGGATAGACAATAATTTCTGTTTTTAATTTATGCATAATTGGTAAATGAACTTGAATGATGTTAAAGGGATCACCAATGATGCATTCAAACTGTTCAATTTGGAAAACGCCTCGTCTTGTCGCTGTGAACGTTAAATCCCATATGTTCTGTGAGCGAGCGCGTTGTGAAAATGGGAAAGAAAAGAGCGTTTTTGATATTTGATCTAGACTGTTGCTTGGTTGCATAACGAGCGATGGATTTATATGAAAAAAACATTTTCCATTCACTAGCGGTAATTTTGCTTCATTTTGTAACATAACGGATAGTTGTCCGTTTTCTTCAGGAAATAGCCTTGTTGTTTGTTTCTTATTGATAATTTGAAAGTGATTCTCTATGTAAGTCACATATCGATAAATAAAAAAAGAAAATATATAGTAAAACAGAAATGGATATATGATAAGTGATTGCGGTAAGTAAAATGTGAACAACAGGGCAATTGGAATCGTTAATTGAACGATATGTTTTTGAAATACTAATGGGACGGAGACGAGACGTTGACCATTCATGTTTGCTCAATCTCCACCGGCACATCAACTTCTTTCAAAATTGCTTCTATCATCTCTTGTTTTGTCGTACGAAGAGCGCCTTCCATAGATAAAATAATACGATGCTTCCAAATGTAAGGAAGTAGAAATTGTACGTCTTCTGGTGTACAAAATTCGCGATTACGTAAAAAGGCAAGAGCTTGAATTGCCCTCACTAAAGCGAGTGTTCCGCGCGGACTAATTCCATTTGCAATAAAATCATGATTACGAGTTGCGTTAGCGAGTTTGATGATGTAGTCTTCCAAAGGTTCCGATACATGAACATCTTTTACTTTATTTTGTAATTGGATTATATCTTCTAGTGAGATGACCGGATGAAGAGCGTCTAACGGTTTATTCTTTCGAAAACGTCGCATCATTTGTAGCTCTTCTTCTGGAGAAGGGTAACCAATCGAAACGGTCATTAAAAAGCGATCAAGCTGAGCATCTGGAAGAGGGAATGTTCCTTGTGATTCAATTGGATTTTGCGTTGCGATTACGAAAAATGGTTTCGGAAGAAGTGTGGATTGCTTTTCAAGTGTTACTTGTCTTTCTTCCATCGCTTCTAATAAACTCGATTGTGTACGTGGCATCGCACGGTTAATTTCATCTGCTAATAATAAATTTGTCATAACAGGACCAAGACGCAGCTCAAATTCACTTGTTTTCGGATTAAAGTATTCAATACCCGTTACATCACTCGGTAATACATCAGGTGTGAACTGTACACGCGAAAATTGCCCGCCAATACTTTTCGCAATTGTTTTTGCCAGCAATGTTTTTCCTGTTCCAGGTACATCCTCTAATAAGACGTGTCCATCTGCTAATAAAGAAACTAAGAGGAGATCAATCACATTTTCTTTTCCGACAAAAACAGAAGAGATATTTTCTTTTAATTTATGTATCATTTGTTTCTTCCTTTCCGGTACAATCTTTTTGAATATTTTAACAAAATTTTCTAAAAAATAAAACTATTTTTCGTTATACTACAATGTAGAACATGTTTTAGTGAAGAGATACATAAATAAGTAGCCTTAGGATATAGGGCTACTTGTAACTTGCTTTTGTATAATGGAACAAAGTTGCTTTCTTGCATTTTTATCATAGATATCTCGAAATTGTACCCAATCATTGTTGTAGTAAATAGCGATGTGAAAGCTGAAAAAATAAGGGTGTTCTTTTACTTCCTCAATATGTTTGTAAATGTATTCTTCATATCGTGTAGGATTAGAGGTATCTTTTTCTTTATATATAAACAACAATCTTTTGTTTGTTGTTAGTATAACTCCCGGTACAGATGGTCCTTTATGTAGAAATAAAGATAGAGAACATTGTGTGTGATAAAGGATCGTTTCATCTTCATGGAGTAGGTTTTTTACTGTATCTCGTAATGTTGACATTGTATTCAGTCCTTTCTGTATATTATGATTATATCATGTTCAATTGGTACGATTTAGAAAAAATGTATGTAGTAATATAGGGGGATGCATATGACTAAAAAGCTGGATTATATTCGTTTTATTCGAGAGAAAGTTGGGTCTGAACGAATCTTTCTTAATTTTGCAGGTGGACTTATTTGTAACGAAGAAGGCGAAGTGCTTCTGCAAAAACGAGGAGATAGAAATGCGTGGGGTTTTCCTGGTGGTGCGATGGAACTTGGTGAATCTGCTGAAGAAACGGCCATTCGTGAAGTATATGAAGAAACAGGATTAAAAGTAACAGTTGAACATTTAATTGGCGTATATACGAAATATTACGATGAATACCCAAATGGAGATCAAGCGCAGACGATTGTGTTCTTTTTTCAATGCAAGACAGTAGGCGGAACGTTAAAAACAGATGGTAATGAAACGTTAGAGCTTAAGTATTTTCCAATTGACCAATTCCCGCCGCTCTTTGTGAAACAGCATGAAGATGCATGGGAAGATTGGCTTTCGAAGAAGAAGGGATGTTTTAGATAAATATATAGGATGAAAATTTTCAGTCAATAAGTAACATTTTTATCCATATTTATTTTCTCTTTTCTAGTAAAATATTTCATATACATCTTAATTAATGGAGTGATAAACATGGGTCTAAAAGAACAAGCAATGAAAGAATTTCAAGAGAGGATATCTTCAACTGAAAATATACAAGGAATGACCTCAGCTTATTACGAAATGCAAAATGGAATGTCTGGTTTAGTAGGAACACCAAATGCAAATCCTATTCCTGTGAAAGGTATTTTAGCTTATACTGAACAGCAGTTATTATTTTACGGTGAAATATTTGGAAAGCTCCCGATTTCATTACAAATACCTTTTCATCAAATTAATAAAATAAAAGAAACGAAGCATGTATTTGCGCTTTTTAAAACGTTTCCTGCTATTGTTGTTTTTCATCAGGAACAAGAAATTTTTACAACACGTGGAAATGAAGAAGAATTTATACGATTACAAGCATTCTTTGAAAAGATTCAACTCATCTCTACACATTAAATAATAATGAATGTGCAAAGATAATTTATCTGTGAATACTGCAAGAAAAATGACAACAATTTTTTGTACGTATCGAGAAGGAATAAAAGAAGTTGCCCCCAAAGTTGTGTAATAATAACCTTTGGGGGCAGCATTATTTTAACAATTAAAAAGATTGATTTTGTGCGGGTTTAATAAATTGCTCTGGGTTTTCAATTAATCCACACGCAGCGCATTGTACACGGTATGTAGGACCTTGGTAAGCCATATGAAATGCACTTATATTATCATTTGTATATTCTTCTTCAATCTGACCAGTCTGTGGATTTAATTTTACCGGTTTTACTGATTGTTCAATAATGTTGAATCGTGTACGGTTCGTTTTGCAACTTGGACAAAGCATTGGTTCCATCTTAACACACCTCCATTGTTAGCGTTTGTAACTATAGGGATGTTTATTCATGAAAAAATTAAAGGATTTTTGTATTTCTTGTCAAATGTAGAAAGGATGTGAAGGAGGGGGAGAAACGCGAAACTTCAAATGAAATATATCATTTTATCCCGCTATTCGTGGGCAGTAAGACTCCCACCTCAAGATTCAGAGAGAAACGTTGTCCAGCTCTAGCGGCTAGAACCTCCGGTCGTTTCGCCCCCTCCGACGAGGCAAAAAGCGCCTCTTTGTCAGGGACATGGGCGTCCTGCGCCTCTGAGCGTGCCGCTTCCGCTTTTCTAAAAAAGATAGGTGGGGGATAACTGCCCGTAAAAGCCCGATTGGACGGGCTTTCCATCAGTGGGAGATGAAAAAACTCTCCACTGATGGAAGTTTCACTTTATATGCGAAGCAATATGAGGAGTGCATCCGTTTTTATCGTGATATTTTACAGTTACCAATAAAGGGGGAGCACGGTACATATGTTGAGTTCGATACAGGTTCCACAATTTTGGCAATCAATAGTAGAGAAAGTGTTCAACAGTTAACGGGATTATCAATTCCGAAGACGTTATCAAAATCATCTACATTTGAGATTGGATTTGTGGTTGGTGATGTGAATGAAACAATACATACGCTAAAAAAACATGGTGTAACAGTATTAGTAGAGCCTGTTATAAAGCCATGGGGATAAACCGTTTCTTACGTTTCTGATCCAGACGGGAATTTTATTGAAATTTGCAGTTCATTAGATTAAGGGGGAAAGAGAATGGAAAGATTTCCTAGTTTAGAAACAGATCGTTTGCAGTTAAGAGAATTAACGTTAGTTGATGCAGATACAATGTTTCAATATTTTATAAAAGAACCTGTTATTCGATATTTTGGAATGGATTCGTTTCAAAATATTGAAGAAGTAAAAAACGTCATCAAAAATTTTAGGAACAGATATGAAGAAGGTTCTGCATTTCGCTGGGGAATTGTATTAAAAGGAACAGATCAACTAATTGGAACGTGCGGTTTTCATCTTATTAATAACAGACATAAACGAGCTGAAATCGGCTATGAACTTGATGAAACGTATTGGGGAAAAGGATATGCGACAGAAGCACTACAAGCAATTCTTACATATGGGTTTGAAACACTTTATTTTGAGAGAATTTCAGCAGTTGTGTACCCGGAAAATGAATTATCCCGTAAATTATTACAAAAAGTAGGCTTTGCGGAAGAAGGGTTACTTCGAAAATATATGATTCAAAATGATGTGATGCACGATGCGATTATGTATTCTTTGTTAAAAGAAGAATGGGCGACATTACTTCAAAAAGTACGTTAAACACATAAAAATAAAGACAATCTAAACCTTTAGTTTCAGGTCTTAGATTGTCTTTTCGTTAGGAAACGATGTATTTATAAAACTTTTTGTCTACTTGCATGATAGGAAAATTGGTAGGTAACTTGTTAAGTTCTATATTTTCGAAACCATGTTTCTCATAAAACTTATGGGCCGCGACAAATTGTAACGTCGTTCCTAAGTATATTTCTTTCACTTCTTTTGTCTTTGCCCATGCAATCGCATTATGTAATAAAAGACTAGCTGTTTGAAATATTTTGCCTCTAAACTCTTTTTTCACAAACATTTTTCTCAATGCTACTTGACGATTGCCGATATCTAAAAGAGCGATAGTGCCTACAACCTCTCCTTGATAAAGTGCAACCCAAAAGTTACCGTTACCAGATTGGTAAACGCTTTCTATGTTAAGTAAATCAGGTTGATCCTCTTTTGAAATAGGAATATTGTATTCATCTTGTTGGATGGAAAGGATTAAATCTAAAATTTGAGATTGATAATTAAAAGAGTATTCTTGTAAGGTAAGAGTTTCATTCATATATAACACCGTCCGATATAGTAGATTTTTATTACTGCTTTCATTATACAAGATTTTATATTGACTATTCTAATAATTTGATAATGAAAACCTTCGCAATTTAAGAGCAGATAATAGTCTGAAAGTATTTGATAGGAATGTTTAAGGTTTTATAAGTAATTGAATAACAAGTGTAAAGGAGAAGGATTATCGTATGAAAAAAGTATTATTTCTTGCCTATCCACAATATGCTGATTTCGAAATAGCTCACGCATTATTTTTGCTTAGAAAAGTGGGTAAAGCAAAAATTACTACCGTCTCTGTAGATGGTAAACCAGTAGAAAGTATCGGTGGGTTATGGACTCAAGTCGAAGCTTCTTTATCTGAAATTACAGTAAATGAATTTGATCTAGTCCTTATTTCTGGAGGAGATGGTGTTCATGAAATAGTAGATAAGGGAATTGTTAGTGAGACATTAATGAACGCCTTTAACTTACATATTCCCATTGCTTCTATATGTGCTTCCGCCATTTTGTTGGGAAAAGCAGGGGTACTTAACGATAGAAAGTTTACGTGTCTTCAGCATACATATGAGAATAACAAAGTCCTGTTTGAAACATCAGTATATACAGGAACAGATATTGAAGTGGAAGACACAATAATAACTGCAAAAGGTACTGCATTTGCAGAGTTTGCAGTAGCTGCTTGTCAATTAATGGACTTGCTGAAAGAGAAAGAAAAATTAGACTCAACATTAAAGTTTTGTAAGGGAATAACCTCTTAATTTAATGATCTTTTAAGTAGAATATTAACAATGAAAATTAATATAACCTAATAAAATAAAGCAGAAATAGGAAGAATAAACAGGATGATAGATCAGTTTTCAATCATAACTATCATTTCTATTATTCTTCTTTTCGTTTTAATAGTATTATTTTTGTCTTGCTTGGAGCGTTTATATGATTGCGATTCATTAATCAATTTAGTCAAAGGACTTTTTTGGTTTACATTTACATAGAATACATCCTTTACAGGGGATGAAAATACTGATAATTTGTAACATTTAAAATAAATATAATATTCTGTTGTGTTTTTTAGTTTTTTTACATATGATAAGTAGTAAGTAGTAAGTAGTAAGTAGTAAGTAGTAAGTAGTAAGTAGTAAGTAGTAAGTAGTAAGTAGTAAGTAGTAAGTGCTGAATTGCAAATCCATTATAAAAACGGGAGGTAAGTCAATTGTTAAAAGAATTAACTATTCCTGAAGAATTTGTATTATTATCTTTAGACCGTGAAACGAATAAACTAAAATCTATTTTCCGACAACATATCGCACTCTATACTGTTATGGCTTGTATAGTGGAGTTGTCTTTAAAAGGTAAGGTGAAATTTGAAGACGACGATACAGTAACGATTCTAGATTTTACTTCAACAAGAGATAAGTCTCTTGATCGTTTATTAGAAATTATGACTTCGGAAAAACCGAAAAAATTGAAAAAATGGGCATCTTATTTCTATAACCACATGTTTAAGCAACGTGAAGTTTATAAGTTAGTTGTAGAGGGGCTTGTAGAAAAAGATGTTCTAGAAGTGGAAAATACAGAAATCTTGTTTGTTGTACCAAAGAAAAAATATGTAGATGTAGCAAACACTCGCAATTACATTGTGGAAAAAATTCGTGCTGAACTATTAGAAGAAGGCAATCTGGAAGAGCATACTATTGTGTTGGCACTGTTTTTAAATGCGAAGAAAATGCTAAACGATTATTTTTCTGAGTTTGAGCGTAAGGCATTGAAACAAAAAATTGAGCAACTCCGTAAAGAAGAAATGTTTGAAACCATTAAATCTATTGATAAAGCAATTAAGAATATTGATGCCTCTATTGCTACAATTGCAGCATCAGCAACAACATAAAAGGTGATAAGTGATGGGAAGACAGCGAAGTTTAGAGATAATACAGAAATCAGAGTATGTAAGTATTAGTGAATTGGTTCAACTTTCAGGTATTCGCTACAGTACTATTAAATATTACACCGAGGAAGGACTCGTTCCGTTTGAACAAGAAGATACTAGGCTAACGAGAAGATATCCTCGTGTGAAGGCACTTGAACGATTGGCAGAGATTAAAGATTTGAAAGAGTATCAGGGATTAACGATAAAAGAAATTAAAGAGAAATTGTTGTAGCTTTAAAAGAAAAAATAATATTTTCAATAATAGAAGTTAAAAAAGAACAAGAAATGTGGATAAACCATGTTTCTTGTTCTTAATCGTAATTTATTTTTATGTTTATTAGGAGTGTCAGGGGTTATACGATTGTATGAATAGAACTGAAGATACATTATCTTTTTTCTCTCCCTTAATACTAGTCCATTGTTATATTAGTAGTATACGAAACATATAAAGTTAAGTAAGAAACTATATAAATTCATTTTCATTTTTCGACATATAAGTCACTGCTATGCAGAATGCAATATGAGCGCTACTTGCTTTCTTCTTTTGTTTCAACCTTGCATGTGGCAGGAAAAGGCCCTGACCGCTTCTATACACGGCCAGATGCTCTCGTCCTCCCCTAAAAAGGAATGGATTTTTATGTCGTTTTTTTAACTTATATATGAATGCTTAGCTTGTAATCGTATTATATAATTCTAAAGCTTCTTTTACATTTAATCTATTTTTTACGATACCATGAATCGATTGAATCATCGCAGCCGGATGTTCAGATTGCCAAATATTCCGCCCCATATCGACACCGACTGCCCCTTCTTGCAGTGCATTGTATGTAATCGTAAGCACCGCTTCAATTGTGTCTAACTTTGGCCCACCTGCAATCACAACTGGAGCCGGACATGTACTTGTGATTTTTTCAAAGCCTTCACAGTAATACGTTTTAACGATATCAGCACCCATTTCAACACATACACGTGAAGCTAACGCCAAAAAACGTGCTTCTCGTTTTTGAAGTTCTTTTGCTACTGCGGTGATTCCGAGTACAGGTAAGCCGTAATCATGCGCTTCAGATACAACATTAGCAAGGTTTGTTACAGTTTGTGTTTCATAATCAGATCCAATAAAGACAGATACGCCCACGCCAGCTACGTTATGACGCAAAGCTTCTTTTATTGGTGTAACGATTGTTTCATTCGCAAGATCTTTTCCAACTACAGTCGCACCACCTGATACACGAAGAACCATAGGGGTTTTACAATCTTCAGGTATACAAGAATTAAGAACGCCTCTCGTTAAAAAGAGGGAGTCGGTATATGGAAGTAAGCTTTTTACTGTTTCATGAGGCTGTTCCAATCCATGAATGGGTCCTAAAAAGTAACCATGATCAATTGCTAACATAACTGCTTTTCCATCAGGCAAAATAGTGTTTAGGCGATTTTGAAATCCCCAAGTCATAGGGTATCACTCCTTAATTACAGTTTGGATTTTCTGTTTGTACAGTATCTTTTTCTTGTAAATGAGGCGATTTAATAAAGAGCGCTTTAAAATTTTGAGAAGAGCGATTGATGAGATAGTGAGATTCATGAGGATGAACTTGTAAGACGTCGCCTTGTTTAATAGGAACTTTTACGTGATTAATATAGAAATCTATCTCACCTTCTAATGCGTAGAAAACTTCTTCGCAAGTTGTATGATAATGATTTTGAAAATCTTGCCCAGGTTTAATGACAACTACACCTATATCAATATTAGGGCCCTTTACTAAATATTTTGGTCCATTATCGCCGAAGCGATAGGAGAAATCTTCTTCATTCACCTTTAACATACTTTTCACTCCTTTTTGTAACAATTTACAGAGCGCCGGGTGCAATCCACATATGAGAAGTAAATCCTTGATCAGCTAATTGGAGTTGCTGCTGATATACATCCTTCCAGTTTTTGTATAGCTTTTGATATTGTTTATGATTTTCATTGTTCGGTATATAAGTTGTTTCCCATTTTGCAAATTGTTCGGAAATAGATTCCATTGAATGATAAATACCGACACCAATCCCCGCCACAATTGCTGTTCCTAAAGCAGCTGCTTCCTTGACCACTGGTACTTTTACAGGAACGCCTAATACATCAGCAACAATTTGACACCATAGTTTTCCCTTTGAAGCCCCTCCGGCAAAAGTTACTTCTTTCGGGAATTGTCCCGTTAATTCTTCAATTAACTTTAAATTTCCATATGTTACGAAAGCTGCGTTTTCTTCAATTGCCCGAAACATTTCTTTCTTCCCGCACTTTTCAGAATCTAAGTTTAAATTTATAAAAGAGGGAGATGCATGTCGCCAAGAAATATAGTTCATAACATTAGAAAAAATCGGAATGATACCGTGTGATCCAACTGGGACATGTTTTGCTTGTTCCTCTAATAATTCGTAAGCATCGATACCTAGTTCTTTTGCTCGTTGCTTTTCTTCCTGACAGAAAGCGTCCCGAAACCAGCGCATAACAAGACCGGGAAAAAAGGCAATTGTTTCGTATTGCCAAAGAGTAGGGAGAACGTGACAATTTACACGAATGCGAGCGTTTGGATCTGGTACAGGATTACTTACGTTTACTTCTTGTTGCCAAAAACTTCCGCCGCAAATGAATGTTTGCCCGCTCTTGATAACTCCAGAACCGAGAGAAGCCATTTGTGCATCTCCGCCTCCAGTAACAACAGGCGTTCCTTCGAATAATCCAGTTTCTGCTGCACATTGTTTTGTTACGTTTCCAATAATAGTTCCGGCTTCATTTATTTTCGGTGAGAGTACTGATGAGAGGTTGCATTTCTCTATTAATTCTGGAGCCCAATTTCTAGTATGTAAATTAAAAATTCCCGTCGTACATCCATTGGAAGGATCCATTTGTAATACACCGCACAACTTATATAAAATCCAATCGTTTAGCATTGTAATAGAATGTGCTTTTTTATAAATGTCAGGTTGATGTTTCGCAATCCATTTTAATCTTGGTAATGCACCTAAAGCGAATGTTTGCCCTGATATTGTATATACATCTTGTTCAAGGTGAGATCGTATTTGTTTAAGTTGTGTAACTTCCGCCGCCGCACGGTTATCAACATTGGCACACGCCCAAATTTCAGTACCATTCTTGTCATATAAAACAAATCCTTCGCGCATGCTTGTTGCACTAATTCCTTGAATAAAAGAAGGAGGAATCCCACTGGTTTGTAGTACATCTCTTGTGCAGTCTTGAATAAGTTTCCAATTTTCCTTTACATCAAAATCCATTGAACCCGGATATCGGGAGTTTTCTATGTGAACCCATTCTCGTTGACTAACAGCAAGTTGATTACCTTGTAAATCAAATAAGACAGCTCGGATACTACCAGTTCCGGCATCATAAGCTAATAGAGCAGCCATTATATTCCACGCTCCTTCAGTCCGTTCCTTCTTTATATAAATATAAATTAAAAAATCGACATAAAAACCCTCTTTCTTTTTAAGCGGACGAGAGCATCTGGTCATGCATAGAAGCGGTCAGGGCCTTTTTTGCCACATGCAAGGTTTAAAACAAAAGGATAAAGCGAGTACGGGTCATGCTGTATTCTGCATAGCAGTGACTGATATATCGAAAAAGTAAAATGGTATAGTAAACGGACAACCTTATTTCTAGATATATGTAGTAAGGAGACAACTTCTTGTTTGATAAGATGATCTTTGTAATAATGCCAAGCAGCTTTCGTTCACAAATTTTCTTCAAAGTTTAGCTACATCATGCTTGCCATCTCTTCAACATATGTATATAAATTTTTATTTATACCGTCAGCAGTTGGAAATTACTTGAGAAAGATAAGTTCTAGATATGAAGAAAAAGATATACAATGCTACAAAACAAGTAGAGAAAAACATTAGAGCTTGAAAAATTGTTTCGTGTTAAAGGTAGGTGAAAGAAGTTTGGAACCATTTCCTTTATTGGAAGTTAAAAATGTAAAAAAATCATTCTTACAGCAACCAGTACTAAAAGGAATCGATTTAACAGTAAAGAAAGGGGATATTTTTGCATTAGTTGGTGGTAACGGGGCTGGAAAGTCAACGTTTATGAAGATATTGACAGGATTGTACACATATGATGAAGGAGAAATCAAAATAAAAGGGAGACCTGTTACATTTTTTAATCCATCTGAAGCTCATCGAAATGGTATTTATTTAGTTCCGCAAGAACCGCTTATTTTTCCGAATATGACTATTGAGGAAAATATTTTATTAGGTATGAAGCAAAATAAGAGACAGCTTCGGACGAAATTAGATGTACTTATGAGGAAACTTGGCTGGAATTTACAGCTAGAGAAACATGCGTCATTGTTGTCTATTGCCCAGCAGCAATTAGTAGAAATAGTTAGAGGATTAATAAGAGAGGCAGAGATTCTGATTTTAGATGAGCCTACATCGACGTTAACAGCAAACGAAATTAAAAGTCTATTTGTTGTAATGAAAAATTTGAGTGAACAAGGAATTGGAATAATTTATATTACACATAGGCTTCCAGAAATTTTTGCAATTGCAAATCAAGTAGCTATTTTACGTGATGGGGTAATTTCTAATCAAGGTAAGGTAAATGAATTTACTTACGATATGTTGTTAAAAGGATTATTACCGGAAGGATACCAGGAAATGCAAAAGGAAGAGAATCTGTACAGAGAAAAAGCAGCGTTAAAACGAGTACTTCAAGTGAATGGTTTATCTAGTCATAAATTTCGAGATATTTCACTAGAAGTAAAAGCAGGAGAGATTGTTGGAATTGCAGGCGTTGTGGGAGCGGGAAGAACGGAACTAGCTGAAGCATTATATGGTATTACATCTGTAACAGCAGGAAATATACTATTGGAGAAGACAGAAATTACAGCGTGGACAACAAAAAGGAGAATTGATGCAGGAATGATCTATGTACCTGAAGACCGAGCGGGGCATGGAATTTTCTCAATTGCTTCTGTTCAGCAAAATATGACTTCTGTCCTCTTATATCGTTTAAGTACATTTTTTTTAAAACAAGAAAAAGAAAGCGCTTTAACGAACGAGTATATTAAAAAATTTCGAATTACGGTTCATGATACAAACCAAAGAATAGAATCTTTGTCGGGAGGGAATCAACAAAAAATAGTGTTAGGAAAATACCTCGCTTGCGAGCCAAAACTCATTATTTTAGATGAACCAACGCGCGGTATAGATGCAAAGGCGAGGCTAGAAATATATGAAACAATTAATAAACTAAGAGAAAATGGATTAGCTGTATTATTGATCTCCTCAGATTTAGAAGAAATTATGAATTTAGCAAATCGTGTGTATGTAATGAGAAATGGTAATATCGTTTCACATTTAGAACAGAAAGAAATTTCATTAGACTGCATTACACGTACTGCTTATGGTGGAGAGGAGGTTTCAAAAGAATGAAATATGTTACATATGCACTCAAAATGCGTGAAACCTCTATTGTAGGGCTGTTAGTTCTTTATATTATATTTGTTAGTATGATAAATCGAGATTTTCTTCAATTCGATTCTTTTTCGATTATTTTAAAATCAAGCCTTATTTTAATTGTTCTTGCAATTGGTCAATCGTTTGTATTATTTACAAAAAATATTGATGTATCAGTTGGATCGATAATGGGGTTATGTGCTGCTTCATGCGGAATGTTTTTGAAGAGTGGGAATAACTCTTTTTATGCAATTATAATTACACTTTTACTTGGTGCGTTTATTGGAATTGTAAATGGTGTAGGTGTGACAAAATTTCGTGTCCCGGCAATTATTATGACTCTCGGTATGCTCGGTATTATTCGAGGTTTGATGATTATATATACAGAAGGGAAATGGATTGAAGATATTCCATACGACTATAAAAAATTGTCTTCTGTAACATGGTTAGAGATTCCTATAACGGTTTGGTTCATTGGACTTTTGTTAATAGCCACTTATCTTTTTTTAACAAAGATATCGTTTGGAAGATATTTTTATGCGGTAGGAGATAATAAAGAAGGTGCAAGATTGATTGGGATTCAAGTAGCGTTAGTGCAAATTTTGGCCTTTATGATTTCAGGAATAACCGCTGCGATTGCTGGATGCTTATTTGTTATGAATATTGGATTTGTACCGAATCAAACAGGAACAGGAATTGAGCTGCAAGTAATCGCTGCTGCAGTGCTCGGAGGTATTAGTTTAAAAGGTGGTACTGGATCAGTTTTTGGTGCAACTTTAGGAGCATTGTTTTTAGAGGTGATTAGTAGTTCATTAGTATATTTGAAAATCCCAGCCTTTTGGAACAACGCAATTTCAGGATTTTTATTATTACTCATTATTATTCTAGATAGTGTAGTGCAAAAATGGAGGAAACAGGAGCAAAGGGAGGTTGAAATATGAAATCTTTTCGCTGGATTTTTCAGTGGGAGGGAGCACTCCTTCTTTTGTTATTCACCGAGTTTATCGCTTTTAGCCTATTAAATGCTGATTTTTTTAATATAGGAAATTTATTGTTTAGTATGAACGATTTTATTTTTATTACAATTGCTGCGATACCGATGACACTTGTCATTATGACAGGCGGAATCGATGTTTCGGTTGGATCAATTATGGGACTTACATCTATTCTTATTGGTGTATTGTGGATGAATGGGATATCTATTGTTATTGCTGTAATGATTGCTCTTGTCATAAGTATACTAGCTGGTTTTTTAAACGGACTTATTATTCAAATGACAACTGTCGAACCATTGGTTGTAACTTTAGGAACAATGTTTTTATATTCTGGTATTGCTCTTGTCATTTCAGGAGGATCTAAAGCAACCGGATATGAAGGGATTAGTGGGTTGCCAGATTCGTATGTTCAACTTGCAAATGGAGCATTATTAGGGATTCCGAATTTATTTTGGTTACTTCTTATTATGACAATTTTGTTCTCTATTCTCTTGCGGCATACAAAATACGGTCGATATGTAGTTTTAACAGGTATAAATGAAAAAACAGCTAAATATTCTGGAATTCAAACGAAGCGCATTGTCATTTTTGCCTATATGCTTTCGGGGTTAGGAGGTGGATTAGGGGGAATATTCCTAACTGCTTATTTTGGATCAGCTCGAGCAGATTTAGGAAATGAAGCAATTTTACCAGTCATTACAGCAGTTGTATTAGGCGGTGCCCTTATTACTGGTGGAAAAGGAAGTATAGTAGGAACCGTTCTTGCCAGTATCGTTATTGGAATCATGCAATATGGATTACAGATGACGGGGTTAACAAATGAGCAATCTAATGTAGTAATTGGCATTATTTTAATTCTTTCAGTTATAATGCGCCATTCAAATATAAGATATTTCTTCACTAAAAAAAGTGTCTCACATAAGGAGGAAACAACATGAAAAAGAAGGTAAGTATATTTATCATTCTATTGTTGTTTGTTGCTTCTATTATGGCATGTACAAATACAAAATCAAATAGTAAAAAATCAAAAGATGTGAAATTAGCCTTTATTCCAAAATTAACTGGAGTCGGATTCTTTACATCGGGCGGAGAAGGTGCAAAAGAAATGGCTGATAAGCTCGGTGTAAATTTAAAGTATGATGGACCTTCTGAAGCAAGTGTATCAGGACAGGTAAAATATATTAATAACTTTATTAACCAAAATTATGATGCAATTATGGTTTCATCCACTTCTGTTGATGGTTTATCTCAAGCTTTGCAGCGTGCAAAGAAAAAGGGGATTACCGTATTAACGTGGGATTCTGATGTAAACCCGAAAGATCGTTCTTTCTATATTAGTCAAGGAACACCTGAGCAATTGGCGAACTTGCTTATTCAAATGACAGCTTCACAAATTGGAGATAAAGGAAAAGTAGCATTCTTCTATTCTAGTCCAACAGTAACGGATCAAAATCAATGGGTTTCAAAAGCGAAAGAGATAATAAAGGAAAAATATCCAAATTGGGAAATTGTGACGACCCAGTATGGTGAAAACAATGCTCAAAAATCATTAGCAGTAGGCGAAAGTATTTTAAAAACGTATCCAGACATTCATGCAGTTATTTGTCCTGATGCAACTGCATTACCAGCAATGGCACAGGCTGTAGAAAATTTGAAAATGGATAAGAAAGTTGCTGTTACTGGATTTTCAACCCCTAATGTTATGCGTGATTACGTAAAACGCGGGACAGTTCAACAGTTTGGTTTATGGGATGTAAAGCAACAAGGTGCACTTGCAACTTATGTTGCAAATGAGATGGTGGTGAAGGATAAAAAGTTAAAAGTAGGTGATACTTTTGAAGTTCCTGGCGTTGGAAAAGTTAAAGTAGAACCAAATTCGATTCAAGGATATGAATATGAGGCAGAAGGAAATGGAATTATCGTATTGCCAGAGCGGGTTGTGTTTACGAAGGATAACATTGACAAATATAATTTTTAGTAGTTTATTAAGAAGAATATTTCAGAAAAATGAAAGTAACTAGTTACTTTCATTTTTCTTTATGTTAGTATGTAAGTAATTACTTACTAACATATCGGATGGAGGAATTGGAATGGGAAAAACATCAGCAAGAGAAAAAATTATTGAAGCAGCTGTTTTGTTGTTTGGTGAAAAAGGATACACAGCAACGACAATTCGTGAAGTTGCTGAAAAGGCAAAGGTAAGCGAATTAACCATTTTTCGTAACTTTAAAAATAAAGAAAATTTATTTCGAGAAAGTATTATTTTACGAACAACACCAGTTGCGTTGTTAGAAGGATTGGATGAACAGTTTACTGGTGATTTAAGTAAAGACCTTACAACAATTGCAGAAACATACATACAGACTAACCTTCCAAAGTTAAATTACATTTGGGCAGCTTTACTTGAATCCAGACAAAATAGTGAGATGAAACGACTGCTTCATGAATTAAATTCACATTTAGTTGATCACTTAGAAACATATTTACAAAAACTTAGTGAAAAAGGATACATTGCACCGTGCAATTATCGATTAATAGCAAATATGTTTTATGGTCAATTATTTTTATATATTATGAATGTTAGTTTAACTGAAGAGGATATTAAATTAGAAGAATACATAGAGACAAGTGTAAATCTTTTTGTTAACGGGGTTTCTTATAAGGAAAATAAATAGGGAGATATAAGGATATGAGAAAATTATTTGCACTATTTGCATTAGTTTCTGGATTTTTTATGGCGATCTTAGATTCGAATATTGTGAGTATTGCACTTCCAGAAATGACGAAAACGTTTCATACTTCAATAGACAATATTTCGTGGATTGCAAATGGATATAACGTTGCATTTGTTACATGTTTATTAATTGCGGCACGTCTTGCAGATCAATTTGGTCGCAAGATGTTGTTTGTCATTGGTTTATTAGGATTTTCAATTAGTTCACTAATATGTGGATTTTCTTCTTCTTTTCATATGTTAGTTATTTTTCGTGTACTCCAAGGAATGTCTGCTGCTATCATTGTTCCAGTTGCGATGCCACTTGGATTAGAACTTGTTCCAAAAGAAAAACAAGGTATGATTAGCGGAATTATGGGGGCTTTTGGCGGCTTAGCTGCTGCGATTGGTCCTTCTCTTGGCGGTGTTTTAACAGATAAATTGAGCTGGAATTGGGTGTTTTTTATTAATGTTCCAATTGGTATCCTTTCTTTACTCTTCGTTTTCTTTTTCATTCAAGAATCTTATGATCTTACATCTAGCCGTAAAATAGATTGGCCAGGTATGATTACTTCATCATTTGGTTTATTTACACTTGTATATGCTCTTATACAAGTGAATAAACCAAGTGTAAACTACGCAACTATGAGTTTTCTGTTTATCATTTCTTTTATAAGTTTCGTATTATTTATTATCATTGAAAAGAAAAGTGAAAATCCGATGTTACCTTTACATTTATTCAGATACAAGGAGTTTTCATTTGCTAATCTCGCTTTGTTTTTTGTGGGGATGGGCATTATGAATTTTTTATTTGTTTTTGCTTTTTATTTAGTAGAAGTAGAAGGAATGAGTGAACTTCGGGCCGGAACGATTATTAGTACATTAGCAATTGTTTCAATGGTCGTGACAGCAATTATGACACCAATTGCAGCTAAGCGAGGAAGTATTGCTATTGGTTGTATAGGAATGATTGCATTTTTAATTGCTTCTTATTTATTTGGTCATATGTCATTAAACTATACGGATTGGGACTATGTATGGAGGCTTATGATTGTAGGTATTGGTACAGGTTGTACACTTGCTCCTTTTACAACAACTGCAGTATTAAGTGTACCAACTGAAAAATCGGGTATTGCATCAAGTGTATCAAATATTTCTAGAACAGTAGGTAGTATTGTTGGTGTAGCTGTTTTAGTTGTTATTTTAAACCATCAACTATCTATTGAAAAAGAAAAAGTAAATAAGGAAGCGGAAAAAATCATTTATGAAAGCAATCAAACAAGTTTACAAAAGGAAAAAATGCTCCGAGAGTTAAAATTAATAACGAAACAGCAAAGTGTAATGAAGGATGCGAGTGAAAATAATAAATTTTACAAACAAATTCAAGTAAAATATAAACATGCAGTTATTAATAGTTTTAATCAAACTTTTCAAATAGGTGGGATTATTTTTCTTTTCGCGTTGTTTAGTTTAATGATTGAAATGTATATGAAAAGAAGGGATAAAGACATAAAAGTAGTTATGCATTCTTCCAATGAAATGTAATAATAACATTATGTCAACTTTATTTTTGTAATGTTTAATGAAACTGAATATTACAACTATTACGAGCGGAGGAGAATTATGTTATTACAAAAAAATTTATTCATTCGATACGTAACAGAAAATGATGTTCAAACTTTATCAAACTGGCTATCAAGTCCTGAAGTTTTACGCTTTTATCCCGATATTCGTGGGCAGTAAGACCCCCACCTCAAGATTCAGAGAGAAACGAGGAAGATAGGTGGGGGATAACTGTCCGTAAAAGCCCGATTGGTTCAACTAACCATCAGTGGGAGATGAAAAAATTCTCCACTGATGGAAGTTTCACTTTATGAAGGACGAGATAAACCACAATCACCGCAGCAAGTTCGAGAGCGTTATATAAGTAATTCAGAAGATAAAAAGAAGAAGTGTATTGTAGAATATTAAAACAAACCTATTGGATATATACAAATGTAGCCTTTAAATATAGAGTGGAAAACGTTATATGGATATGATGAGAGAGAAAATGTGTAGGGGATGGATCAATTTAATGGGAAGATTGCTGGATGGTGGAATATAAAAATGAAGGGACTGGTGTGTAATGAAACAAGCACTTGTAGTAATTGACGTACAAGAAGGAATGTATACAGCAGGTATACCTGTACATAATGGCTCTGACTTATTGCAAAATTTACAGGAATTCATTCAGAAATGTCGCGCGCATGATATTCCGGTTATTTATGTGCAGCATAATGGCTCTGAGGGGCATCCGTTAGAAAAAGGTACTGCAGGTTGGCACATTCATTCTAAAATTGCTCCAATGTCAAATGAGGCTGTAGTGGAAAAAGAAACGCCAGATTCTTTTTATAAAACAAATCTTCGGGAAGTTTTGCGAGAAAAAGGAATTGAACATCTGTTCATTTGTGGATTGCAAACAGAATATTGCGTAGATACAACTGTTCGCCGTGCGTTTAGTGAAGGATATAAAGTAACGTTGATTCAAGGGACGCATAGTACGTTTGATTCGAAGCAACTACGTGCAGAAGAGATTATTCAACATCATCAAACAATATTAGGATGGTTTGCGGATATAGTCGATATAAAAGAAGTAAAGTTAGCCTAGACATGCTACGTATGTTTTCGGTTAGAAGAAAAATGAAGCCAACATTTTTAGGATAAACTTCTAGAAATGTTGGCTTATTTGTTAATGGGATTTTCATATAGTCTTATTCATGCATTTGATAAATACTTAAAAAGTAGGAGGGGTAATCGCAAAGATGACTACCGCTTTCTTTTTATAGGGATTTTCCCATTTATGTTTCATATAAGAAGGAATTTTGACACTATCTCCTTTGTATAAAGTTACTGTCTCTTGATTTAACTGTAGTGTCACAGTTCCCTCTAAAACAAATGCGATTTCTTCACCTTTATGCTCGATTGGTTCTTCAGAAGAAGAGGATTGCGGCAATAAAGTCATCAGAGCAAGCTCGAGGGCTCCGTTTAAATCGGGAGATAGTAACTCATATGATAAGCTTTCACTTTCAGGAAAGGTAATTTTTTTTCGCCTGTCAGCTCTTACAACTAAACTTTGAGCATTCGTATCTTCCAAAAAGAAATTAAACATAGGAATATTTAATGCGTTGGATATTAATTTAAGAGTTTGTAGAGATGGATTGGCTGATCCCTTTTCAATTTGGCTTAACATAGAAGGAGTGATATTGACGAGTGTTGCCAGTTCTCGACTACTTAATCCTTGTGCTTTTCGGTATTCTGCTATTTTCTCTCCAACATTTATATCATTCATATTTACTCTCCTTTTACTATACAAATCCATTTTAATTTTTCGACATTTTTGTCTAGCTCTGCCTTCTAGGCCCTCATGTCTAAGAACCTTCCACACAAGAAGGTAAAAAACACCTTCTGTGTGAAAGAACCTTAGCCAACGGGCCTAAACAGTCGGCTCCGTTTTTCTTTGTAAGTCGCTGCTATGCAGAATACAACATGACTGCTACTTACTTTTTCTTTTTGTTGTAAACCTTGCATGTGGCAGAAAAAGGCTCTGACCGCTTCTATGCATGGCCAGATGTTCTCGTCCATCTAAAAAGAAAGCGGGTTTTTATGTCGATTTTTAATTTGTATTTATATAGTTTAAATTAAATTTAATTAAAATTTATTAATTTATATTTAATTATTTTCGTTTGTGTGTTAAATTTAGTTTAATTATAATAAATAAATTTAAATTTTAAAATGATAATAGGATAGGAATTAAGAAGGGAGAATATTCAAATGAAGAAGTATGACAGCAAAGCTATACAAAAGTTAAAAGAAAAGCATCCTTTATTAAATCAACTCGTTTTGACAGAGGAAGTATTTTGGGTGAATCCGAATAAAGAAGAATTCCAAACAGGAATTCAAAAAGCACCTCTTACTAAAGATGATGTAAAGGATGCGGAGGAAAGATTAAAACGTTTTGCGCCATATATTGCGAAAGCCTTTCCTGAAACAAAAGATACAGATGGAATCATTGAATCTCCTTTAGTCGCAACTCCTTCTATGAAACAACATTTAGAACAAGAATATGATCAACATATTACAGGTAATGTATTACTAAAATGTGATAGTCATTTGCCGATATCAGGATCTATTAAAGCAAGAGGCGGGATTTATGAAGTTCTGAAACATGCAGAAGATTTAGCTTTGAAACATCAATTATTAAATAAACAAGATGATTATTCCGTTTTAGATAGTGATACATTCCGCGCGTTCTTTTCGCAATATTCAATCGCGGTAGGTTCAACGGGGAATTTAGGACTTAGCATCGGTATTATGAGTGCGAAACTAGGATTTAATGTGACGGTTCATATGTCCGCTGATGCAAAACAGTGGAAAAAAGATTTACTACGCAGTAAAAATGTTACAGTTATTGAATATGCGGCGGATTATAGTAAGGCAGTCGAGGAAGGAAGAAGGCAAGCAGAAGCGGATCCAATGTGTTATTTCGTTGATGATGAGAATTCAAAAAACCTTTTCCTTGGATACGCTGTAGCGGCTTCTCGTTTGCAAAAGCAACTGCAAGATCAAAACGTTATTGTTGATGCTGATCATCCGTTATTTGTTTATTTACCATGTGGTGTCGGCGGCGGACCTGGCGGTGTAGCGTTCGGTTTAAAATTATTGTTTGGTGATCATGTACATTGCTTCTTTGCGGAACCGACTCATTCTCCTTGTATGTTAATTGGTTTACTGACAGGCCTTCACGATGAAATTTCTGTCCAAGACTTTGGCATTGATAATGTAACAGAAGCTGACGGTCTTGCGGTAGGAAGAGCATCAGGGTTTGTAGGAAAAGTAATTGAACCGTTATTAAGCGGGTGTTACACAGTTAGTGACCAAGAATTATATAGACTATTAAAGGCTTTTGTTGATACAGAGGGAATAAAATTAGAGCCGTCAGCATTGGCAAGTGTATACGGGCCAGTACAACTCTTTAAACAACAGCAATATATTCAAGAAAATCACTTGCAAGAAAAAATGAAACAAGCAACGCATATTATGTGGGGAACAGGTGGCGGAATGGTACCACCGCAAATTATGGAAGAATATTATCAAAAAGGATAAACAACCTTTTTTAATGTATATATAAATACAAATTGAAAAAACAACATAAAACCCTTTTCTTTTTCGAGGGGCGAGTGTACCTGGTCATGCATAGAAGCGGTCAGGGCTTTTTCCTGCCACGTGCTAGATGTAAAACAAAGGGAGAAAGCGAGCGTGAGTAACCCAAAAAGGATTCTGTATAAGAATCCTTTTTGGGTTATTTTTGATAAATTGTTCTATTTCTTTATTACTATTTACGCATTTTAGGTTATATTGAAAAATATGAACGAAATTAAACAATTATAATATGTTAAATAATTGTGTTGATTGTAGGTGAAAATCTTGGTATGGTATTATATCATATTAGGAAAAAGTATAAGGAAGCGACATCAAGATATAAATTGCGAATATCTTGTGAAGGATTTCATAAGGGTGTTGTTTTTATATAAATGGATAATATCTGTAACATAAGGTACAAGGAGATAATAATATGAAAGACAAACTAGGTACAATCCCCTCATTATCTTCAAACTCTGTTTATTTGGGTGTTTTGTTAGCTGGAGTTGGAGGCTTTTTAGATGCGTATACTTTCATCAGTAGGGACGGAGTATTTGCTAATGCACAAACAGGGAATGTAGTATTACTCGCTATAAGAGCAGCTAACGGAGAATGGCATAATGCTTTGCTTTATATCCCGCCTATTTTAGCTTTTATGTTAGGAGTTTTAATATCAGAAGTAGTAAAGATTCCTCATATAAGACATGCATTGCATAGTTATAGGCGCTCTATTCTTATTCTAGAATGTATCGTTTTAATCATTGTAGGGTTCTTGCCAAAAAGTATTCCTAACATAGTGGTAACAGTATGCATTTCGTTTGTATCATCTTTACAGATCTCTACTTTTAATAAACTTGATAAGTGGGCCTACAATTCAACGATGACAACAGGAAATCTTCGAACTTTGACGCAGGCTGCATATTTAGCGTTTATAAAACATGATCAGGAAGAGAAAAAACGATTTAATGAATTTTTTGTTATTATTTTTTCTTTTATAATTGGTGCACTGTTAGGCACATTTACTACCACTCATATAGGGTACAGAGCTATTTGGATTGCATCAGGAATTTTAGTGATTGCTCTTATTTTGTATCATAAAGATAGAGGGTATTGGAGAAAACCTCAAATGTTGAAATGAAAAGTTTTTTAAAATGTTTCTTTAATAATATCTCACTATTGTATTTCGTTCATTACCAGCTTCTTCATAAAAGACATGTGAAGTGAATGAATTGTTGTTTGATAAACAAATGATCTCAATTTGACAAAAAATCCTGAGAAATAGTAATTCTCAGGATTTTTCTTTTCGTTCAAGAGAGTGTAGTATTGTTTAACTCACATCTTTATATTCGTTACATCATTTCCGTTTTTTCGTATCAGTAACATCTTGCTCCTCAGCAAACTCTGTTCCATAAGCTAATGATCTGTTGAAAGTGAATGGTTTTCTTTCAATCGTTTGATAAGTAGCGATGCGATCCATTAAATAGCGATGAACAAAAATTTCTGCTCCTGTAATTATAATTGCTGATAAAATACTCCCCCAAGCAATTTGCATATAATTATCTAAAAGCACACTGCCGAAAATCCATACACTCATATAAGTAAAAAGAAAATCAATCATGAGTGCAGCAGTATTTCCCGCTCGCGGTAAGATAATTTGATCCCCTAGCATATATGAAGCGATTGTAACAAATAAACTAAAAGAAAAGATGTCAACAATTGTTGCATCAAAGAATAAATCCAAACCAATTGCAAAAGCAATCATACAGGATATAAATTTGATCAGCATAATCGTAATATGATTCATCATTTGAACCTCTCTTTTTCTATTTAGTTTGAATGAAAAAAGGGACTTTATGCATGGGAATTTAAAATTGCAACTTGCAAGGTGTTTTTTAAGAAGGAAGATGAATACGTTAAATCAATCTGATTTTTTAGTACTTATTCTGTTTCCTTTATTAACAGTTATTTCATGTGCAATTTCTTATAAAAAATTTAAATTTTTCATTATATTTTACTTGTCTAAATATTAAAAAAATACAAAGAAAATGTTATATTAGAAAGAGAAAATTAACATTTTTAGGTAAGGAGGGATAGGGGTGTGGATTACTTCAGAAGTAGAAATTCCAGATGAACTATTTGATAAACTTGAACAAGGGAAACTGGTTTTATTTGTTGGAGCTGGAGTATCTATGAAAGGTAATTCAAACTTACCAAATTTTGATGATTTAGTGGATGATATTGCGAACGCTCTATATGTAGAAAAACGTGAGGAAAATGAACCGCACGATTATTATCTTGGAAAAATTGCAAAAACGAAAGATGTTCATCAAGTTGCGAAGAATCTTGTTCATGTAGCATATTCAACGCCAAATCCATTGCATTATTCTATTTTGCAATTATTTGCAGTTGATGAGAATGTTCGGATTGTTACTACAAATTTTGATCAACATTTTACAACGGTACTTGAGGAATCAAAACGTAAAGTAAATATATACTATGCTCCGGCACTTCCAACAGGAAGAGCTTTTAAAGGATTGGCATATATTCACGGTAATGTGGAACAAGAGGAAGAAAATTTAATTTTGACAGATGGTGATTTCGGAAGGGCTTACTTAACAGAAGGATGGGCTAGACGGTTTTTAGTTGATCTATTTTCTAATTATACAGTTTTGTTTATTGGATATAGTCATAATGACCCTGTTATGAAATATTTAGCAACTGGATTACCACCGAGTACGAGGCGGTATGCTTTTGTGGCTCACGGGGAAAATACATATCATTGGGAACATTTAGGGGTGAAGCCCATTGTATATCCGAATAAGGCGCAAAATCATCAATCATTAGCAAAAGCAGTGCAGCGATGGGCAGAGTTAATGGGAGATAATTATATTACAAAAAGAACACGAATTCGTGATATCGTAACGGTTCCGCCATCTTTAGAACAAGAGCAGCTGTCTTACATTAAGCAATCTATAAAAAAGATTGAGACACTTCGTTATTTTGTAGAATTTGCAAGAGACTACGAATGGGTGGAATGGTTAGAAAAAGAGGGACAATTGCGAAATTTATTTTCGGAGGAAGCTGAGACTTCTGAGAAAGATCAGTTGCTTGCAAAGTGGATTGTTGATCATTTTTTAGTAAGCCACCAAAATGAATTATTTCAGTTAATGTATAAAAATAATACAGAAATATCTGCCTTGTTATGGAATACGATATGTACATTTTTAGTAGAGATGGAACAGCCGATACATATAGTTTCGTTTGCGAAGTGGCTTTTATTATTGTTAGAAAAGGCAAAAAGAAATGAATTTTTCATTGAAAATCTGCCTTCTTTGCTTCATAAATGTACGTATCCAGAGCATAAAGAAATTATGGTTCTTTTACTAACCTGTATATTAGATGGAAAACTAAAATTGAAGCGACTTCGGCAATGGGAACAAGAGATGCAAGATGTTGTAGAGTTAGCTGAAACAAACCATCTATCAGCTGCAACCTTTTCAAAGATGCAGCACATATGGGAAGCGAAAGTAAAGCCGCATCTTTCTTATTTTTCGATCCCAATTTTACAGATTGGATTAGAAAAACTCCAGAGATTAACGCTAAAACAACAGGCGCTTCAGATCTACGATTCAGTTAGTGAGTCGCGAAGTGCAATTGAACCGCATGAGCAAGATAGTCAACCGCGTGAATTTTCTTTTTTAATTAATATTGTTAGAGATTGTATGGACTATGTTTGTTCTCATTTTGAAGATAAAGCAAATTTTTATATTTCTTTTATGATTGAATTTGGAAATACTCTGCAAAAGCGAATTGCCGTGCATAGTATGAACCATACTGTTTTCCGGAAGCAAAATGAAAAAATAGAATGGGTGTTACAACATCAATTGCTTACTGAAGACACTTGTAAGCATGAAGTGTTCCAACTGTTAAAGAATCATTATGAGCATGCATCTGAACACACGAAGGAAAAAGTGCTGACAACCATAGTGAAACAGTTTGAAGAAAAGACATGTTATGTAGCTTGCAACTTAATCGACTGGATTTATATGTGCAATCCAAATCATGAATCTACGAAACGAACATATGAATCCATGAAACAGAAATTCCCTCATTTTTTATCGAGGCAGTTTCCAGATTTACAAGAAGAGCGAACATTACAACCAATTACATGCAATTTAACAACAGATAGTTTATTACATATGAAAGAGGAAGAAATGATAAGACAAGTTCTTCAATATTCACAAGAAGGATTGTTTGAGAAACATCATTTTTTAGAAATGCTTTCAAAGGCTTGTAAAACAAATGTACAATGGAGTATTTCACTTGCGTATCAGTTAATTAGATATAAAGAAGTGAGTAAAGAAGTATGGTTTATATTCATGAGAGAGTGGCGCAATAATCGACAATTAACAGATAAGCAAATACAAGAGCTTTTACCACTGCTGCATCAATTTGTAAGGCATACCACTTACCATTGGCTTATTAGTAGTTTTCTGTATGAAAAGAGCAATCAGTTAGAGGAATTTCAAGAAGACACAATTCGAGCAGTAAAACAGCTTGCATTTTCATTGTTTCCTCATGTTATGAAAGGAGAGCAAGGAAGAGGTAAAGAGCAAACGGATTACTATAATGAAGCTGCTTTGCATCCAGTAGGGAAAATAACAGCAGTTTTATTAAAACTTCTTGCATATGAACATTTATATGATCGAAATATACATGCTTATTTGTGTGTATTTGAAGAGCAAATGCGGAAAAAATCATACTACGTAAATATTATGATTGCGAGGTTAACAGCTGATTTAACATTTCTCTATCATATCGAAAAGCATTGGTGTAGAAAGCATATGATTCCGTATTTAGATTTGCAGAAAAATGAAGAGGAAACAAAGTATGCATGGGCAGGATTTGTAAATACACAAATCAATTTGCCTTTATTTATACAAACAAAGAAACACATTGCTTTTGCTGTTCGGCATTTACATTTGTTGAATGGACAAACACAAGAAGTATTTATGAAATGGCTAAGTCTCGTCTTTTTAAAATGTATTTTATATTGGGATGAACAAATAGATTGGTTGTACACTCTTTTTATACAAGGAGAAGAGATAGAGAAAGTAAAGTTTGTAGAAAATGTATCGTATTATGTAAAAACGTTGAGCATAAGAGAACAACAAAAATTTTGGCAAGATTGGCTTGCAGATTTTTTAATAGAACGTCCTAAAATGAGTATAATATCAGAGAAAGAATATATTATCTTTTTGCGGTTTGTGTTATACATGGATGTTATTGCTGAAAAAGGGATTGAAACTGTTTTATCGTATTTTTCTATATCTTCACTGCAAGAAGAAAAACAAGCATTGAAGTATTTATTTAAACAGTTGTTGGAAAAAAACGAGTTGATTCATCAAAGTCCTACAGTATATGCAACATTATTTTTCGTTTTATTAACAAAGATAAATGATGCAGATGGTATTGAAAATGAAGTGATTCATCTTCGGCAATTGTTTGATGAGACAAAGCTTGAAAGTACGTTATTGGAACGTATTCAAAATGAGATGATGCGCATTGGAATGATCAATCGAAATGCAAATGATTCACATTTGTTATTATGAAACATACGATGCAGTGAGAATGAAAATATAAAAAATAATGAAAAAGTGTTGACATATTTTGAAATGACATTTTATAATACAAATCATACTTAATAAAAACAAAGCATTGAAGGGAACAAAGTAGTGTTTATCCTCCCTGTTATAGAGAGCTGATGGTTGGTGGAAATCAGTACAAAGGTAAACATGAATTACAGTCCTGGAGCATCTTTTTCGTAGTAAAGACAGATATCTTTATGAAGGAAAAGACGGTCAAAATGATCGTTAACAATGAAGAGAGGTAGACAAATGTGTCTACAACTAGGGTGGTACCGCGATAATCATCGTCCCTACTGATTGGATCAGTAGGGATTTTTTGCATATACGCGGACCTACATGATAATAAAATAATAAGCGCAATGATAGGAAATAGAGTAGTGGTTGTTTCCCTGTAACAGAGAACTGGTGGTTGGTGTGAACCAGTACATAAACAAGCATGAATTACAATCCTGGAGCATCTTTTTCGTAGTAAAGGCCGATGTCTTTATGAAGGAAAAGACGGTCAAAATGATCGTTAACAATAAAGAGAGGTAGACAAATGTGTCTGCAACTAGGGTGGTACCGCGATAATTATCGTCCCTACTGATTGGATCAGTAGGGATTTTTTTATATATTTCATATGAGAAATCGTTATCAACCTTGTTTTGTTATAAGTATTAAGTTCAGAAAATAGGGAATTTTCAATCCTTTATTATATAAATTTAAAAAGATACAAGGAGGAATTTTCAATGGGAAATCATGAATTAGAACAATTACGTAAACAGGTGGATGAGATTAACTTACAACTTCTGCACTTATTGAATGAGCGTGCAAAGGTTGTACAAGAAATCGGACAGCGAAAGAAATTGCAAGGTACGAAACGCTTTGATCCTGTTCGCGAGCGTGAAGTACTCGATATGATTGCAGAGAACAATGAAGGGCCATTTGAAACATCTACAGTGCAACATATTTTCAAAACAATTTTTAAAGCCAGCTTAGAACTGCAAGAAGATGATAATCGTAAAGCCTTATTAGTTTCACGTAAAAAGAAACAAGAAAATACGATTGTTGATGTAAAAGGTGAATTGTTAGGAAGCGGCGTGCAAACGTTCATTATGGGGCCATGTGCAGTGGAAAGTTTAGATCAAGTTCGTCAAGTTGCTCAGGCGATGAAAGAACAAGGAATCAAATTAATGCGCGGCGGTGCGTTCAAACCGAGAACATCTCCGTATGATTTTCAAGGGTTAGGAGTAGAAGGACTGCAAATTTTACGCCAAGTAGCAGACGAATTTGATTTAGCGATTATTAGTGAAATCTTAAATCCAAATGATGTAGAAATAGCACTTGATTACGTTGATGTCATTCAAGTTGGCGCTCGTAATATGCAAAACTTTGATTTATTAAGAGCAGTTGGAAAAGTGAATAAACCAGTATTACTGAAACGTGGTTTAGCAGCGACAATTGATGAATTCGTGAATGCAGCAGAATATATTATTGCACAAGGAAATGATCAAATTATTTTATGTGAACGAGGCATTCGCACATATGAAAGAGCAACGCGTAATACGCTTGATATTTCCGCAGTTCCAATTTTAAAGAAAGAAACACATTTACCGGTTGTTGTAGATGTAACGCATTCAACAGGGCGAAAAGATTTACTTTTACCAACTGCGAAAGCAGCATTAGCAATCGGTGCAGATGCCGTTATGGCAGAAGTGCATCCAGACCCAGCGGTTGCTTTATCAGATTCAGCACAGCAAATGGATATTCCGCAGTTTCATGCCTTCATGGAAGAGTTAAAAGGGTTTAAAAATAAGTTATCATAATAAAATAAACATTGCGTTGATAGGGAAGCAGTAGTATGTATCTTCTTGTTCCAGAGAGCTGATGGTTGGTGAAAATCAGTACAGAGATATATGTGAATTACAACTCTGGAGCATCTTTTTCATAGTAAAGACGGAAGTTTTTATGAAGGAAAAGACGGTCAAGATGATCGTTAACAATAAAAAGAGGTAGACACATTTGTCGATAACTAGGGTGGTACCGCGATTACTGTCGCCCCTACTGAACAGAATCAGTAGGGGTTTTTTTATATAAAATCGTAAAGGGGAAATAGAAATGAGATATATAACAGCTGGAGAATCACATGGTCCGCAGTTGACAGTTATTTTGGAAGGTGTTCCTGCGGGGCTATCTTTAACTGCAGAAGATATAAATATAGAGCTATTACGACGCCAAAAGGGCTATGGCCGCGGAAGACGTATGCAAATTGAAATGGATACTGTGGAAATTGTAAGCGGCGTGCGACATGGCTATACCCTTGGCTCACCGATTACATTGGTTGTGAAAAATGATGATTTCAAACATTGGACAAACGTAATGGGGGCACAGCCGATTTCTGAGCAAGAAAGTAAAGAAATGAAACGAACGATTACAAAACCACGTCCAGGGCATGCTGATTTAAATGGAGCAATTAAATATGGTCATCGTGATATACGCAATGTATTAGAACGTTCTTCTGCAAGAGAAACAACTGTGAGAGTAGCTGCAGGTGCTGTTGCGAAAAAGATTTTAACAGAATTAGGAGTAAATATTGCAGGGCATGTCCTTGAAATTGGTGGTGTAAAAGCTAAGCAAGTTTTAGACAAATCATTAGCAGAGATGCAGCTGATTTCAGAACATTCGCCTGTCCGCTGCTTAGATCAAGAAGCAGAGAAAGCGATGATGGAAGCAATTGATGTAGCGAAACGTAATGGAGATTCTATTGGTGGAACTGTTGAAGTGGTTGCAGAAGGAATGCCGATTGGTGTTGGTAGTTACGTTCATTATGACCGGAAACTAGATGCAAAGCTAGCGGCGGCTGTCATGAGTATTAATGCATTTAAAGGTGTTGAAATTGGCATTGGTTTTGAGGCAGCGAGGCGACCAGGAAGTGCTGTACATGATGAGATTTTGTGGGATGAAGAAACGGGTTACACGCGAAAAACGAATAACGCTGGTGGATTGGAAGGTGGAATGACAACAGGAATGCCGATTGTTGTCAGAGGTGTTATGAAACCAATTCCTACATTATATAAGCCACTAGCAAGTGTAGATATTGATACGAAGGAAGTGTTTCAAGCAAGTATCGAACGTTCAGATAGCTGTGCAGTACCAGCAGCGAGTGTAGTGGCAGAAGCAGTTGTCGCTTGGGAACTGGCAACGGCGTTAGTAGAACAATTTGGGCAAGATCGTATGGATCTTATTAAACAAAATATTGCTCAACATAAAAAGTACGCGAAAGAATTTTGAAGAGGGGGGATTTTCATGAAAGTAAAAGAACAATTACGTGCGCTGCATCCCTATAAACCAGGTAAATCAGCAAAACAAATGCAAGCAGATTATGGTGTCCATTCATTTGTAAAATTAGCTTCAAATGAAAATCTATTTGGCTGTTCACCTTGTGTGATGGAAGGATTACGAAAAGAGTGGAATGAACATGCTTTATACCCGGACGGGGGAGCAGTAGAACTTCGTGAAACGATTGCGGAAACATTGCATGTTAAAAAAGAAGAAATTTTATGTGGAAGCGGTCTTGATGAAGTCATTCAAATTATTAGCCGAACACTGCTTTGCCAAGGTGATAATATTGTGACGGCTGGAGAAACATTCCCGCAATACCGCCATCACGCAGTAATCGAAGGGTGTGAGGTAAAGGAAGTTCCCCTTCAAAATGGAGTCTATCACTTAGATGAAATTGCGGCAGTCATGAATGAAAAAACAAAGATTATTTGGATTTGTAATCCGAATAATCCAACAGGCACATATGTGAATGACCGAAAATTACGTGAATTTATGAAGCAAGTTCATAAAGAAACATTAGTTGTAATTGATGAAGCGTATTATGAATATGTCACAGCTGGTGACTTTCCAGATACCATTTCACTTTTGAAAGAGTATAAGAACCTTCTGATCTTAAGAACATTTTCAAAGGCTTATGGATTAGCAGCATTTCGAGTTGGTTATGCAATTGGAAATGAAACAATTATTGAGAAACTAAATGTCGTTCGTCTTCCCTTTAATGTGTCATCACTGGCACAAAAAGCTGCGGTACTTGCATGGAATGATGAATCATTTTTACAAAGGACAATTCGTGTAAACCGTGAAGGCTTGCAGCAATATGAAAGCTTTTGTAAAGAAAATGAGATTCGATTTTATTCATCTCAAACGAACTTTATCTTTTTACCGTTAGACAATGCCGAGGAAATTTACGAACTTTGTGCACAGGCTGGATATATCGTTCGCCCATTTTCAAATGGTGTTCGCATTACAATCGGTACGAGTAAGCAAAATGAAGGAGTGATTGCAGTGTTAAAACAACACTTTAATAATAGTAGGTCTCGAGATGAGGTACATGTGTAAAAAAGTTGTATTAATTGGAACAGGATTAATTGGCGGTTCACTTGCTTTAGCAATAAAGCGTGAACACAATGTAATCATTACTGGTTATGACATTCAAAGTGAGCAAGTGGAACGGGCAAAACGATTGAACGTAATCGATGAGGTGGGAGTGAACTTACAGACAATATGTGAAGAAGCGCATTTGATTATTTTTGCATCTCCTGTCGAAGAAACAACTAAGTTACTAAAAAAGTTTACTTCGTACCAATTACGTGAAGATGTCATTGTGACAGATGTTGGTAGTACAAAAGGAACAATTATGAAAAAAGCAGAAATGTTACTGACAAACGGTGTTACGTTTATTGGCGGACACCCGATGGCGGGATCTCATAAAACGGGAGTAGAAAGTGCAAAGGCGCATTTATTTGAAAATGCATACTACATTTTAACACCGATGCGTCATGTTCAGACAGAGAAGGTTGAACAATTAAAAGATTGGTTAAAAGGAACGCGTTCGCATTTTCTTGTGTTAAATACAGAGGAGCATGATTATGTAACAGGTGTTGTCAGCCATTTTCCTCATTTAATTGCAGCAGGGTTAGTTAAGCAAGTAGAGAAACATGCCGGAGATAATCCGTTAATTCATATGCTGGCAGCTGGTGGTTTTAAAGACATTACCCGCATCGCTTCTAGTAGTCCAAAAATGTGGAGTGATATTGTAAAACAAAACCGTTTTCATTTATTACAATTATTAGAGGAATGGATTACAGAAATGAAGCAACTGCAGCATACGGTTGCAGAAGGAGATACCGAAGTATTACACACTTATTTCGCAAAGGCAAAAGAATATCGTGATTCTATGCCTGTCCGCAAAAGCGGAGCAATTCCCGCTTATCACGATTTATACGTTGATGTTTTAGATAAAGTCGGTGCGTTAGCGCATATTACAAGCATACTTGCAAGGCACCAAATTAGTATTACAAACCTACAAATACTAGAAGCACGCGAAGGGTTACTTGGAGTATTACGTATTAGTTTTCAAACAGAGGAAGATCGTATGAAAGCAACGCAATCTTTACAGCACGAACGGTATCAAACGTATGAAAATATATAAAGAAAAGAAGGTGTCATAAATATGAAAACTGTACAGGCAGCTATAGAAGGGTTACAGGGAACGATTGTCATTCCAGGTGATAAATCCATTTCGCATCGTTCTGTCATGTTTGGTGCAATCGCCCACGGAAAAACAACGATTAAGGGTTTTTTACCAGGAGCAGACTGTTTAAGTACGATCTCTTGTTTTCGTGAGATGGGGGTATCGATAACGCAAAATGGAGATGAAGTAGAAGTAATTGGAACAGGAATTGAAGGTTTACAAGAAGCGGAGCACGTACTTGATGTTGGGAATTCTGGTACAACGATTCGTTTATTACTTGGCATATTAGCGAATACGAACCTTCATTTTTGTTTGCAAGGTGATCATTCGATTGGAAAACGACCAATGAAACGTGTTACAAAACCGCTCAGCTTAATGGGCGCAGCAATTGACGGAAGAGAAGACGGGACGTATACACCGCTAACGATACGAGGAGGGAATCTTCAAGCAATTGATTACATTTCACCAATTGCAAGTGCGCAAGTGAAATCGGCTATTTTATTAGCAGGTCTAGGAGCGCGGGGGGTAACAAGTGTCACAGAACCTCATGTATCAAGGGATCATACAGAGCGAATGCTTCAAGCATTTGGCGTGCAAGTGAAGCGAGATGGAACAAAAGTTTCAATAGGAGGTGGACAACAACTAATAGGAACGAATATTCATGTACCAGGAGATATTTCATCGGCTGCATTTTTCTTAGTAGGCGGAGCGATTACTCCAAATAGCAAGCTTACATTACAAAACGTTGGAATGAATCCAACAAGAACAGGAATTATCGATGTTCTTATAAAAATGGGAGCAAAATTAACAATTGAACAATACGATATAGATGCTGTAGAACCCGCTGCTAATCTTACAATTGAAACATCAAAGTTAAAGGGAGTTGAGATTGGTGGTGATATGATTCCAAGATTAATTGATGAAATTCCAATTATCGCTCTTGCAGCAACGCAAGCAGAAGGAGTTACTATTATTAAAGATGCACATGAGCTGAAGGTAAAGGAAACAAATCGAATTGATACAGTTGTAGAAGAACTAACAAAACTAGGGGCACGTATAGAAGCAACAAATGATGGGATGATGATTTATGGGAAAACATCATTAAAGGGAAATACCGTAAATAGTCATGGTGATCATCGAATTGGAATGATGCTAGCAATTGCTGGATGTATTGCGAATGGAGAAACGCTGATCGTTGATGCGGAAGCTGTTGGAGTATCGTATCCACGTTTTTTTGAAGAGATTGAGAAATTAAAGTTAGAAACCCGGTAGATTGATAGAAGATCTATCGGGTTTTCATTTATGAAAAGATATTCTGGTGTGTTATATAAATACAAATAAAAAAACGACATAAAAACCCTCTTTCTTTTTAGGGGGGAGTTGAGCATCTGGCCATGCACAGAAGCGGTCAGGGACTTTTTCTGCCACGTGCAAGGTTTAAAACAAAAGGAGAAAGCGAGTTCATTTAAACACTAATAATGCACTGTCTACAGCGTTTTTCAGTTACAAAAGTCTATGGGAATTATCTCAAATAGGTGTCATGTACTAATTTCTCGGGTTTATATTTTGAATACTCTTATTATTATTCCAGTTCCTGTTTCCTTTTAATAATATTTATTTTATAATTATTTTAATTAAATTGTATTTCTTATCTGGAGGTGACAATGAAAAATTATAGGTTTTATTCATTTTGGATCGCTCAAACAAGCATTTCGTTAGCGGATGTTGTATATATCATGGTTATTACGACGTACATTTATCAGAAAACGGAATCCATATTATTCGCTTCATTATTTCCTTTTTTAAAAGCCGTTACAAGATTAATAGCTGGTTTATCAGCGCCATTGATTCTACAAAATACTTCTATGGCAAAAGTGCTTGTAAATTTACAAATTACTAAGGCCATTTTGATTACTTTATTATTATTAGGATTTACATTCTTAACTTCTCATATTTATATTTTATTCACTTACATATTGATACTTTCTTTTGTTGAAGGATGGGGCAGTCCCTTATTAAATTCTATCGTTCCTAAAATTGTTTTAAAAGAAGAACTTGTAAAAGCTAATAGTTTGTTATCTATCTCCAATCAAGCGGTACAAATTGGTGGCTATACGCTGACAGGATTTATTGTCGTAAAAATAGGATATACCCCTACTTTACTAATAACGGCTGTTTTGTTATGGATTTCTATTGTTTGTTTATACATAGCAATTCGTTCTCTTTACAATCAGTTAACAGAAAATCAAGGAACATCTAAATCTATTCTTATGAAGGAAGGTTGGATTCATCTTTGGAATAACGCAACTTTGCGATTCGTTACATTAATGGATGTAATTGAGGGGATTGCAGGTCAAATATGGGTTGGAGCGATTACATTGGTTTATGTAAAAGAAATACTTCACAAAGGAGAACAATGGTGGGGTTACATTAACGCGAGTTATTATATCGGTACAATTGTAGGAGGAATTATAACGATATATCTAGCGAAAAAGATTCAAAAAAATCTTGTACTTAGTATGGCAGCTGGTTCTTTTTTATTCAGCGTTCTTACTTTGTTATACGGGCTTAGTAGTATGCCTCTCTTATCGCTTATACTCTGTATTGCCATGGGACCAGCATATCAAATACGGGATGTAGCACAGCAGACTGCATTTCAAACAAATATAGACGTGTCATTGCTTCCGAAAGTATATGCCTCCCGTGACGTTCTATTATCAACGGTTTCAAGTATTTCTATTTTTATAGTCGGAGTTATAGCTGAATATTTAGGTATTAGAGTGGTGTATATGTTTGGAGCTGCACTAATCTGTATCTCGGCAGGGGTATCTTTTGTTTTATTTAAAACAAAAAATACGAATTTACAATGTTAAGGAAATCCGCAATTACCATCGTCAGATAAAGTGAAACTTCCATCAGTGGGGGTTTTCTTCATCCCCCACTGATTATCAGCCCTCACCAATCGGGCTCTTACGGGCAGTTATTCCCCGCCTATCTTCTTCGCTTTCTCTGAATCTTGAGGTGGGGGTCTTACTGCCCTAAAGTAGCGGGATAAAAGAGAAATGGGAACTGATGCATAACGTAAATCAAACGGTGAATAACGAAATAATAAGAGTTAATTCATAAAAAAAAGACCTAATAATATTAGGTCAGAAGAATAGGGTAACCACATACTAACATTTTTGTCAGTAGAGGTCTATATGTATCATATTGAGAAAAATAAAAGCGACTTGTGCCGAAAATAGGAGAATAAACAAACGAATGCAATTACGTGAAGGGCTACAGGATAGAAATCTACATAGAGGCGCTAATCCGGGCCAAACGTATAAAATGTCGTATAATTAATACAATTTAATAGTTATAAGAAAAGGGGAATGAGAGATGTTGAATTTACAAGGAAAATACAATGAAGCAAAAGTATTTACTAATCATGTTGAAGAGAGTGCTATGGGGCAAATTATTGACCTTTGTAACCAGAAGTTCGTCAAAGACAGTAAGATTCGTATTATGCCAGATACACATGCCGGAGCTGGGTGTACGATTGGAACAACAATGACAATTCAAGATAAAATCGTACCAAATCTCGTAGGTGTAGATATAGGTTGTGGTATGGAAGTCGTTGTAATTAATAAGAAAAAAGAAGAGATTAACTTTGATCAATTAGATGACACGATTCGTAAATACGTTCCAAGCGGCTTCAATATCCGAGATAAAGAACATAGATTTTCAAAAATGATTCATTTTGACGGCGTGAGAGCACCATTTACATTACAACGTGCTCAAAAGAGTATTGGTACCCTTGGAGGAGGAAACCATTTTATTGAACTTAACGAGGATGATAAAGGTAATGTATATATCGTTATTCATAGTGGTTCCCGTAATTTAGGTAAACAAGTAGCAGAGTACTATCAAAACTTCGCATATGAGCAACTTATAGATGTTAAATCTGTTAAAGACGAAATCATTGAACGATTGACAAAAGAGGGTAGACAAAAAGAAATACATGAAGCCTTACGAGAAGTTAAAAAGCCTAATGTTCGCAAAGAACTAGCTTATTTAGAAGGTCAAGGATTCAAAGATTACATGAATGATATGAAGATTGCTCAAAAGTATGCTGAATTAAATCGTAAAGCAATGATTGATGAAATCGTCACTAGAATGGATTGGAAAGTAACTGATCAATTTACTACAATCCATAACTATATAGACATGGAAAATATGATTCTACGAAAAGGAGCTATTTCCGCTCAGAAAGATGAACGAGTAATCATTCCAATCAATATGAGAGATGGTTCAATTATCGCATTTGGTAAAGGGAATCCTGATTGGAACTTCTCTGGACCACATGGAGCAGGGCGTATTATGAGCCGAAAGAAAGCTAAAGCGGTACTTAACTTAGAAGACTTTCAGAATACAATGACTGATGTTTGGACCACTTCTGTTGCCGAAAGTACTTTAGATGAAGCACCAATGGTATATAAACCAATGGATGAAATTGTAGCAAATACTAAAGATACAATTGATATCAAACGTATTATAAAACCGATTTATAATTTTAAAGCTAATTAATTCAGAGATGTAGTTGACTTGAGTATTGAGCGTGCTGAAAAAGCTGGCGATGTATTTATCAGGGAAGATTTAACGTATGATACGCGGCGATACGTCGAGGCATTCGAAGTAGATTACGTGGTTAATAACGTTGGGACCATAATCAGTTTGACGAGATTATGCGAAAATTAGGAGTGCAGCCGGTCAGCAGTTGTGAGATTATGACGGATGCTTTTGCCAACTTGAAATCGATTGTATATTACGGCAGTGGGCATCCGTATAACTAGGAGGCGTGTCTATTAACATAATTCGCAATAATAGCAACAGCTTGCAGGACTTCCTCCGCTTCGGATACATCGGCGATAACATTCCCAACGGTTGGCCATTGGACTACCATAGGTATAATACGGATATGGCTGTGTAGTTGGAATGTTAGAGACGGCTTGATTTAAATTATAAGGTGCTATAGGTACTGTATAAGCCGTTGGCACTAAGTAGGAATCGGTAGGGATCGCAGTAGGTGGATAACACCATATTTCACATTCTTGGTACGGTTTTCCGTGTGCTAAACAAGATTCCATACAAGTTGGACGACGAAACACGTTTATCACTCCTTGTTTTAATCTTAGTTTCGTTATAGTGTATTGAGTTCTGTATATATTAGATGATTGTCTTTGCATAATTGGGTAGTTGTCTAAAACGATGAGACCAACAATTATTGTATAGATTTAATATTTGATTGAATTTGAACAAGCATTAAGAACTCCAGTCATTAGTGCTCCAACTGTCACTGTTTTGATTAAATTGTTTTTCATTACTAGTCTAGTCCCCCTTAATATATAAAACCGCCTATGTTAGGCGGTTTTATATATTATCTCTTTAAAGCGCTGCGTTTTCTTATTTTTTCCTTAATATAAATTACGTTATTTATACCTAGAAGAATTGAAGCAATGATAAGGTAAATCATTGTGATGGAATAGGCTACAATCCAACTCGTATAAATATATGTATCTTGAAATCCATTTTCAATAAGCCAGTGAGTGACTAACATTCCACCGAAGTAAGCCGGAATTGCTAGTAAGCTCATGTCTCTCGGATCAGTTGCAAGATAAATCATAAAAAATAGAAAAGCAAGAGCTCCTATCGTATTCGTGTCATCCAAAATCATCATAATAATGCACCTACTTTATAGATAATAATATAGCTACAATTCACTATCGTCATTCAATACAAGTTAACTTTTTACAGATACTACAAGTAATTTTTCTGTACCTTTACGTACAATTTGCTTCCACTTATAATTCAGAAAATCTCCCCGTAGTTTATCTACGTTAAGGATAACAAATATTACGGTAAATTTCTCCAATAAAAAGAACGCTTACTGAGCGTGTTACTGTCTATGAATGTACAAGATGAGGGGTAACACAATGCTAACAAAATTAAACGATTATTTTAGTTTAGAATCACAGTCTGATTGCGTTTGGTATTGGGGTACATTTATTGTTGGTGCTACGTGTTACCAACCCTTTTAACTTTCGTATTAGAAGAAAATTCTCTTCTTACTACAAATAACCTTATCTATCCCAACAACATTATTTGGATGTTATTGGGCTAACTGATGTATGAGTTAAATAACTACTTGATTCGTACCATGTAGGTTTTAGAATTTCAAAATTTTTGTGGTCTTCCAGTATAACGTATAATCGGCCTATCATTTCTTCTAACTGTTCTGGTGCAAAACGTAAGGACCATACAACCGATGAAAAGATAACCATTCCAGAATAGATAGAATAAAGCCTCCAAAAATCTTCGGGAACATTGTTATTAAAATATCCATCAATTTGTCCGATTGAAAACGGGACACTTCGTTCTCTTTGGAATAAAGCTACTTTTACAAAGTCATGAAGTGGATCTCCCCAATCAAAATTATTAAAATCAATGACACCAGCAAATTTTTTATCTTTCACAATAATATTTTCTAGATGAAAATCATCATGTTGAAATCGATTAGGACGTTTTTTTATATGCTGTTTATTTTCCTCAATGAAATCAATAATTTTTTCATCATTTTTAATCTTTATACCACAAGACTTGTAAGCACTTAGGTATCTATAATGCTTTTCCATCGCGCGGTCATACCAGGTATTAATTGTTGAAGGAGCTTCATACGAATGCATCCTAGATAGTTGTATTCCTGCTTCTATTCCAATTTTATATTGATCTTCCTTTGTTAGTGTTTGTATCATATCTTTTGCGTCTACGCCATCTATAAAAGAGTATATATTATAGCAGGAGTTGAATTCTTCAATCATACCTATATCAATAGGCTGAGGAGATTTAATTCTAATATTTTTCATATTTTGTAATATTCGGAACTCTATTTTCTTCTTTTTATAGCCCTGTATATCACCTACTCGTAATAATAATTTTTCATTATCAAAATGAGCTACATATTTTTTATCTGGTGAGTATCCTTTTGCTAATTCTTCAATTTTTTTAGCGTTTTGAAGTAATTTTACTCTTTCTTGAAGAGTCTGTATAACATCGTTCATATATTAACTGCCTCCATCATTCCTTCTATATTTTTATAAAACTAGCAAAACCTACTATATTATAACTTTAATATACCCAGAAAATATGAGATTAGTAAACTATTGATATAGAATTTAGTATGTAGTAATTGATATGAATAGTTCGCTAATAATTCAGTAAAGTCAAGCGTTTAATATATCTATTGTCTTTCCTATATTTACTACTGTATAATGTGAATACAGTTTAAAATACGTGAATCGTAATCTGTCTTTTTGAATGAATGTGTGAGAAAACGCTGAAAACAGCGGTATTATTAGGAGGAACTACATGATTACAGTAAGTAACGTAAGTTTACGTTTTGCAGATCGTAAACTTTTTGATGATGTTAACATAAAATTCACACCAGGTAACTGTTACGGTTTAATCGGAGCAAACGGTGCTGGTAAATCTACATTTTTAAAAATTTTATCTGGTGAAATTGATCCATCAACAGGAGATGTTCATATTACACCAGGTGAGCGTTTAGCTGTTTTAAAACAGAACCACTTTGAATATGAAGAATTCCCAGTTTTAGAAACAGTTATTATGGGACACACACGTCTTTATGCAGTAATGCAAGAGAAGAATGCGATTTACATGAAAGAAGATTTCAGCGATGAAGACGGTATGCGCGCAGCTGAGTTAGAAGGCGAATTCGCTGAGTTAAACGGTTGGGAAGCAGAATCAGAAGCTGCGATTCTTTTGAAAGGTCTAGGCATTGGTGAAGACCTTCATGCGAAAAAAATGTCTGAGTTAACAGGGGCAGAGAAAGTAAAAGTATTACTTGCTCAAGCGCTATTTGGTCAACCAGATATTTTATTACTGGATGAGCCTACCAACCATTTAGACTTAAAAGCAATTCAATGGTTAGAAAACTTTTTAATGAACTTTGAAAATACAGTTATCGTTGTATCCCATGACCGTCACTTCTTAAACAAAGTATGTACGCATATGGCGGATCTTGACTTTGGTAAAATTCAACTTTATGTTGGTAACTACGATTTCTGGTATGAATCTAGTCAATTAGCATTAAAGTTAACACAAGATGCTAATAAGAAAAAAGAAGAGAAAGTAAAAGAATTACAAAACTTTATTGCGCGTTTCAGCTCGAACGCTTCAAAAGCGAAACAAGCAACTTCTCGTAAGAAATTATTAGAAAAAATTACATTAGATGATATTAAACCATCTTCTCGTCGTTATCCGTTCGTTGGTTTTACACCAGAGCGTGAAGTAGGGAATGATTTATTATCAGTGGAAGGTCTTTCTAAAACAATCGATGGTGAGAAAGTATTAGATAACGTGTATTTCACTGTTAATAAAGGTGATAAAATTGCATTCGTTGGTCGTAATGAAATCGCAATTACAACTTTATTTAAAATTTTAGCAGGTGAGATGGAGCCAGATAGCGGTTCATTTAAATGGGGCGTTACAACATCTCAGGCGTACTTCCCGCGTGATAACTCTGAGTTCTTCAAAAATAGCGAATATAACTTAGTGGAGTGGTTACGTCAATTCTCGCCACAAGATGAGTCTGAAAGTTTCTTACGCGGATTCTTAGGTCGCATGCTGTTCTCTGGTGAAGAAGTGAAGAAGAACGTTTCTGTTCTTTCTGGAGGAGAAAAAGTACGTTGTATGCTTTCCAAAATGATGTTAAGCGGCGCAAACGTAATAACATTTGATGATCCAACGAACCACTTAGACCTTGAGTCTATTACAGCATTAAACAATGGTTTAATCGCATTTAAAGGAACAATTTTATTCACATCACATGACCATCAGTTTGTTGAAACAATTGCAAATCGCATTATTGAAGTAACACCGAACGGTTTAGTTGATAAACAGTCGACATATGATGAGTATTTAGAAAACGAAGAGCTTCAGAAACAAGTAGAAGCTATGTATAAAGAAGCAAAATAAATAGTAACATCCCCTTAGTATAGGGGATGTTTTTTTGTTTCATGAAAAAGGGACAGGTTGTTTCATTTTTAAAAATTTCTCCTTTCAATATGTCACAAGTAAATAGGTGAAATCGTTTTAAGGGTAAAGGGGGAATGAAGATGAAACATATTGTTATTTTAGGCGGAGGATTTGCTGGTATTAATCTGGTGAACTACCCACCACTTAACGACCTTACTGTCTGTTTGAAGTGGGGGCTTCAAAAGTCAAAAGACTTTCTCTTTTATTGCTAATTCATCCACAAGCCTAGCGGCTCATGTCCAAAGCCTTGAATTCGCGGCGTCCCTACCGCTAATAAAATCGATACAAACTACGCAATTATACTTTGTTCGTGCAGAATACGAATGCCATAATATTTTAGATTACGACCCGCATTGTAATCTCTATCGATTTTCGTGCCACAATTATCACACGTATAGATTCTTTCAGATCATTTTAACTTCCCTTTTTTGTGATTACACTCACTGCATAATTTACTCGATGCAAAATACTTATCCGCAACGATGTAATATTTTCCTTTTTTCTTAGATTTGTACTGTAACATCGTTCGAAACATACC
>NZ_JBAWSX010000007.1:0-237997 GCF_037104725.1 Bacillus bruguierae | reverse complement strand
TCAAGATGAGATTTCCCATAGCGTTAAGCTAGTAAGATCCCTGAAAGATGATCAGGTTGATAGGTTCGAGGTGGAAGCGTGGTGACACGTGGAGCTGACGAATACTAATAGATCGAGGACTTAACCAAATAATATGAAGCAAATGTTATCTAGTTTTGAAGGAATATACCTTCATAAGTCTGGTAATGATGGCAGAGAGGTCACACCCGTTCCCATACCGAACACGGAAGTTAAGCTCTCTAGCGCCGATGGTAGTTGGGACTTTGTCCCTGTGAGAGTAGGACGTTGCCAGGCAAAAACCTAAGTCAATTGACTTAGGTTTTTTTGTGTTCATTATTATCCCGTATTAACGAGCAGTTAATCAGTGGGGGGATGAAGAACCCCCACTGATTATTAGTTGAATCTTACTTGCCAAATATCATAATACATAAATTTAATAATGCCAAAAGTGAAAAAAGAATAAAGAAGATGCTGTTTAAAATAATAGCAATTTGTTTTGGTTTTCCAGGTTTTCCGAAAGAACCTAAAATAATTCCGATAATGGGACTGATTATTTCTACAACAAGTATAAGTTTTAAATAATGAGAATAGAAAAAGTCAGATGTTATAAAAGCGGATGTAATAATTGCAGCAGTTATTGCGATAGAAAAACATAAATATGACAATATGTTAAGTTCCCTCATAATTAAACCACCTATAAATTAGTGTGAATTTATAATAATAGTATCATAGGCGATGCTTAAATATACAAAAAGTAGTTCCTGCTATATCTCCAACCGCAATAACTTTGAATTGTTTTTGAATGGAATCCTTCCTATTTATATAGTGAATCGTTATGTAAGATAAATTGCATATATTCTCGCATTTCTTCTTTAATTCCCTTCCTTTTTTGCATATTTTTTCGGTTCTTCTTTTTATTATAACTAAAACACGAACGTTATAATGTGTTGGGTAAAAAACATTCGATTATTTGTTGACATGTTTGAATAACACCTGTTAATATAACGGTAGAAACAATATTATATCGTACCTCATATAATCGCGGGGATATGGCCTGCAAGTCTCTACCTAACGACCGTTATTCGTTAGACTATGAGGGAAAGTCACTCGGTATTTTTCTATTCACAAGGGATACATATGCCTGAGTAGAGCGCTTTCTCTCATAGTAAAAGAGAAAATGTTCTATTTCAGGCTTTTTTTATTTGAATCGGGGGGATTCTAATATGAAATCACTAGTTGGAATCATAATGGGAAGCACGTCAGACTGGGAAACAATGAAATATGCTTGTGACATTTTAGATGAATTAAACATTCCGTATGAGAAGAAAGTTGTATCCGCTCATCGGACTCCAGATTATATGTTTGAATATGCAGAAACAGCTCGTGAACGTGGATTAAAAGTTATTATTGCTGGAGCTGGCGGAGCCGCTCATTTACCAGGGATGGTTGCTGCAAAAACAAATATTCCTGTCATCGGTGTTCCTGTTCAGTCAAAAGCGTTAAACGGTTTAGATTCATTACTATCTATTGTCCAAATGCCAGGAGGTGTTCCAGTTGCGACTGTTGCGATTGGAAAGGCTGGGGCGACCAATGCAGGTTTACTTGCCGCACAAATATTAGGATCGTCTCATGATGATATATACGATGCATTAGAACTAAGACGAGAAGCAATTGGAAAAAATGTGCGAGAAGGTAGTGAGCTACAGTGATAAAAACGATTTTACCTGGACAAATGATTGGTATTATTGGCGGAGGACAGCTTGGCAGAATGATGGCGATTGCAGCAAAAGAAATGGGATATAAAATTGCTGTATTAGATCCAGCAAAGTCTTCGCCATGTGCACAAGTTGCCGACATTGAAATTGTGGCACCGTACGATGATTTGAAAGCGATTCAGTATTTAGCAGAGATAAGCGATGTTGTAACGTATGAATTTGAGAATATTGATTATAACTGCTTACAATGGCTTGAAAAGCATGCGTATTTACCGCAAGGCAGTCAGTTATTATATACAACGCAAAACCGTTATACAGAAAAAAATGCAATCGTGAAAGCTGGTTTACCGGTAGCACCATACAGACTCGTTCAGAAGCAAGAAGAATTTTTAGAAGCAATTGCTGAATTTTCCTTTCCTTGTGTGTTGAAGACAACAACAGGAGGATATGATGGGAAAGGGCAAGTCGTCCTAAGAAGTGAAGCTGATGTTGTGAGAGCGCTGGAACTTGTTAATCAAGCTGAATGTATTTTAGAGAAGTGGGTTTTATTTGAAAAAGAAATTTCCGTCATTGTTACACGTAGTGTAAACGGCGAAACGAAAGTATTTCCAGTAGCCGAAAATATTCATGTGAATAACATTTTACACGAATCAATCGTACCGGCTCGTATTCCATTTGCGTTATCAGAAAAAGGCATTCAATATGCAGAAAGATTAGCGGATGAATTAAAACTGGTGGGAACACTAGCGGTAGAGATGTTTGCTACAGCAAATGGTGACATTTATATCAATGAGTTAGCACCAAGACCGCACAATTCTGGACACTATACAATTGATGCTTGTGAAATCAGTCAATTCGGACAACATATCCGAGCAATCTGTAATTTACCTCTTGGAGAAACAATTTTGTTAAAACCAGTTGTCATGGTAAACATTTTAGGCGAACATATAGAGGGAGTCCTAAAGCAAGTGAATAGATTAACCGGGTGTTACTTGCATTTATATGGTAAAGAAGAAGCAAAAACGCAGCGAAAAATGGGGCACGTTAACATTTTAAATGATAAGATTGACGTTGCTTTAGAAAAAGCGCGCACATTGCATATTTGGGACCATCAAGAACAACTGTTGGAGGGAAAAAGATGATTAGTCGTTATACACGCCCTGAGATGGGTGCGATTTGGACGGAAGAAAACAAATTTAAGGCATGGTTAGAAGTTGAAATCTTAGCTTGTGAAGCATGGGCTGAGCTTGGTGATATTCCAAAAGAAGATGTGAAAAAGCTTCGTGAACATGCATCTTTCGATATTGATCGTATTTATGAAATTGAACAAGAAACGCGTCATGATGTTGTAGCATTTACTCGTGCAGTATCTGAAACACCAGCATTAGGTGAAGAACGTAAATGGGTACATTACGGTTTAACATCTACAGACGTAGTAGATACAGCATTATCTTATATCTTAAAACAAGCAAATGACATTCTACTAAACGACTTAGAAAATTTTATTACTATTTTAGCTAACAAAGCAAAAGAACATAAATACACAATTATGATGGGAAGAACGCACGGTGTTCATGCAGAACCAACAACATTTGGTTTAAAACTTGGTCTTTGGTATGAAGAAATGAAACGTAACTTAGAACGTTTTAAACAAGCAGCTGATACAGTTCGCGTTGGTAAATTGTCTGGTGCAGTGGGTACATTCGCAAACATTAATCCATTCGTAGAAAAATATGTTTGTGAAAACTTAGGGTTAGAAGCAGCTCCGATTTCAACGCAAACATTGCAACGTGATCGTCATGCACATTACATGTCAACACTTGCATTAATCGCAACATCTATTGAGAAAATGGCAGTTGAAATTCGCGGTTTACAAAAGAGTGAAACACGTGAAGTGGAAGAGTCATTTGCGAAAGGACAAAAAGGTTCTTCTGCAATGCCGCATAAACGAAATCCAATCGGTTCTGAAAATATGACTGGTTTAGCTCGTGTTATCCGTGGTTATATGATGACATCTTACGAGAATGTTCCATTATGGCATGAACGTGATATTTCACACTCTTCTGCAGAGCGTGTTATTTTACCAGATGCAACAATCGCATTAAATTACATGTTAAATCGTTTCGGTAATATCGTGAAAAACTTAACGGTATTCCCAGAGAACATGAAACGAAACATGGAAAGAACATATGGCCTAATTTACTCTCAGCGCGTAATGCTTACGTTAATCGACAAAGGTATGGTACGTGAAGAAGCTTATGATATTGTACAACCTAAAGCGATGGAAGCATGGGAAACGCAAGTACAATTTAAAGAGCTTGTAGAAGCCGATGAGCGTATTACAAGCAAATTAACACAAGAAGAAATCAATGAATGTTTCAACTATGAACATCACTTGCAACATGTTGATACAATTTTTGAACGTCTTGGCTTAAACTGATAATTTTATATGGCACAGAATCATTTCATTCTGTGCCATTCTTTATAAACATACTATTCACATTTTTCAAACTACAGGGGGCTTGCGAAATGCAAAAGCTAGAATTGCTGTATGAAGGTAAAGCAAAAAGAATTTATCGTACAGAAGCAGCAGATATGGTTTGGGTAGAGTATAAAGATAGTGCTACTGCTTTCAATGGGGAAAAGAAAGCAACGATTACAGGAAAAGGTCGTCTGAACAACGAGATTACAACTCTTTTATTCAGAAAGTTACAAGAAGTGGGAATCAAAACACACTTTGTTGAGAAAGTATCAGAAACAGAACAAATTGTAAAAAAAGTAAGCATTATTCCATTAGAAGTTGTCACAAGAAATGTGATTGCGGGTAGTCTTTCAAAACGACTAGGTATGGAAGAAGGTACTACACTTACAACACCAATCGTCGAATTTTACTACAAAGATGATGATTTAGGGGATCCTCTTGTAACAGAAGATCATATTCGTGTGTTGAACGTTGCAACGCCAGAGCAAGTAAGCATACTACGAAAAAAAGCTCTACAAATCAATCAAGTGTTGATTGAGCATTTCGCAAGCTGTCGTGTAAGATTAGTAGATTTTAAATTAGAGTTCGGTATAACAGAAGATGGAGAAATTTTATTAGCGGATGAAATTTCACCAGACACATGCCGCTTATGGGATGAAGCGAGCAATGAAAAATTTGATAAAGATGTATTCCGTCGTGATCTTGGTAATTTAACAGAGGCTTATGAAGAGATTTTAAAACGATTAGGGGGAGCTTCACATGTATAAAGTAAAGGTATATGTAACGTTAAGAGAAAGTGTATTAGATCCACAAGGAACAGCGGTAAAAGGAGCACTTCATAGTCTTTCCTTTACAGAAGTACAAGATGTGCGCATTGGTAAATATATGGAACTAACAATTGGTAAATCAGTTACAGATATTGATGCAAAGGTAAAAGAAATGTGCGAAAAATTATTAACGAACGTAGTGATTGAAGATTATCGCTATGAAGTTGAGGAGGTTGTCGCGCAGTGAAATTTGCCGTAATCGTTTTCCCAGGTTCGAACTGTGACGTAGATATGTTTCATGCAATTAAAGATGAGCTTGGCCAAGATGTAGACTACGTTTGGCATAGTGAAGAAAACTTAGATCAGTACGATGCAATTTTACTACCAGGTGGTTTCTCTTACGGTGATTACCTTCGCTGCGGAGCTATTTCTCGCTTTGCAAACGCAATGAAAGGTGTACGAAAAGCAGCTGAAGCAGGAAAACCAATCTTAGGTGTATGTAACGGTTTTCAAATTTTAGTAGAGTCCGGCTTATTGCCAGGTGCATTAATTCGCAATAAAAACTTAAAATTTATGTGCCGTACTGTTCAGCTTCGTGTTGAAAATAATACAACAATGTTTACATCGCAATATGAGAAAGATGAAGTGATCAATATTCCAATCGCTCATGGTGAAGGAAACTACTACTGTGATGAAGCAACGTTGAAACAGTTAGAAGAAAATAATCAAATTGTCTTCCGTTATGTAGAGAATCCAAATGGAAGCGTTTCAGATATTGCAGGGATTGTAAATGAGCAAGGAAATGTACTTGGTATGATGCCGCATCCAGAGCGTGCTGTTGATGAATTGCTTGGAGGAGCGGATGGTCTAAAAGTATTTCAATCTATTTTGAAACATTGGAGGGAAACATATGTCGTTACTGCTTGAACCAAATCCAACTCAAATTAAAGAAGAACGCATTTATGCGGAAATGGGATTAACAGACGAAGAGTTTGCCATGGTTGAAAAGATTTTAGGCCGCCTGCCAAACTATACAGAAACAGGATTGTTCTCTGTTATGTGGTCAGAGCATTGTAGTTATAAAAACTCAAAGCCAGTTCTTCGTAAGTTCCCAACGACTGGTGAACGTGTACTGCAAGGTCCTGGTGAAGGCGCTGGAATCGTTGATATCGGTGATAATCAAGCGGTAGTATTTAAGATGGAAAGTCATAACCATCCATCTGCAATTGAACCGTATCAAGGTGCAGCGACAGGGGTTGGCGGTATTATCCGTGATGTGTTTTCTATGGGAGCACGTCCAATTGCTATGTTAAATTCACTTCGCTTCGGTGAGCTACAATCACCACGCGTAAAATATTTATTTGAAGAAGTTGTAGCGGGTATTGCGGGATACGGTAACTGCATCGGGATTCCAACTGTTGGCGGAGAAGTACAGTTCGATCCATGTTATGAAGGAAATCCACTTGTAAACGCAATGTGCGTTGGGTTAATTAACCATGAAGACATTAAAAAAGGTCAAGCGCACGGTGCTGGTAATACAGTCATGTATGTTGGTGCAGCAACAGGCCGCGACGGTATTCACGGTGCAACGTTCGCATCAGAAGAGCTATCTGAGGATTCCGATGCAAAACGCCCAGCGGTGCAAGTAGGCGATCCATTTATGGAGAAGCTTTTAATTGAAGCATGCTTAGAACTAATCAAATCCGATGCACTTGTCGGTATTCAAGATATGGGAGCGGCAGGCTTAACATCATCTTCAGCAGAGATGGCAAGTAAAGCAGGTATGGGTATTGAAATGTATTTAGATGATGTACCGCAGCGTGAAACAGGCATGACACCATATGAGATGATGCTTTCTGAATCACAAGAGCGTATGTTAATCGTCGTGAAAAAAGGTAGAGAACAAGAGATTGTAGAGCTATTTGAAAAATATGGCCTTGCAGCAGTAGTAATGGGAAAAGTAACAGAAGATAAAATGCTTCGTTTATTCCATAAAGGTGAAATGGTGGCGGAAGTGCCGGCTGATGCATTAGCAGAGGAGGCACCTGTTTATCATAAGCCTTCAAAAGAAGCTGCGTATTTTGCAGAATTCCAACAAATGAAGATGGAAACACCAAAAGTGGAGAATTATGAAGAGACATTATTATCTTTATTACAACAACCAACGATTGCAAGTAAAGAGTGGGTATATGATCAATACGATTACCAAGTACGCACAAGCACAGTTGTTACACCAGGGTCTGACGCAGCGGTTGTTCGTGTTCGCGGAACAAATAAAGCATTAGCAATGACAACGGATTGTAACTCTCGCTATATTTATTTAGATCCCGAAGTAGGCGGAAAAATTGCTGTAGCAGAAGCAGCTCGTAATATTGTATGTTCTGGCGGTGAGCCACTTGCAATTACAGATTGCTTAAACTTTGGTAACCCTGAAAAGCCAGAAATCTTCTGGCAAATTGAGAAGTCAGTAGATGGTATGAGCGAAGCGTGCCGCACGTTACATACACCTGTTATTGGTGGAAACGTATCAATGTACAATGAGCGCAGTGGGGAAGCAGTATACCCAACACCAACTGTTGGTATGGTTGGTCTTGTACATGACGTAAAGCATGTAACAACGCAAGAGTTTAAGCAAGCTGGTGATCTCGTTTATATAATCGGTGAAACGAAAGCGGAGTTTGGTGGTAGTGAATTACAAAAAATGGTGTATGGAAAAATTTTCGGTCAAGCACCAAGCATCGATTTAGAAGTAGAAGAAAAACGTCAAAAGCAATTACTAGCAGCGGTTCAAGAAGGTCTTGTCCAATCAGCACATGACGTTGCAGAAGGCGGATTAGCAGTTGCTTTCGCAGAAAGTGCAATGGGAACAAGCGGATTAGGCGCAGATGTGAAGTTAGCTGGAGAAGCGACAGCGATGTTATTTGCAGAATCACAATCTCGCTTTATTGTTACAGTAAAACGCGAGCAAAAAGAAGCGTTTGAAAATATGGTAGATGCACTTTGTGTTGGGGAAGTAACAAATACAAATCAATTAACAATTCGTAATGAAGAAAAGGAAGTATTGCTTACAGCGGATGTTGATGAAATGAGAACGGCTTGGAAAGGGGCTATTCCATGCTTAATGAAATAAAGGGGCTAAATGAAGAATGCGGCGTTTTCGGAATTTGGGGGCATGAAAATGCAGCACAAGTTACGTATTATGGATTGCATAGCTTGCAGCACCGTGGTCAAGAAGGCGCTGGCATTGTTGTAAATAATGGGGAGAAAATCACTGGTCATAGAGGGCTTGGTTTAATATCAGAAGTGTTTTCACGCGGTGAGTTAGATGATTTAAACGGAAAATCAGCGATTGGGCACGTTCGTTATGCGACAGCAGGCGGCGCTGAAGTTGCGAATGTTCAACCACTGTTATTTCGCTTTTCAGACCATAGTATGGCATTAGCTCATAACGGTAATTTAATTAACGCAAAAATGCTTCGCCGTGAATTAGAGGCAGAGGGAAGTATTTTTCAAACAAGTTCGGATACAGAAGTATTGCTTCATTTAATTAAACGCAATACAAAAGGTACATTAATTGAAAGTGTAAAAGATGCATTAAACAAAGTAAAAGGTGCTTTTGCTTATTTATTATTAACAGGAAATGAAATGATTGTTGCATTAGATCCAAATGGATTCCGTCCGCTTTCGATTGGAAAGATGGGAGATGCATACGTTGTAGCATCTGAAACATGTGCTTTTGATGTAGTAGGAGCAACATACATTCGTGATGTAGAACCTGGAGAATTACTTATCATTAATGATGAAGGAATTCAGATAGATCGTTTTACAAATGATGTAGAACATGCCATTTGCAGCATGGAGTACATTTACTTTGCTCGCCCTGATTCAAACATTGCTGGTGTTAACGTCCATGCAGCGCGTAAAAATATGGGGAAGTTGTTAGCAAAGGAAGCTCCGGTTGAAGCAGATGTTGTAACAGGTGTACCTGATTCTAGTATTTCGGCAGCGATCGGCTATGCAGAAGCAACTGGAATTCCTTATGAGTTAGGCTTAATTAAAAATCGTTATGTTGGACGTACGTTTATTCAACCTTCTCAAGAATTGCGTGAACAAGGGGTAAAAATGAAACTTTCAGCAGTACGAGGTGTTGTTGAAGGAAAACGTGTTGTTATGATTGACGATTCTATCGTACGTGGTACAACAAGCAAGCGAATTGTTCGTATGCTTCGCGAGGCTGGGGCAACAGAAGTGCATGTAAGAATTGCTTCGCCGCCTCTTAAGTATCCGTGCTTCTATGGAATTGACATTCAAACAAGAAAAGAATTAATCGCAGCAAATCATTCAATAGAAGAAATTCGTGAAATCATTGGAGCAGACTCTTTAACATTTTTAAGTGAAGAGGGTTTAATTAATGCAATTGGCCGTCCGTACGAAGGGAAATATGGCGGTTTATGTATGGCTTACTTTAATGGCGATTATCCGACGGCTCTTTATGATTATGAGCAAGAACTTTTAGCAAGTATGAAATAAGGCAAAGATATATAAGTTAAAAAACGACATAAAAAACCTTTTCTTTTTAGGGAGGGGCGAGAGCATCTGGCCGTGCATAGAAGCGGTCAGGGCCTTTTTCTACCACATGCAAGGTTTAAAACACAGGGAGCAAAAGAGTGTAAGTCATTTTTTGTCTGCACAGCATCGACCTATATGTCGGGAATTTAAAATAGATTTATATAGAGCACGATAAGAAAGCATAGCAGCTTCTACTATATGCTGTGTAGAAGCTCGCTTTTTCTTACAGTTACTACCCAGTAGACGGGAGAAATTCTTTCAGTATAAAAAGACGAGGTGTATAGAAACGATGGCGAATGCATATAAGCAAGCAGGAGTAGATATTGAAGCTGGATATGAAGCGGTATCTCGCATGAAAAAACACGTGCAAACAACGATGAGAAAAGAAGTGCTAGGCGGGTTAGGCGGTTTTGGAGGGATGTTTGATCTTTCAAAATTCGCATTAGAAGAGCCAGTATTAGTATCTGGAACAGATGGTGTAGGGACAAAGTTAATGCTCGCTTTCATGATGGACAAACATGACACAATCGGTATCGATGCAGTTGCAATGTGTGTAAATGACATTGTTGTTCAAGGAGCAGAGCCACTCTTTTTCCTTGATTATATTGCTTGCGGTAAAGCAGAACCTAGTAAAATTGAAGACATCGTCAAAGGAATTGCAGAAGGATGCCGTCAGGCTGGTTGTTCATTAATCGGCGGAGAAACAGCTGAAATGCCAGGGATGTATTCTGAGGAAGAATATGATTTAGCAGGATTTACGGTTGGTATTGTTGATAAAAAGAAAATTGTTACAGGACAATCTATTGAAGAGAATCAAGTATTAATTGGACTTGCTTCTAGCGGAATTCATAGTAATGGTTATTCTCTTGTACGTAAAGTGTTGGTAGAGGATGGACAACTTTCACTTGATCGTATTTATGGTCGTTTAGAACTACCACTTGGTGAAGAATTATTAAAACCAACGAAAATTTACGTCAAACCTATTTTAGAACTATTGAAGAAATATAACGTAACTGGCATGGCTCATATTACTGGCGGTGGATTTATTGAAAATATTCCACGTATGTTGCCAGAAGGTATCGGAGCACAAATTGAACTCGGTTCTTGGACAGTTCATCCAATCTTTGATTTACTGCAAGAAGTTGGTCAATTAAAGAAAGAAGAAATGTTCAATATTTTTAACATGGGTATTGGTATGGTAGTAGCGGTCAAAGAAGAAGATGCAGAAGGTGCTATGAACCTTTTAGAAGAACAAGGGGAAACAGCTCGTATCATCGGACGCACTGTGAAAGGTTCAGGTGTTACATTTGATGGAGGCGCGGTATCATGAGCCGATTAGCAATTTTTGCTTCAGGAAGCGGTTCTAATTTCCAAGCACTTGTGGACGCGGTAGAGGCTGGAAGATTAGATGCAAAGCTTAGTTTGCTCGTATGTGATCAGCCGGGCGCACGTGTTATAGAGCGCGCAAATAATCATCATGTTCCTTGCTTTTCCTTTTCAGCGAAAGCGTATGAATCAAAGGAAGCATTCGAACAAGAAATAGTAAAGAAATTGCAAGAGTACGAGATTGATTGGATTATTCTAGCGGGGTATATGCGTTTAATTGGTCCGACATTGCTAGCTGCTTATGGAGGGAGAATCGTTAACATTCACCCTTCACTATTGCCAAGCTTTCCTGGAAAAGATGCAGTTGGGCAAGCAATTGAAGCTGGTGTGAAAGTAACAGGTGTAACGATCCATTACGTTGATGCAGGTATGGACACTGGGCCAATTATCGCTCAAGAAGCAGTAACAGTTTCTGAAAATGATACACGAGAAAGTTTACAAAAGAAAATTCAACTTGTCGAACATAGATTGTACGTAGATACGGTGAAATCTTTATTACATTCTGAAGTGAAGTTATAAGAGCGGCAATTTAATACAACTAGGGGTGGAGAATAAATGAAAAAGCGTGCATTAGTCAGTGTTTCAAATAAAGCTGGAGTTGTAGAATTTGTAAAAGGATTACTTGAGCAAGGGATTGAAGTGATTTCAACAGGTGGGACGAAAAAGTTACTAGAAGAAAACGGCTTACAAGTAATTGGAATTTCTGAAGTAACAGGTTTTCCAGAGATTATGGATGGTCGTGTGAAAACATTACATCCAAACATCCATGGTGGACTTCTTGCTGTACGTGATAACGAAACGCATATGTCCCAAATGAATGAACTTGACATTCAGCCGATTGACTTTGTTGTTGTAAACCTGTATCCATTTAAAGAAACGATTGCAAAACCAGATGTGACATTTGCTGATGCGATTGAAAATATTGATATCGGCGGCCCGACAATGATTCGATCTGCTGCGAAAAACCACGAGTTTGTAACGGTTGTCGTGGATCCAACAGATTACGATGTTGTATTAGCAGAATTAAAGGAAAGTGGAGAAGTTTCAAAAGAAGCAAAACGTAAATTAGCAGCAAAAGTATTCCGTCATACAGCGGCATATGATGCATTAATTTCAAACTATTTAACAGAACAAACAGGAGAAGAAAGCCCTGAAACGTTAACTGTTACGTTTGAGAAAAAACAAGATTTACGTTACGGCGAAAATCCACATCAAAAAGCAGCGTTCTATAAGGCACCGTTTGCAGCAACTTCTTCTGTTGCATATGCAGAACAATTACATGGTAAAGAGTTATCTTATAATAACATCAATGACGCAGATGCAGCGCTTAGCATCGTGAAAGAATTTACAGAACCAGCAGTTGTAGCGATAAAACATATGAATCCATGCGGCGTTGGTGTTGGAGCTGATATTCATGAAGCATATGCACGTGCTTACGAAGCAGATCCAGTATCGATTTTTGGCGGCATTATTGCAGCTAACCGTGAAATTGATAAAGCTACTGCAGAAAAGCTACATGAAATTTTCTTAGAAATCATTATTGCACCTTCTTTCTCACAGGAAGCTTTAGAAGTGCTGCAAAGTAAGAAAAACTTACGTTTGTTAACTGTTGATATTGCTAAAGTTAGGGCAGCTAGTAAGAAATTAACTTCTATCCAAGGTGGTTTACTTGTACAAGAAGAGGATACTTTAGCATTAGAAGATGCAACAATCACAATTCCAACAAAGCGTGAACCAACAGAGCAGGAATGGAATGATTTAAAATTAGCTTGGAAAGTTGTAAAACATGTAAAATCAAATGCAATTGTTTTAGCGAAGGATAATATGACAATTGGTGTTGGTGCAGGGCAAATGAACCGCGTTGGCTCAGCGAAAATCGCTATTACACAAGCGGGTGAGAAAGCACAAGGAAGTGCACTTGCATCTGATGCATATTTCCCAATGCCAGATACAGTAGAAGAAGCGGCTAAAGCTGGTATTACAGCAATCATTCAACCAGGTGGATCCATTCGCGATGAAGATTCCATTCAAAAAGCAGATGAGTACGGCATTGCGATGGTATTTACTGGAGTACGTCATTTCAAACATTAATTGAGAAACGAAGGAGATGACCAAAAGTCCACTTTTGGGTCATCTTCTTCTACTTTTGAATATGATTTAGCTTGCGTGTCGAACATTGTCGAAGGGTCTTTATCCTATGTCGAATCGCCGATATATTTTAAAGAACGGTCGATATATTGTGAAAAGCGCCGATAAATGCACCACTTCCATCGATATACCGCTGGACACGTAAGAAGGGAATGGATTTTAACTTGAATAATGGAGGATGAAATATGAATGTTTTAGTAATTGGCCGTGGTGGACGTGAGCACGCGTTAGCATGGAAGTTTGCAAGGTCAGAGCAAGTAGAAACTGTATATGTAGCGCCAGGGAATGAAGGAATGAAAGACGTAGCAACGCCTGTAGCAATTGATGAAAATGATTTTAATGCGCTTATTACTTTTGCGAAAGAAAATAATGTTGGTTTAACGTTTGTTGGCCCAGAAATTCCGCTTATGAATGGTATTGTTGACCGTTTTGAAGAAGCAGGTCTTCGTGTTTTTGGTCCGAACAAAGCGGCAGCTGTTATTGAAGGAAGTAAAGCTTTTACGAAAGAGCTTATGAAAAAGTATGATATTCCAACAGCGGCATATGAGACGTTTACAAATTATGAAGAAGCAGTGGCATACATTGAAAAAGTCGGCGCACCAATCGTTATTAAAGCAGACGGCTTAGCGGCTGGTAAAGGTGTAACAGTTGCTATGACGTTAGAAGAAGCATTGCAAGCTGTAAAAGAAATGCTGCAAGACGTAAAGTTTGGAGAAGCTAGCAAAAAGGTTGTTATTGAAGAATTTTTAGATGGACAAGAATTTTCGCTTATGGCATTTGTCAACGGAACAACTGTATACCCAATGGTAATTGCACAAGATCATAAACGTGCTTTTGATGGTGATAAAGGGCCAAATACTGGTGGAATGGGTGCCTATTCTCCGGTACCGCAAATTCCAGAGTCAGCTATAGAACAAGCAATTGAAACCATTCTACATCCGACAGCTGCGGCCATGATACAAGAAGGACGTTCCTTTACAGGTATTTTATACGCAGGACTTATTTTAACAAGTGAAGGTCCGAAAGTAATTGAATTCAATGCGCGCTTTGGCGATCCAGAAACAGAAGTAATCTTACCTCGTTTAGAAAGTGATTTAGTGGATGTATGTAACCACGTATTAGATGGAAAAGAACTTACTTTAGAATGGTCTGAAGAAGCAGTAATTGGTGTTGTACTAGCTTCAAAAGGATATCCAGAAAGCTATGAAAAAGGCGCAGTCATTACAGGCTTAGAAACATTAGAGGATGTAATTGTCTTTCATGCCGGAACAGATGTGAAAGACGGGGAATTTGTAACGAATGGCGGGCGTGTGTTGTTTGTTGCTTGTAAAGAAAAGGACTTACAAGCAGCGAAAGATAAGGTGTATAAAGAAATTGCAAAAATTGAAAGCGACGGTCTATTTTATCGTAGTGATATTGGGTACCGTGCGATTGGCCAGACTCTTTAGATACTGGCGATGATATAAGGCCTCAAAGTGAAAGTACAATTTTCTTAAAAAAATATTGCTATCCCTAAAAGAAAAAAGAGTCCTACTCATTAAAAAGTTAGGACTCTTTTTTTATCTTACCTTTTTGCTTTGCCATCTCGCGAAGTAAATATTCAATATGAGCATTTACACTTCGAAATTCGTCGTTTGCCCATTTTTCAATAATTGCGTACAATTCGGGATCGATTCGTAATGGGAAGCTTTTCTTTTTAGCCATGATTACCTACAACCTTTAGTAGAGACTTCCTGTATTAATAACTGGTTGTGCTCCTTTATCTGAGACGATGGCAACTAATAAGTTATTAACCATATTTGCTTTTCTTTCGTCATCTAGATCAAGTATACCCTCTTCATCGAGCTTTTGAATAGAATCTTTCGCCATTTGTACGGCACCTTCTACAATTTCCTTTCTTGCAGCTAATACTGCTTTTGCCTGTTGACGTTGAAGCATTGCATGGGCAATTTCAGTTGCGTAAGCTAAGTGCGTTAAACGAGTTTCGATTACTTCTACTCCTGCAATTTCTAAACGTGCTTCTAACTCTCGTTTTAACTCTTCGGAAATTTCTTCTGAGTTTCCGCGCAGTGTAACGATGTTGTCATCTTGGAAATTATCATACGGATATTTCGTTGCTACGTGGCGAATTGCTGTTTCGCTTTGAATTTCCACGAAGGCATCATAATGTTCGACACCAAAGATCGCTTTTGCGGAATCAACGACTTTGTAAACAACAACAGCTGCAATTTCAATTGGATTCCCATCTACATCATTTACTTTTAATTTCTGACTATTAAAGTTTTCAACGCGTAGTGAAACCGTTTGGCGAAATGAAAATGGAACTGTTAAAAACAGGCCGCTTTCACGAATAGTTCCTAAATAGTTACCGAAAAATGTGATTACTTTTGCTTGGTTTGGCTGTACAGTTCCGATACTACTTGCTAGGATTGCTGCTAATAAAAAAGAAGGAATACCAATAGCAAATAGTTCATTAATAAGACTTAATAAACCAACTCCAATTAAAACTAAAACTGCAAGCAGTCCTAAAAATCCATTTACATGAAATACTTGTTTTTCTTTCATGATCTCGCCTCCTTTTGATATAAAAATGATATCACTTTTATATCAAAGGTGACAATAGGTTTTTGTTATAATTTTTATAAAAAATAAAATTTTCCTAAACAGAACATTAGTTCTTGTTTGTGGTAAAATAAAAGAAAACTTAGCCGCCCACTGTAGCGACTAAGTTTCTTTGAGAGCATCTTGCATGTTGACAAATGATTCAAAGCGGTTTGGACAGAAGAGCCTTTTCGAGTTCAGACTCAATTTCCTTATCAGAAGCATCATAACTTCCATGACTTGTCTTTTCGTCTTTATGAGAAGTAGGAGGTGCTTCTTGTTTATTAGACTGTCCATTCTTCATAAAATCCATGCCTGGCATTTTTAAATCGGGCATGTTCATATATTTACTAAATTTGCATGCTTCGACAATAGGACAGAAACGAATGATGCCTTCTGCGATTCTCATTGCTCCGACCCAAAGCATAATCTTTGACCAAGTACACCATGGTTTTCTTACGAGCTTTGCAGTGCTGCAGCTAAGCAGAATAAAACCAAGTGTAATACGAATAAGAGCATTGATTGTGCCGATGTTTTGCTTGCCCAAGACATTCACTCCTTTTCATCAGCTTTGAAATAGGTTTATCCATTTCAAGAGTTATTGTTCCTTGCATGCTTTTTCTGTATACAATCCAACATTTGACGTAGAAAAAGATGTTGCATGGAACGTGTGTCAGCAGCTCATTTTTTGTTATAATGAAAGAATGCGTAAAGACGATTAGAGAAAAGAAAGGGTGTTTTCATGTACGATATTTCACAGTGGAAACATGTATTTAAGCTTGATCCGAATAAGGAGTTAAGCGATGAACATTTAGAGCTTATTTGTGAATCGGGAACGGATGCTGTTATTGTTGGCGGAAGTGACGGGATCACAATTGATAATGTATTACACATGCTAGTAAGCATTCGTAGATATGCGGTTCCTTGTGTATTAGAAGTTTCAACGCTGGATTCGATTACACCAGGATTCGATTTTTATTACATCCCAAGTGTATTAAACAGTCAAAAGGTAGACTGGGTAACAGGTCTTCATCATGCGGCATTGAAAGAATATGGAGATATTATGAACTGGGATGAAATTTTCATGCAAGGATATTGTGTGTTAAATCCAGAAGCGAAAGTAGCAAAGTTAACGGAAGCAAATTGTGAACTATCAGAAGACGATGTGATTGCATATGCACGTATGGCAGATAAACTTCTCCATTTACCAATTTTCTATTTAGAATACAGCGGCACATATGGAGATGCGGAACTTGTAAGAAAAGTGAAAGCTGAGCTGCAGAGTGCAACATTATATTATGGCGGCGGGATTGCAAATGCAGACCAAGCGAAAGAAATGGCGCAATATGCGGATACAGTTGTCGTTGGAAATTTAATTTATGAAGATATAAAGAAAGCTTTAGCAACAGTACAAGCTGTAAAAGGAAAGTAGGTGGCCGAATACATGAGTATAACAGAAAAATTATTAACAGGATTAAATCCGCAGCAACAAAAGGCTGTCCAAGCAACGTCTGGACCATTGTTACTTATGGCGGGAGCAGGTAGTGGTAAGACGCGTGTGTTAACGCACCGCATTGCTTATTTACTTGGCGAAAAAGGTGTTGCACCGTGGAATGTACTTGCGATTACGTTTACAAATAAAGCGGCGCGTGAAATGCGTGAGCGTATTGATAAACTCGTTGGGCCAGAGGCAGAGGATATTTGGATTTCAACATTCCATTCTATGTGTGTGCGCATTTTACGACGAGATATTGATCGCATTGGTATTAATCGTAACTTTACGATTTTAGATGCAAGTGATCAATTAACAGTTGTGAAAAAAATTATGAAAGAGCGCAATATTGATCCGAAGAAATTTGAACCGCGTTCTATTCTTGCGGGAATTAGCAATGCGAAAAATGAATTGTTATCTTCAGAAAAATATGCAAAAAAAATCTCAATTGCAGATCCATACGAAAAGTTGACGAGCGATGTGTATACAGAATACCAAAAGCGTCTTCTTAAAAATAGTGCACTTGATTTTGATGATTTAATTATGACGACGATTCAATTATTTGAACGGGTGCCAGAAGTACTGGAGTTTTATCAACGTAAATTCCAATATATTCACGTTGATGAGTATCAGGATACGAACCGTGCTCAGTATATTCTTGTTAATCAATTGGCGGCACGTTTTAAAAATCTTTGTGTAGTTGGTGACTCAGATCAATCGATTTATCGTTGGCGCGGAGCTGATATTTCGAACATCTTGTCATTTGAAAAAGATTATAACAATGCACAAGTTATTTTATTAGAACAAAACTATCGCTCAACGCAAAGTATTTTAAATGCAGCAAATGCGGTTATTGAAAATAATACAAATCGTAAACCGAAAAAGTTATGGACGGATAATCAAGTAGGAAGTAAAATTTCGTATTACCGCGCTGCAACTGAAAAAGATGAAGCATATTTTGTTGCGAAAAAAATTCGTGATGAAATTCAAATGGGAAATCGAAAGTATACAGACTTTGCAGTACTGTATCGTACGAACGCCCAGTCTCGTATGGTCGAGGAGATTTTCTTAAAATCAAATATTCCATACAAAATTGTTGGCGGCATTAAGTTCTATGACCGTAAAGAGATTAAAGATATGCTGGCGTATTTACGTTTAATTGCAAACCCAGATGATGAAATTAGCTTTGCACGTATTATTAATGTGCCAAAACGTGGTGTTGGAGCAACATCTATTGATAAGATCATTAATTATGGCGTGCAAAATGGTCTTTCATTGACAGCTGTATTAGATGAAATTGAGCATGTCGGTGTAAGTGCCAAAATTGCGAAGACAGTAGCAGAATTTGCAAAGCAGCTTCATAATTGGGTAAACATGCAAGAATATTTATCGGTAACAGAACTTGTAGAAGAAGTATTAGAAAAAACAGGTTACCGTGATGCGCTGAAGAATGAACGTACGTTAGAATCAGAGGGACGTTTAGAAAACTTAGATGAGTTTTTATCTGTTACACAAACGTTTGAATCACAAAGTGAAGATAAGAGTCTTGTTGCGTTCTTAACAGATTTAGCACTTGTTGCTGATATTGATCGTGTAGATGAAGATCCAACTGCTGGTGAAGAAGTCATTTTAATGACGATGCACTCTGCAAAAGGATTAGAATTCCCTGTTGTCTTCATTTTAGGATTAGAAGAAGGGATTTTCCCGCATACTCGTTCTTTAATGGAAGAAGATGAAATGCAAGAAGAACGCCGCTTAGCATACGTTGGGATTACACGTGCCGAAGAAGAACTGTACGTAACGAATGCCCAAATGCGAACGATATTTGGTAGAACAAGCATGAATAAAGAATCTCGTTTCATCTCGGAAATTCCTGAAGATCTTATTGAAACGCTTCATGAAGTAAAACCAAAGCGTGAAACTTTTGGTGCAAAGTCTAAGCCTGTAACTACAACAACAGTTCGTTCCCGTTCAGCTTTTGTTCGGCCGGCTGCGAAAACAACAGGCGGTGAGCAAATTGGCTGGTCAGTTGGTGATAAAGCATCACATCAAAAATGGGGGATTGGCACTGTTGTAAGTGTGAAAGGCGAAGGAGATGGGAAAGAATTAGACATTGCGTTCCCAAGTCCAATTGGCATTAAACGATTAATGGCAAAATTTGCCCCAGTGACGAAAGTGTAAGAAAGGAATGAGGTCATGTCGAAAGAAGCAGTACAAAAGCGTATTGAAGAGCTTCGTGGCATTTTAAATAAGCTTAATTATGAGTATCACGTGCTAGATCAGCCTTCTGTATCAGATGCAGAGTATGATCGTCATATGCAAGAGTTAATTAAATTAGAAACAGAACATCCGGAATTTTTTACAGAAGACTCTCCAACTGTCCGTGTTGGCGGAGAGATTCTTGATATTTTTGAGAAAGTAACACATAAATCACCGATGTTAAGTTTAGGAAATGCTTTTAATGAAGGTGATTTACGTGATTTTGATCGCAAGGTACGTCAAGGAATTGACGATCAAAATGTAAGATATGTGTGCGAATTAAAAATTGACGGACTGGCGGTTTCCCTTCATTATGAAAAAGGACGCTTCGTTCAAGGAGCAACTCGTGGTGATGGTATAACGGGTGAGGATATTACGCAAAATTTAAAAACGATTAAAGCGATTCCGCTGCGTTTAACAGAAGAAATGACGCTAGAAGCGCGCGGAGAAGCGTACATGCCGAAACGTTCATTTGTGAAATTAAATGAAGAAAAAGAACAGAACGGAGAAGCTGTTTTTGCGAACCCGCGAAATGCAGCTGCGGGTTCATTGCGTCAATTAGATCCAAAAATTGCAGCAAAGCGCAATTTATCTTTATTCGTATATGGACTTACGAATTTAGAAGGAAAGACGATTACATCGCATAGTGAATCGTTAAACCTTTTAGGAGAGCTTGGATTTAAAACAAACCCGAATCGCCGAGTTTGCGAAACAATTGATGAGGTCATTCATTACGTGCAAGAGTGGCAAGAAAAACGTCCACATCTTGATTATGAAATTGATGGTATCGTTATTAAAGTAGATGATATATCCTTTCAAGAAAGCTTAGGAACTACAGCAAAAAGTCCAAGATGGGCTATTGCATATAAATTCCCAGCTGAAGAAGTTGTTACAAAATTGACGGGTATTGAACTAAGCGTTGGACGTACAGGTGTTGTAACCCCAACTGCTGAGTTAGAGCCAGTACGCGTGGCAGGAACGATTGTCCGCCGTGCTTCCTTACACAACGAAGATTTAATTCGTGAAAAAGATATTCGTATTGGCGACTATGTTGTTGTAAAGAAGGCTGGAGACATCATTCCTGAAGTTGTAAATGTGATTGTAGACCGCCGCACAGGTGAAGAAGAAGAGTTTCGTATGCCAACGCATTGCCCGGCATGTGAGAGTGAACTCGTTCGTTTGGAAGAAGAAGTTGCGCTTCGCTGTATCAATCCAGCATGCCCGGCACAAATTCGAGAAGGATTAATTCACTTTGTATCACGTAATGCGATGAATATTGACGGACTAGGCGAACGGGTAATTACGCAGTTATTTGATGCGGATTATATTCGTACATTTGCAGATCTTTATACATTAACGAAAGAACAGTTATTACAACTAGAACGTTTTGGAGAAAAATCCGCTTCAAATCTCGTACAAGCGATTGAAACTTCAAAAGACAATTCGTTAGAGCGATTACTGTTCGGCCTTGGTATTCGCCATGTTGGGGCAAAGGCTGCTCGTACATTAGCGGAACATTATGAAACGATGGATAACATAGTGAAAGCTTCAGAAGAAGAGTTGACAACTATTAATGAGATTGGCGAAAAAATGGCGCAATCTATCGTTACGTATTTTGATAATGAAGATGTACAAGAGTTATTACAACAATTTAAGTCATATGGCGTAAATATGACTTATAAAGGGATAAAACGAGCGGACTTAGAAAACATTGAGTCTTATTTTGCAGGAAAAACAGTTGTGTTAACAGGAAAGCTAGAAGTGATGGGCCGAAGTGAAGCGAAAAAGAAAATTGAAGCGCTTGGCGGGAAAGTCACAGGCAGTGTAAGCAAAAGTACAGACTTAGTCATTGCAGGAGAAGCTGCTGGCTCTAAGTTAGCACAAGCACAAAAACATAACGTTGAGGTTTGGGATGAAGAGAGGTTCTTACAAGAGCTCAATAATTAAGAGGTGCAAAGTTACCATGAAAAAAGTTATATTAGCAGCGTTAAGCCTTGGATTACTTCTTAGTGGATGTAGTATGGGGTTAAAAAAAGAAGAAAAAATTGTAGAAAAATCAGGGAATTCGAAAGATAAATCAATTATTTCGAAATACTCGATTTCCGATGATTATTATAAAACGGCAGTTCCATTTGAAAAAGGATCGGCACGCGGGTTAGCTGTGCAAGGATTAAATAGCCGTTTAGATGTTGATGAATTTGAAACAGGGTTAATGCGCATTGCAAAAGAATCATTTAGTACGAAAGATTATATATTTCAAGGCGGAAAGTATTTAGATAAAGATACGATACAAGCATTAATCGGGAGAAAACGTTCATCTGAGCAGCAAAGTAATTTAGAAAAGGCGTTGAAGAAGAGGTTGCCGAATGGTTTAAATCCAGAGTTACCACCAGGAGAGCCAGAAACATTAGAAGCGAGAAATGAAAAGAGTCCAATGTATTTATCGCAAATTTTAGAACAGGATTACTTAAAAATAAAAGATGAGAACCAAGTAGAGTTAGGTGGAGTTGTTATCGGCCTTGCGATGAATTCTGTTCATTATTACACAGAACAACATGGTTATCCGCGTGAACAAAAAATTGATGATAAAACATTGCTAGAAGAAGGGAAAAAAATGGCGCAAGAAATCTTACCAATTCTGCGCAAGAAAGATGAATTAAAAAATGTTCCAATTACTTTTGCGATCTACAGACAGGAAGCGAAATCTTCACTTGTACCAGGATCCTTTTTATCGTATACAATAGTTGATAAAGGTAACGATAAAGTAGACGATTGGAAAGCACTAGACGAAAAATATTATTTATTCCCTTCTAATGAAGCAGAAAGAGACTATCGTGATGATGCAACAAGTGTAAAGAACTTCAATGCGAAAATAGCGCAGTATTTTACAGGTGATTATACTGCAGTTGTGGGTAGAGGATTCTATAAAGATGGTCAATTAAAAGAATTGAAACTTGAAATTCCAGTTCAGTTTAGTGGAAAGGCAGAAGTCATTGGATTTACACAATATATAGCTGGAGCTGTTATGGATTTCCCTAATTATATTAAAGTGCAAGTTACAATTAAATCTGTAGAACGTCCAGAAGCAATCATTATTCGTGACGTGAAACAAGATAAGCCGTTTGTTCAAGTGTTAGATTAAGAAAAGTCGTTCCTTTTATGAGGAACGGCTTTTTTGTATGTAAGTTACTGCTCTATACAGAATAAAAAGTGGCATGTACTTGCTTTCTCTTCTTGTCTTCGTATTGCACGTGGCAGGAAAAGGCTCTGACCGCTTCTATGCATGGTCAGATGCTCTCGTTCATTTAAAAAGAAAGGGGGTTTTATGTTTTTTAATTTATATTTATATAGTAAAAATTTTGTTATAATTTTTAATGTTGTTAATATACAAGGGGATCGAGGGAAAGTACAGATGGAAGATTTAAGTTTGCAAGTCATTATACTACTCATTGCTTTCGGTTTTTTAGCATCATTTATCGACTCTGTTGTTGGAGGTGGCGGTTTAATTTCGCTTCCGGCACTTATGTTTGTAGGTTTACCTCCTGCTTCGGCAATCGCAACAAATAAATTGGCGGCAACAATGGGTTCATTTACGAGTACAATATATTTTATTCGTTCTAAAAAAGTAGACTTTCGCATTGTAGGAAAACTTATTCCGTTCACAATTGTTGGGGCAATTGCAGGTGCATTTGTTGTAAAATTCATTCCACCGGATGTTTTGCGTCCTCTTATATTAGTTTTACTTGTGTTAATTGCTATTTATATTATTGTAAAAAAAGATTGGGGTAGTGTATCTACTTATAAAAAAATGACGAAGGGAAAAACATTTTTATTCTATTTAGTCATTTTGATTATTGGATTTTATGATGGTTTTTTTGGACCAGGTACAGGTTCATTTTTAATTTTTGCATTTTTATTAATTGGTTTGGATTTTATCCGTGCGGCTGCCGCTGGTCGGATTTTAAATTTTGTTAGCAATATTGTATCGCTGATTACATTTTTATTTTTAGGAGCAATTCAATTTAAATATGGTTTAATTATGGGTCTATCAATGATTGCAGGTGCATATTTCGGTTCGAGATTTGCTGTTCAAAAGGGCGTAGGGTATATACGGATTTTATTTTTGGTAGTAACAATTTTATTAATTGGTAAAAATTTCTGGGAATACATTCATATTTCATAACATGATGCATATGCATCATGTTGTTTTTTTATTTATTATATTCGAAAAATTATTTAATTTTAAAAATGTAAGTCTAAGAATATTTGAACAAATCGGAATTATCGTGTAGAATAATATTGTATTTATGTAAACGTTTTTTTCTAAGGGGAGGCTAAAATAATGGTAGTAGCATACAAACATGAGCCATTTACAGATTTTACAGTAGAGGCAAATAAAGTTGCGTTTGAAGAAGGTTTAAAGAAAGTAGAATCTTATCTTGGACAAGACTATCCATTAATTATTGGGGGAGAAAAGATCACTACAGACGATAAAATTGTTTCTGTAAACCCAGCAAATAAAGAAGAAGTCGTTGGCCACGTTTCAAAAGCAAGTCGTGAATTAGCAGAGAAAGCAATGCAAGTAGCGGATGAAACATTCCAAACTTGGAGAAAAACGAAACCAGAAATGCGCGCAGACATTTTATTCCGCGCAGCTGCAATCGTTCGCCGCAGAAAACATGAGTTTTCCGCAATTCTTGTAAAAGAAGCAGGTAAGCCATGGAATGAGGCAGATGCTGATACAGCAGAAGCAATTGACTTCATGGAGTATTATGGTCGTCAAATGTTAAAATTAAAAGATGGCATTCCAGTAGAAAGCCGTCCAATTGAATATAATCGTTTTTCTTATATTCCATTAGGAGTAGGTGTTATCATTTCTCCTTGGAACTTCCCATTTGCAATTATGGCAGGTATGACAACAGCTGCATTAGTGTCTGGTAACACTGTATTATTAAAACCAGCTAGTACAACACCTGTAGTAGCAGCGAAGTTTATGGAAGTATTAGAAGAAGCTGGCTTACCAGCGGGCGTAGTAAACTTCATTCCTGGTAGCGGCTCTGAAGTTGGTGACTACTTAGTAGATCATCCTCGTACACGCTTCATCAGTTTCACTGGATCACGCGATGTGGGTATTCGTATTTACGAACGCGCAGCAAAAGTAAATCCAGGACAAATTTGGTTAAAACGCGTTATCGCTGAAATGGGCGGTAAAGATACAATTGTTGTTGATAAAGAAGCAGATCTTGAATTAGCGGCAAAATCTATCGTTGCATCTGCATTTGGATTCTCAGGACAAAAATGTTCTGCATGTTCTCGCGCAGTAATCCATGAAGATGTATACGATCACGTATTAAACCGTGCAATTGAATTAACAAATGAATTAACAGTAGGAAACCCAGCGGAACAAGGCACAAATATGGGACCTGTTAACGACCAAGCTGCATTTGATAAAGTAATGAGCTATGTTGCGATTGGTAAAGAAGAAGGTAAACTTGTAGCAGGTGGCGAAGGTGATGATTCTAAAGGCTGGTTCATCAAACCAACAATCATCGCTGACGTTGCTGAAGATGCTCGCCTTATGAAAGAAGAAATCTTCGGACCAGTTGTAGCATTCTGCAAAGCAAAAGACTTTGATCATGCACTTGCAATTGCGAACAATACAGAATACGGTTTAACAGGAGCTGTTATTTCTAATAATCGTGAACATATCGAAAAAGCACGTGAAGACTTCCACGTTGGTAACTTATACTTCAACCGTGGATGTACTGGTGCAATCGTAGGTTACCAACCATTTGGTGGCTTTAACATGTCTGGTACAGACTCTAAAGCAGGTGGCCCTGACTACTTAGCACTTCACATGCAAGCAAAAACCACTTCTGAAACTCTATAAGAAGTATAAGAAAGACCTTCTCGTAACCGAGAAGGTCTTTAATTATTAGTAAATATAAAATGGAAAAATGACATGATACCAGCGATTTTTAAAATATATCGGCGATTTGACACAATATAAAGTGAAACTTCCATCAGTGACGACTTTCTCACTGCTGGAAAGCCCCTCCAATCGGGCTTTTACGGGCAGTCTTCTTCTCCATGCTTCCACAACCTGTACTGCCCGTTAATGCGGGATAAAGACCGTTCGGCAGCATTCGACATGCGTGCGCAGAAAGAAACTAACCTTAAAAGGCTTCTAGGTCAGATCCTATTCTTGTTTAGAAGAGGACATTTCTCTTGCATTGTTCTCATAAATAAATCGGGGTCCTTTGGTAACGATATAAGAGCCATATTATAATTGCTATAAGTAATTTCTGCGCGCTTAAATGTCCAGGCAGGTGCAGAAAGTAAGTTGTAAGTGTATCTGATGCTAGTTATTTCATGGAGCGGAATCATAATTTTGATGAAACCAAATATAGCAACGAGATGTGTGCTTGTAATCTCGTGATAAGAATGAAATAGTGCCCATAGAAGCATACCGATAACAGGTACTATGATGACACCTATTATAATAGAGCCTGCATCAGCTTCTTTTGCAAAAAAGAGAATAAAAGGTATTGGGCATAATGCAATAATAAGTAGAGAAAGCAGTGGATTTCGCTGAATTGGAATTTTCATTAGTTGTACCTCCTTTGTTATCAGTTTACCTTATTTTGGTTTTTTGTGCTTAGTTTAAATAAAAACACACAAAATTACTAGAAAATTTGCCCCATTCGTCATATTTCCTTGTATAAATTTTATAAATTTCCTGTATAATACAATTTGAAGGAAAATCTATGATTAGACAAGAAGACACCGCTTTCAGTTTGCTCGCTGAAAGCGGTGTTTCTTTTTGGATACATTTCACGAAAAAGTGAAATAACCTCTTTTGTTAAGTTTGAAGGGATTGCTCACGTTGTAAAAATTCCGCCTGGCTAATTACCTCAGCGTATACGTCATTTAAGGAAGCGAGAATGGTGTTGTGAATATATACAGCGGGAATCGAAACATTTTTAAAGATTAAATCTTTCGTTGCACACGCGTCATGCACTACTGTACATGTAAAGCCAAAATCAAAGGCAGCTCGTACTGTAGCATCAATGCACATATGGGTCATCATGCCGCATACAACGACTTGTTCAATTTGTAAATTTTGTAATTCTTGTAATAGCGGTGTCTCTCGAAAACTATTAGGAAAATGCTTAAGTATGACCGTTTCCTGTTGAAAAGGACGAACACTTTCATGGATATGTACGCCTTCTGTATTCGGAAGAAAGAACGTTGCATTTTCCTGTACGGAAACATGTTGAATATGAAAAATAGGCTGATTTGTTTCACGGAAATGTTGAAGTATGCGCTTTGCATATTCGCTTGCTTCATCGGCGTTTCGCAGTTCCATCTTTCCATTTGGAAAATAATCATTTTGGATGTCAACGAGTAAAAGAGCAATTTTCATTTCAGTTGCAGCCTCCAGTTTTTAATTTTATATTCATTTAATTATTCCATTACTTTAGAGAGTTTTCCTTTAAAAAAATGTAAGATGAAGAAATTTACACTAAATTAAAATTAATTTATTTCAGTTTAGTTTTTAATAAACCTGTTTAGAAACAAATTTTCCTGTTTTAAATAAAATGGGAATTAAAATTGCTAATACTCCTGCTACTATAAGTGTGGATAAAAATAACTCTCTAAAAGTTAATTCGTTGTTTTTAAAAAAATGATAAAGAATGAAACTATTAATAGGAATATTCAATAACATACCAGTTAAAAGTCCTGGTGCATATCTTTTTAACACAATGCTTGCAAGTAAATGAGGAAAAATAGCATTAATAATCATTGAACCCATGAAGCCAATAAGAATATATTTAGCCAGACTTGAATTGGGGAAGGATAGATAATAAAAAGTTGAAAGGTAAGCCAATGAAGTAATAACAATAACTGCAAAATAAAATTCGTTTTTCCCTATAGGTTTATGGAATTTTGAGGCGTGATTTGACCACGTTGGTAACCATACTGCTTCTTCTAAATTATGCAATGTAATAGCAAATAAAAATAAAATAACCAATTCTTTCAATAGAAAACCCTCCTTTGTCTAATCTGTTTTATCCCGCTATTCGTGGGCAGTTTATCTCCCACCTCAAAATTCAGCGAAAGCAAAGAAGTTAGGTGGGAGATAAACTGCTGGCATGCGCCCGATTGGTTCAACTAATAATCAGTGGGGAATGAAGAAAACCCCCACTGATTAAAGTTTCACTTTATTAAATAATTATTGTGTGTTGTGAGGATAATACATTATTTTTTAAAAAAAATATGCCTTTTTTTAGTTGAATAATGGAAGTCTTAATATGGATACATTCTTAATTTCTCATAAAATTAAAGCTAAGAAGTTTTAAGTAGAAGAGACTAGGACATTTCCTGGTCTCTTCTTATATAATCATTCAATTGTTATAGGCTTTAAAGAGGTTTCTGCAGGCTGTTTCTGTTCCTGTATATAAGAAGTGAGTTCTTCTTGAAATATGTTTAATACCCCTTTTGCTCGCTGCTGAAGCGGGGCAGGTAATTCGTTTATCATATACGCTCCAATCTCAATTTTCGTCCGAATCATTTTGTGTAGTAAATCTTCATGCATGAATGACACCTCCAAATCGAATGTTGAGGACATCACCTTCAAATTTTGCACCTTGAATGGATAAATGCGTTAATGTTTTTGGTAATGTAATGTTTCGTTTTACGGAACCGGCGCGAATAATAAGTTCGTCACCTTTCTGATTTAAAGAGAGTTCACTTTTATCAGAGAATGGGATCGAAAGAACAAAGGTATATTCATCTCCGTTTTTTGTGACATACTGCGTCCGGCCGTTGAATTTTACCGCAGTTGGATCCGGATCATTTTTAAATAAAGCATCGCCAACACGCTCTAGCATAGATAAGCCCACTACTTCTTGTTCAAACATAGGTGCCTCGTAAATAGGGAGCGGCTGAAAACTATCCTGAATTAATGCTTTATATTTCTTTTGAGCATCTTTCCATGCTTGAAAATACGAATCTGTTACAGTATCAGGAATGACGCGATTAATCATGATAGCATCAACATTGTAGTCATATAAGTTTAAATATGTGAAGCTGCGCTGTGCCTCTTTAATAACCATTTTTTCTGGATTTACAACAACGCGAATGCTTGTTATTTCTCGGTTGGATAAAATATCTCTCATTTCGCCAAGTTGCTCTAGTGTATTTGTTAACTCTCCCATGACATCATCGGTAGGGAGTGGGATTCCTAAAAGCGGCTGAGCAACAGGGCGCACTACGTTTAATACTTTCCGCTTAATTGGGAACAGTTTTTCCATCCACCAGCCGAGCATATCAGGGAAGCTTAACATCGCTAACGTTTCACCGGTTGGGGCACAATCAATAATGATGACATCGTACGTTTTTTGTTTATAGTAGTCTAATACACGCAGTAAACTAATTAAATCTTCCATACCTGGGAACATCGTAAGTTCCTCTGTAGTAATATCGTCAGCCGCTTTTGATGTAAATAGCAAGGTAATATATTTTTGCAGTTTCCCCCAACCCTTTTCCATTTCATAGATTGTATTAATTTCTTGCGCCCATAGGTTTTCACAAATTTCTTGCGGTTCTGATGAAAGTTTCATACCAAAGGAATCTCCTAAGCTATGTGCAGGGTCTGTGCTCATGACTAACGTTTTTAATCCTTGCTTTGCACTTTGCATTGCTGTTGCTGCTGAAATACTTGTTTTTCCTACGCCACCTTTACCTGTGTATAAAATAATTCTCATCATCATATCCCCTTTGTTTCGATAATCGAATATTACGAGAGTCGAAATATATGTTTGAATAAAAAACCCATAAAGGGTTTTATCCCGCATTAACGGGCAGTAATATCTTCGCCTCAGAGTTTGGCGGTGCACAAAAGCTAAGTGGGAGATAAACTGCCCGTAAAAGCCCCACTGATTAAAGTTTCACTTTATTCGATCGGAATGTTTTTCATTTTAGGTGAAGTAAGCTTTTCTTCTGTTTTTTGTTGTGATGTAGCAATATGATTTATGATTTTTTGGAAGATCTGCAGTAAAAATGCTTTTTCTTCTTCTGATAGTGCTTCTGTTACAAGGTTAAAGTAATAAGCAGCATTTTGTTTTACTTCTTCTACAAGCCTTATACCAGTTTCCGTTAAACGAATCAATACAATGCGACGATCACTTTCACTTCGGTAGCGCTCAATATATTCCTTTTTTACGAGACGATTGACTACACCTGTTGTTGTACTCATTGGAATATCGAGAAGTTCCGCAATTTTACTCATCGTAATGTCTGTATTTCGCTCCATCCATAGTAGACAAAATACTTCCGTTTTTGAAAGTGATAAATCAAGGCTTACCCATTCTTCTGGATAGAAAAGCTTCTTGGCGTTATCAAGCAGTAAGTCTAAAAAATGTTCGTATTGCAGCAAAAATTTCCACTCCCGTATATTTCGAAGTTCGTAATATATTTTCATTCTATGTTCAATTGTAATAAATGTCAAATATTTTTCGATTTTTCAGACTAAATCTATTTTATTCTTTATAAAGAACTATATATATGCTAGAGTAATACAAAAGATAGGTTATTTTACATATTCCTGCATAATATGGATAATAGTTCCCTATTCAATGGTGAATTGAGCAATGATAAGGAGGATAATAATGAGAAAGAGAAACACCCAAGCGTTCACGTTTTTAGCATGGACATCTTTCGTTTGTGCGCTTTCTGGTATGTTAATTGGTATTTATACGTTAGAGGAACCACTTAGTGTAAAAGGCTATTATTTAATTGGTACATTATTTTTAACAATGTCTAGTTTTGTACTGCAAAAAACAATTCGTGATAATGAGGAAGATAATGCACACCTTCCAAAGAAAGAACCAATTGAAAAGTAATAAAATGATAAGGAAGGCAAAAGCCTTTCTTTTTTTATGTAAAAATGCTGTAAGTCTTATGTGCTCACTTGCTTGAACTACTGAAAATTTGGTATCATCAATAGTATTGTAGATTGTACGATATATTATGGAGGTGGCCTAGCCGTGTCAAGAATTTCCGTTGAGAATGTAAAGCACGTTGCCCATTTAGCACGTCTTGCGATTACAGATCAAGAAGCAGAAAAATTTCAAAAACAACTCGATGCAATTGTTACATTTGCAGAGCAGTTAAATGAATTAGATACAACAAACGTAAAACCAACAACTCACGTACTAGATATGAAAAATATTATGCGTGAAGACGTACCTGAAAAAGGTTTACCAGTTGAAGAAGTATTAAAAAATGCACCGGATCACAAAGAGAATCAAATCCGTGTTCCAGCAGTATTAGAATAGAGGAGGGGAATTTCGATGTCATTATTTGATCATTCTGTATCAGAGTTACATAAAAAATTACATAGCAAAGAAATTTCCGTTACGGATTTAGTGGAAGAATCTTACAAACGTATTGCGGATGTTGAAGGTAACGTACAAGCTTTTCTTACATTAGATGAAGAAAATGCACGTGCAAAAGCGAAAGAACTCGATGCGAAGTTAGGCGCTGAAGATAATGGTTTACTATTTGGTATGCCAATCGGTGTGAAAGATAACATCGTAACAAAAGGTCTTCGTACAACATGTGCGAGCAAAATTTTAGCAAACTTTGACCCAATTTATGATGCAACAGTTGTGCAAAAGCTAAACGCTGCTGACACAATTACAATCGGTAAATTAAACATGGACGAGTTTGCGATGGGTTCTTCTAACGAAAACTCTGGTTTTTATGCAACAAAGAATCCATGGAATTTAGATTATGTTCCAGGTGGATCTAGCGGTGGTTCTGCAGCAGCAGTAGCGGCAGGAGAAGTATTATTCTCTTTAGGTTCTGATACAGGTGGTTCGATCCGTCAACCAGCTGCATATTGCGGCGTTGTTGGTTTAAAACCAACATATGGTCGTGTATCTCGCTTCGGTTTAGTAGCGTTTGCATCTTCTCTTGACCAAATCGGACCGATTACGCGTACAGTAGAAGACAATGCATACTTACTACAAGCTATTTCTGGTGTAGACCGTATGGATACAACTTCTGCAAACATTGAAGTTGGAAATTACTTAGCTGGTTTAACTGGCGATGTAAAAGGTTTACGCATCGGTGTACCAAAAGAATATTTAGGTGAAGGTGTTGGCGAAGAGGCTCGTGAGTCTGTACTAGCGGCTTTAAAAGTGTTAGAAGGCATGGGCGCAACTTGGGAAGAAGTTTCGCTTCCACACTCTAAATATGCATTAGCAACGTATTACTTAATCTCTTCTTCTGAAGCGTCTGCAAACCTTTCACGCTTTGACGGCGTACGTTACGGCGTTCGTTCTGATAATGTGAATAATTTAATAGACCTTTATAAGAATACGCGTAGCGAAGGCTTCGGTGACGAAGTAAAACGTCGTATTATGCTTGGTACATTTGCACTTAGCTCTGGTTACTATGATGCATATTACAAAAAAGCACAACAAGTACGTACACTAATTAAAAATGATTTTGAAAATGTATTTGCGAACTATGATGTTATTATTGGACCAACAACGCCAACTCCAGCGTTTAAAGTGGGCGAAAAAATCGATGATCCGATGACAATGTATGCAAATGATATTTTAACAATTCCAGTAAACTTAGCAGGTGTTCCAGCAATTTCTGTTCCATGTGGATTCGGTGCAAATAACATGCCGCTTGGACTGCAAATTATCGGTAAACACTTCGATGAAGCAACAATTTATCGCGTTGCACATGCGTTTGAGCAAGCAACAGATTATCATACAAAAAAAGCAAGTCTGTAAGGAGGCGAGCATAGATGAATTTTGAAACAATTATCGGTTTAGAGGTTCACGTTGAGTTAAAAACGAATTCGAAAATTTTCTCTGCGAGTCCAACAGAATTCGGAGCGGATCCAAATACACAAACAAGTGTAATTGACTTAGGATATCCTGGGGTGCTTCCAACTCTAAATAAAGAAGCAGTTAACTTTGCAATGAAAGCTGCAATGGCATTAAACTGTGAAATCGCAACGGAAACAAAATTTGACCGTAAAAACTATTTCTATCCAGATAACCCGAAAGCGTACCAAATTTCTCAATATGATAAACCAATTGGGGAAAATGGTTGGATTGAAATTGAAGTAGACGGCAAAAAGAAACGCATCGGTATTACACGTCTTCATTTAGAAGAAGATGCAGGTAAATCAACGCATACAAGCGAAGGCTACTCATTAGTTGATTACAACCGTCAAGGTATGCCGTTAATCGAGATCGTATCTGAGCCAGATATGCGTACACCAGAAGAAGCGTATGCATACTTAGAAAAATTAAAATCAATCATTCAATATACAGGCGTATCTGATTGTAAGATGGAAGAGGGTTCACTTCGTTGTGATGCGAACATTTCCCTTCGTCCAGTTGGACAAGAAAAGTTCGGTACAAAAGCAGAACTGAAAAACTTAAACTCTTTCACTTATGTTCAAAAAGGTCTTGAGTTTGAACAAGTGCGTCAAGAAAAAGAGCTATTATCTGGTGGTATCATTCAACAAGAAACACGCCGCTATGATGAAGCGACGAAGAAAACGATCTTAATGCGTGTAAAAGAAGGATCTGACGATTATCGTTACTTCCCAGAGCCAGATTTAGTCGAACTTTACATCGACGATGAGTGGAAAGAGCACGTTCGTGCTTCTATTCCTGAGCTTCCAGATGCTCGTAAAGTACGTTATGTTGAAGAGCTTGGCTTACCAGCTTATGATGCACACGTATTAACATTAACGAAAGAGATGTCTGATTTCTTTGAAGCAACAGTTGCAGACGGTGCAGACGCGAAATTAACATCAAACTGGTTAATGGGTGAAGTATTAGCATACTTAAACAAACAACAAAAAGAATTACAAGACGTAGCATTAACACCAGCTGGTTTATCTAAAATGATTCAATTAATTGAAAAAGGTACAATTTCGTCTAAAATTGCGAAAAAAGTATTTAACGAATTAATTGAAAAAGGTGGAGACCCAGAAGAAATCGTAAAAGCTAAAGGTCTTGTTCAAATTTCTGACGAAGGAGCGCTTCGCAAAGTCGTAACAGAAATTCTTGATAATAACGAACAATCTATTGAAGATTTCAAAAACGGTAAAGACCGTGCAATTGGCTTCTTAGTTGGTCAAATCATGAAGGCAACAAAAGGACAAGCAAATCCGCCGCTTGTTAATAAAATCTTACTTGAAGAGATTAACAAGCGATAATAAAGAAAAGCGGAGCTAGATATATAAATCCAAATTGAAAAAACAACATAAAAACCACTTTTTTTAGCTAGGCGAGAGCGGCTGGCCATGTTTAGAGCGGTCAGGGCCCTTTTCTGCCACAGGCAATGTTAAAACAAAGAGAGGTAGCATATCACTTTTTGTTTTACATACCAGCAACTTGGATTTTGAAAAATTAGAGTGGATATATATAACGAAAGGCAGAGGTGGCTCGATTAGAACGGGAAGGCGTTGGAGCTTTCGACAGAGAAGTGCTTTTTGCTTCGTCGGAGGAGGCGAAACGACTGACTGTTCTAGCCACTGGAGCTAGACAGTAACAACAACGATTAATCAGAAAAACATCCATATATGGGTGTTTTTCTGGGTTAATCAAACGTTTGTTTAAATGGTATTTCGTTTAAACAAACGTTTGATTAACTGACAAATATAAGCAAAATGCTGTCATGTTAAGTATGGTAAGATGGTTGCAAAAAACTTGTAATAATGATAAATCTAAATTTAGAGAGAATTTTTTCATCAGATGAAATAAATAGTTCCTTAATGTGAAAAATGAAGTTATAGGGCTTAGTGAGAGTGAAAAATGGAAGGAGGGTATGCATAGGAATGCTAAGTAAGTGTTTAGCGGCTATTCCTTTCCCTTTTTTGATGAATGAGGGTTTTCCTGTGCTAATGTTATATGAAACGAGCAAGAATTATTTATAATCCAACTTCTGGTCGTGAGTTGTTTAAGAAAAACTTACCGGAAGTACTGCGAAAATTAGAACAAGCAGGGTATGAAACGTCATGTCATGCGACAACAGGTCCTGGAGATGCAACTGTGGCAGCGAGGCAAGCGGCAGATCGTAAGTTTGATGTTGTTATTGCAGCAGGTGGCGACGGTACATTGAATGAAGTTGTGAATGGGTTAGTTGGAAATGAATATCGTCCAAAGTTTGGAATTATTCCAGTTGGAACAACAAATGACTTTGCTAGGGCGATTGGTGTACCTCGTACAATTGAAGAAGCTGTTGATATCATTTGTGCTGGTCAAACGGTACCTCTCGATCTTGGAAGAGCAAATGATACATACTTTATTAATATTGCAGGCGGTGGCCGCATAACTGAATTAACATATGAAGTGCCAAGTAAGTTAAAAACTGTACTTGGACAGCTTGCGTATTATTTAAAAGGTATTGAAATGTTACCATCCTTACATCCGACATATGTAGAAATTGAATATGATGGAAAATTACTGCAAGAAGAAATTACAATGTTTTTAATTACAAATACACGATCAGTCGGCGGCTTTGAAAAAGTAGCGCCGTATGCATCTATTAATGATGGTTTGTTTGATTTGTTAATATTAAAAAAAGGATCGATTGCGGACTTAATTAAAGCAGCGACACAAGCGCAGCGCGGTGAGCATATCAATAATCCAAAAGTGTTATATACACAAGCAAATCGAATTAAAGTACATTCAACAGAAAAATTAATGATTAATTTAGACGGTGAATACGGCGGTGATGCACCGATGGAGTTTGAAAATGTGTATCACTGTTTGGAATTATTTGTTCCAGAGCAACAAGAAGCTACCTTGTAAAAGGTAGTTTTTTTGTGAAGGATGGAAAATTACTAGTTATATAAATACAAATTGAAAAACCGATATAAAAAACCTTTCTTTTTTGAGTGGTCGAGAGCAGCTGGTCATGTATAGAAGCGGTCAGTGCCTTTTCTTGCCACGTGCCATGTTTAAAACAAAAGGAGAAAGCGAGAGTAGATCATGTTGTGTTTTGCATTGCAGTGATTTGAATGTTGGAAAATCAAAATGGGTTTATATATAAGTAAAAAAATTGACATAAAAACTGCCTTTTTTAGAGGAGCAAGAGCAACTGGCCAGGCGTAGCAGCGATTTATATAGAGAAATCTTTTAGACAAGTCCTTGAAGACTCGGAATGAGTCTTCAAGGACTTATTTTTGTATCAAGATGCACGGAAACATAAGAGAATCGTACATTTGTAAGTTGGCACAAATTTTGCATTATAAAAAGCAAATGACTAAAAGAGGTGGAGAATATCATGAGAACAAATTTTGCTAAAGTTAATCAAAATATTCCGGGTTCAAAAGCAGCTTCATTATTTGAACGCCGTCAAAATATTGTACCAAGAGGAGTAAGCAATGGAATTCAAACATTTGTGCAATCGGCTCAAGGAGCACTTGTGACAGATGTGGATGGGAATCAATTTATCGACTTTGCGGGGGCAATCGGTACAATTAACGTCGGACATTGTCACCCGACCGTTACAGAAGCTCTTCATAAGCAAATCGATCAATATATCCATACAGGTTTTAACGTAATGATGTATGAGTCGTATATTGAATTGGCAGAAAAGCTAGCTGCATTAGCACCGGGTGAATTTGATAAGCAAGTTTTGTTTTTAAATAGCGGAGCTGAAGCGGTTGAAAATGCAGTGAAAATTGCTCGTAAGTATACGAAACGAACAGGGATTATAGCCTTTACAAAAGGGTTTCATGGCCGCACGTTAATGACGATGACAATGACAAGTAAAGTAAAGCCATATAAAAACGGATTTGGTCCATTTGCACCAGAAGTGTATAAAGCTCCATTTCCTTACGAATATCGTCGCCCAGCGGGATTAACAGAAGAGCAATATGAAGATTTCATTATTGAAGAGTTTAAAAATTTCTTAATCACAGAAGTAGCACCAGAAAGTATTGCTGCTGTTGTGATGGAGCCTGTACAAGGAGAAGGCGGCTTTATTGTTCCAGGTAAAAAGTTTGTGAAAGAAGTACACCGTTTATGTGCTGAACATGGTATTTTGTTCGTTGCTGATGAAATTCAAACAGGATTTGGCCGTACGGGGAAATACTTTGCGATTGACCATTACGATGTCGTACCGGATTTAATTACTGTATCGAAATCGCTAGGGGCAGGCGTGCCAATTAGCGGTGTAATTGGCCGGAAAGAAGTAATGAATGAGGCTGCACCTGGTGAACTAGGCGGAACGTATGCCGGAAGTCCATTAGGATGCAGTGCTGCATTAGCTGTTCTTGAAGTAATGGAGAAAGAAAATTTAAATGAAAGAGCTGTGCAGATTGGAAAAGTAGTGATGGATCGTTTTCATCAAATGGCTGGAAAATATGAATGCATTGGTGATGTTCGCGGATTAGGAGCGATGTGTGCCTTTGAATTAGTGAAAGACAAAATGACGAAAGAACCGAATAAAGAACTAGCTGCAAATCTTACTGCAGAAGCAAATAAAAGAGGTTTGCTGCTATTAACGGCAGGTACGTACGGAAATGTCGTTCGCGTACTAATGCCGCTTGTGATTACGGATGAGCAACTTGAAGAAGGGCTGATGATTTTAGAAGAGTCGCTGCAATCTTGTTATGGAAAAGTAGATAAAGCGCACGTGTAAGCTGTATATATATTGGCGTAAAAACCTCCTTTTTTAGAGGGGTGAGAGCGACTGGCCGCGCATAGAAGCGGTCAGGTCCCTTTTCTGCCACATGCCAGGTTTAAAACAAAAGGAGGAAGCAAGTAGCGGTCATGTTGTATTCTGCGAGGCCGTGGCTTATGTGTTGGGAAAATGATAAAACCTTTAATATGGCGGCCGTGCATAGAAGCTGTATTAAATCTATATTTTAAAAACTTGTTTGCCACTGTTCCCATGCTCCCTGTTATATAATGATATGAAAGCATTATATAAATTGGACGTGTTTGCATATTATGCCTATTAAAAGGTAAACTCTGCGGTATTTCAAAACAGGGTTATGAAACTTTTAAAATATTTAAACCTCAGGGAGTGACTGGGATGGTGGCGGAAAAGGAACGAGCGTTTATGGATTTAAAAGATGTATTTGAATACGCTTTTGATGAAATTTTTGTAACAGATGAGAAAGGGATTGTCGTTCGTGTAAACAGCATGTGTGAAAGACATTACCAGTTACCGGCGGAACAATTAATTGGTAAGAGTGTAAAAGAGCTGCAAAAGGAAGGGATTTTTTATCCGTCAGCAACTCTTGAAGTGATTGAAAAACAGAAGCCGATTGAACTTGTACAAACAACAAAATCGGGAGAATATTTACATGTTCGCACACGGCCAGTTTTTGATGATCAGAGCAATTTACGAAGGGTTATTAGCTACTCGCGTGATTTAACAGAGCTCTATCAATTGCGCCAAAAGGTAGAGACAATGACCGATCAATTAAAAACGTATAAAAAAGAATTACGAGAAACATATGAACATGAAGGACTTATTTTTAAAAGTGCAGCTATGGAGAGAATAGTTGAAACAATAAAAAAGGTATCTGTAGTCGATAGTACAGTTCTTGTTTTAGGAGAGACTGGAGTTGGAAAAAGTCGATTAGTACGCCATTTACATGAACTGAGTCATCGGAAAAACGAAATGTTTTATGAAATCAATTGTGCGGCTTTGCCAATGAATTTAATTGAATCCGAATTATTTGGATATGCAGGCGGTTCTTTTACAGGTGCGCATCGTGAAGGGAAAAAAGGAATTTTAGAACTGGCTCATAAAGGAACGCTCTTTTTAGATGAAATTGGAGAAATGCCTCTTGAAATTCAGGCGAAACTTTTACAAGTATTACAGGAAAAAACGTTTCGCTTGGTGGGGGGCAGAGAATTAAAAAAAGTAGACGTTCGCATTGTAGCTGCAACGAATAGAAATTTGCAAGAGATGGTGAAACAGGGAACGTTTCGAAAAGATTTATACTATCGCCTTAATGTTATTCCAATTTATATTCCTCCTTTACGTGAGAGGCAGGAAGACATTTTACCGCTCGTTTATTATTACTTGCATCATTTTAACGAGAAGTATGGACGCAGTGTGACATTATCCCCGCATGTGTTACATGCATTTTTAGAATATCCTTGGGAAGGAAACAACCGAGAAATAGAAAATGTAATGGAACGTGTTGTCATTACTGCAGATGAGCTTGTTACAATGGAGGATTTACCGTTATCTATGCAAAAGTCGACAATTGAGCAATCGGGGAAAAGTTTGTATGAAATGTTAGAAGAAGTAGAGCGCAGTATTATTTTGAAGGCGTATAAAGTACACGGGTCAAGCTATAAAGTAGCGGAAGCGCTAAAAATTAGTCAGTCTGCAGCAACGAGAAAAATTAAAAAGTTTATTGAAGAGGAAGAAGTATCGATAAATACGAATTGAAAAACCAAACATAAAAAAACTTTCTTTTTTGAGATGGGCGAGAGCAACTGGCCGTGCGTAGAAGCGGTCAGTGCCTGTTCCTGCCACATGCTAGGTTTAAAACAAAGGGAGGAAGCGAGTGCGGATCCGGTTTTATTTAGCATGCAGCGGTTTGGATGTTGGGAAATTGAAAAGGATTTACATGATTAGAAAGTATCTTTGACTACCTCTTGAAAACCCTTTCTTTTTTTGGGGGAGCAAGAGCGTCTGGCCATGTATGGTAGCGGTCAGTGCCCTTTTCTGCCACATGCAAGGTTTAAAACAAAGGGAGAAAGCGAGTACGAGTCATGTCGTGTTCTGCATGGCAGCGATTTATATGTTGAAAAGTTCGCCATAAAAACCTTTCTTTTTTGGATGGACCATGCGTAGAAGCGGTCAGGGCTTGTTTCTGCCACATGCCAGGTAAAACAAAAGGAGAAAGCGAGTGCGGGTCATGTAGTGTTCTGCGTAGCCGCGAGCATCTTATTTTTTAGGTTACATAAAAAGGTATATCATAGTAAAGATAAAGGAGGACGAACAAATTGGATAAAAAAGCAATGTTAGAGAAGAAAGCGATGTACATAAATGGAGAGTGGATTCATTTGCATGAGCAAATTGAAATTAACAATCCTGCTACACAAGAAGTGTTTGCTACTGTTCCAAAAGGCGGGGTAACAGAGGCGAAGCAAGCAGTTGATGCTGCACATGAAGCATTTAAGGCTTGGTCGAAGTTAACAGCAGCAGAGCGTGCGAACAAATTGAAAAAGTGGTTCACATTAATTGATGAGCAGAAAGAAGAAATCGCAGCTATTATGACAAAGGAACAAGGAAAACCGTTCCCGGAAGCACTTGGTGAAGTAAACTATGCAAATAGTTTTGTAGAGTGGTATGCGGAAGAAGGAAAGCGTGTATATGGCGAAATGATTCCTGCTTCTCACCCTAATAAGCGAATCCTTGTATCGAAACAACCTGTTGGTGTCATAGCAGCAATTACGCCGTGGAACTTCCCGGCAGCTATGATTACAAGAAAAGTAGCACCTGCATTAGCAGCTGGTTGTACGGCAGTTGTGAAACCAGCAAGCCAGACGCCATTAACAGCATTAAAACTAGCTGAGCTAGCGCATGAAGCCGACATTCCAAAAGGTGTTTTAAATATTGTAACAGGCAGTGCGAAAGCAATTGCTGATACATGGATGAATGATGGACGTGTGAGAAAGGTATCCTTTACGGGATCAACGGAAATTGGTAAAGAGTTAATGCGCAGTGCTGCAGAAACAGTGAAAAAAGTTTCTCTAGAATTAGGTGGCCATGCACCGTTTATTGTGATGAATGATGCGGATTTAGATAAAGCTGCAGAAGCAGTAATCGGTTCGAAATTCCGTAATGCTGGTCAAACTTGCATTTGTACGAATCGAGTATTTGTTCAAGAAGATGTATATGAAAAATTCATAGAGAAGTTCCAAAAAGCTGTAGAAGAATTAAAGGTAGGTGACGGTTTTGCAGAAGGTACAACTGTCGGACCGCTTATTGATGGGTCAGCTATTGAAAAAGTGCAAGAACATATAGAAGATGCAATTCAAAAGGGTGGAAAGGTACTGAACGGAGGACAAAAGATTGAAGAATTAAATGGTCACTTTGTTCAGCCAACTGTAATCGGTGAAGCGAATGATGAGATGTTATGTATGACAGAAGAAACATTTGGGCCGGTTGCACCTGTTGCCAAATTTAAAACAGCTGAAGAAGTAATTGAGCGTGCGAATAACACACCGTATGGCTTAGCAGCATATGTCTTTACAACAAATATTAGCCAAGCGTTTCAAATTAGTGAAGCATTGGAATATGGAATTATTGGTTTAAATGACGGTCTTCCATCGGTTGCACAAGCGCCATTTGGTGGATTTAAAGAAAGTGGTATCGGCCGTGAAGGTGGTCACTTTGGAATTGAAGAGTATTTAGAAATTAAATATATTTCATTAGGACTATAAAAAAAATCGCATCAACGAAACCGTTGATGCGATTTTTTATTCTTATCCTGCATTAATGGGCGATAAGCCCCTACTGATGGAAGTTTCACTCTATTAAAACGCCCAATTCCCTTTACGGAAGATTGGTTCATGAGTACCATCTGCTGTAATACCATCAATATCTAGTTCGCCGGAGCCAATCATAAAGTCTACGTGTGTAATACTAGAGTTTGCACCGTTTTCTGCAAGTTCTTCTTTTGACATTGTTTTACCGCCGTCTAAGTTGAAAGCATAAGCATTACCGATTGCTAAATGGCAAGATGCATTTTCATCAAATAATGTATTGTAGAACAAAATATTTGTATTAGAAATAGGTGAATCGTGAGGTACTAATGCAACTTCTCCTAAGAAGTGAGAACCTTCATCTGCTTCAACTAAGTGTTTTAATGTTTCTTCGCCAACTTCAGCTTTGTAGTCTACAATGCGTCCGTTTTCAAATGTAAGTGTGAAGTTATCAATCACATTTCCGGCATAAACTAATGGCTTTTTACTTGCTACATAGCCGTTTACACCTGTTTTTAATGGCATTGTAAATACTTCTTCAGTTGGAATGTTTGCCATGAATGGTACATTCTTTTCGTTAACGCTGCCAGCGCCAACCCATAAATGTTTTTCAGGAAGTTCGATTGTTAAATCTGTGCCTGGTCCTTTATAGGATAATGCTTTATAGTGTTTATCGTTTAAGTAGTGTACTTTCGTATGTAAGTTATCGTTATGTTCGTTCCATGCTTCAACAGGGTTTTCTAAGTTCGCACGAGTAGCCTGGAAAATAGCATCCCATAATTTTGCGACTTGTTCTTCTTTCGGGACATCTGGGAATACTTTTGCTGCCCATTCTACTGTTGGAACAGAAATCACACACCAGCTTACTTTGTCAGCTTGCATATATTCGCGAACTGTTTTCATCGCTTCCCCAGCTGCTCGGTTTGCACTCGCAATACGCTTTGGATCCACACCTTTTAATAAATCTGGATTTTCTGCGTAAATAGACATAAATGCTGCGCCTTCTTTTGCTAGTTCCTCACGTGCACGTGCTTTCCAAGCAGGGAATTCAGCAAACGCTTCTTCTGGTGCTAAATCAAATTTTAAGCGTGATAATTGCTCATCTACAAAGTCAACGTATACATGTTTTGCTCCAGATTCATAAGCTTTTTTTGTAACAAGACGAACGAACGGGGCAGCTTCAATTGGTGCGCCAATACTTAATGTTTGTCCCGGTTGAATATTTACTCCGACATTTACGGCTAGTGCAGCATACTTTTCTAATGTTTGTTCAAATGACATATGTATTCTCCTTTGTTTCAATATTTATTATATACATAATACAGGAAAATTCTGAAATTATAAATAGAACCCAATTGTAATCGGGTTCTATTTTCTTATTTAATTGCTAACGCAAACTGTTCTACAGTCGTGTTGTTATGAATACGGACACGTTTCATACGTAATAACTCATCTTGTTCACCTTTTGTAATAAATTGTCCAGGTTTCGTTGTTGTCGCAAATTGATAGTATTTTTTCGTTTCTGCAACAACTTGATCATTTACATGGCCGAATGGATAAGCAATAGCAATAACGGGTTTTCCAGTAATTTTTTCGAGTTTCTCCTTTGAACCTTTTAGCTCTTCTTCATAGTTTGTGATTTTTGGTAAATCCGCATGTGTTGCTGTATGAGATTGAACAGAGAAGATTCCGGAATTCACCATTTCTTTTATATCAGCTGTAGATAGAGAACCATCTGTATCGATGGAATTGATAATCATATATTCTGTTGCAGTTGGTCTGAATTTGTCATCTTTAAGCTTTTGTAAAATATGAAAAGCGTTTAGATTATTTTTCATACCATCATCAAATGTAACGAAAATTGGTTTGTTCACTTTGTTAATGTCGTTCCAACGTTCAAAGGTTAAAAGTGTATAGCCATTATCTTTTAAATACTTCATTTGCGCTTCAAAGTTGGCAGGGGAGACGAAAAGGTCTTTAATACCGTCGCCTGCTTTATAATCATCAATCGCATGGTACATTAGAATCGGTACATGCTGCTGAAAGACAATTGCTCCTTTTGTAAGTGGAACTATTTTTCCATCTTCTTTTACACCATTTGCTTCAATTTGATATTCTCCGCGCTTTCCTTCAAATTCTTTCAGATCGAACGGTAAAGAAAAATGATTTGCTTTTTCTTTAGAAGAAAATGTTTTTACACTTTCTTTTCCGTCAGCAGTGCGCCAAATTTTATATTGCACCTCTGTAAGGGGATCTTTTACATCTTTTGTATAGATAACAGTATTTGTTGATTCGTGTGTAATTGGATTCGATGAAATAGCCCCTTGAGGCTGCACTTTCGCCTCTGTTTTCTTAGCGGTTTGCTGCTTGGAAGCTGCTGCTTCTTTTTTCGGTTCTGTTTGCGTCGAATTACTACAACCAGCGATGAACAGAGTAGAGAGTAGTATAGTAGAAATATATTTTTTCATAGTATAAGCATCCTTTAATCAAAGTATAAGAAGAGGCTGCTTTATTCATAAAAACAGCCTTACAATATATAAATTCATTTTCATTTTTCCACATAGCAGTCGCTGTTATGCGGCAGGAATTTGTATTTATATTATTAATTGCGCTCTCTTACCAATGCCGTAAATTCACCCATTGTTGTTTTAGGTCCAACAAAATGGCGTTTAATTAAATATTGCTCGTTCGGTAAACCTTTGGTCAGATGATTGCCATGATCTGTTGTTACTGCAAATTCGTAATATTTTTTTGTTTCTGCAACAGCTTGATCGTTATAAGAACCTACTGGATACGCAAGAGCAATGATTTTCTGACCAGTAAGACTTTGAATTTTCTCCTTTGAAACCCGTAATTCTTCATCGTAATTGTTTGAAAAAGCCATCATTGCATGAGTAGATGTATGCGATTGGATAGAGAAAATACCAGAATCGACCATCTGTTTAATTTCATCTTTTGAAAGACGATTTGGTGCATCAATATCATTGGCAACGATAAACTCTGTTGCTGCTGGGTGAAATTTGTCATCTTTTAAACCTTGTAAAATTTTAAGGGCATTCATATTATTTTTTCGGCCGTCGTCTAACGTTATAAAGATAGGTTTATTAACACGATTTATATCACCCCAACGTTCAAAAGTCAGCATTGTATACCCATTATCTTTTAAATATTTCATATGTAATTCGAACTGTTCTGGTGGTACATACAAACCTAATTCACCGTCACCGGGTCCTGAGTATTTTTCAATTGCATGATACATTAGAATTGGTACAGATTGTTGGAATGTAATTGTAGATTTAGCAAGAGGTACTTGTGTGCCATCTTCTTTTAATCCTGTTGTTTCAATTTGATATTCCCCGCGTTTCAAATTGAAAGCTTTTAAGTGGAATGGGAAAGCAAAGTTACGTTCTTTTTCATGTGATGAAAATGTTTGTTTGCTTTCAGGGCCATCAGCAGTGCGCCAAACGTGGTATTGTACTTCTTTAAACGCATCTTTTAAATTGTTCATATAGAGCACGGTATTTTTTGCATCAGGTGCAAAAGGCTCCCATGTTATATTCCCTTGTGCTAAGGGAACGTCGACTGTTTTCGCTTCAACTTTTTTCTTCTCGGTAGCTGCTTCTTTTTTCTGTTTATCACTAGTTACGCTAGCGTTGCAGCCTACGAGAATAGTAGAAGAAAGTAAAGCCAATAGTGCGTATTTCTTCATCATATCCATCCTTCTATTGTGTATTATATCCTTGTTAATCATATCATTCTCGAATGGAGAGGGGAATATCCTTTTTTGGATAATTACGACAAAGATGCTGGATTTTTATAACTTATCAGGAAGATGTATATGTATCAGAAAAAACGATATAAAAAACATCCTTTTTTAGGGAGACGAGAGCATTAGGCTGTGTATAGAAACGGTCAGTGCTTTTTTCTGCCACATGCGACATTTAAAACAAAAAGGAGAAAGCGAGTAGCGGTCACGGTGTAGTTTGTATGGCAGCAACTTGTATGTTAAAAAAACGGTATGAAATGGGATGTTCATACTGTATTTTTTGTTTGTCTGTTATAACAAAAGGACAGATTAACAAATAAAAGAGACCAAATGTTCATCTGGTCTCTTGCTTATTATTTCTTCGGCTTAATATAAGGGACGATTTGTGCAGTAGCCCCTACAGAAGCACCACGAATAAAATCTTGATTTTCTAAGGCCTTAAAATTTTTGGTTTGACCAGTCAGCATTACCCCTAAAATTTTCACCTCATCAAACTGTTTATTTTTATTTGATTTTAAAAACTTCTGGATTGTTTCGTCACTACCATCTGTATCATATTTTTTAAGTGCATCAATAAAGCTATTGTATGCCTTTTTCGGTGAATCAGATGGATCGAATCCATAAACAGGCACACCAGCAGGTCCCTTACTTTCATCTGCAATTGGTGATGTCATATATAACCATGCGATGTTTAAGTTATCGGGAATCTTTGCTTGAATTTCTTGTAATGTATAAGGCTGATCGAAAGAAATTGCAACTTCCGCAACGTGATTTTCCATTTGTGAAATTTCACCTAGTTCATTTTGTACACCATCATAGTACTTTTTAATAGATGGATGATAAAATGTCGCAACTTTCTTCTTTGTTTGTTTATCATACTCATAGAACTCTGTATCGGACCAATAAAATCCTGGTATTAACTCATTGTGATCGATATTAACGCGAAGCCAATCATACGAACTTGTAAGTGTGCTCCATTGTACTAAATAACCATTAATATTTTTAGAGCGATTCGTCACAATGTTACCACCAAACATGGAGGAGTTACTCGTAACTTGAGAGTTGATTTTGATATTAGGTTCGGCAATTTCATTATGTAAAAAGAGTTGTTCGTGAAGTCTTGTAGAACTTTTTGCCGCAAAGTAATTGCCAGCTTTATAAAAGATTAGTAATAGAATAGGTACAACGATAATAGAAGTAATGACGATTTTTAGTAATTGTTTTCGTTTAGCTTTTTTTAAAGCATCTTTTAACGAAGTGTCCATTAATGTTTTCCTCCTATTTTTGACTGAATAAATTTACGTGCACGATATAATTTTTGTTTTACACTGCTTACTTTAATGTCCAAAATAGTCGCAATTTCTTCATATGAAAAATCATAGTAATACTTTAAAAAGAAAGCCTCTTTATATTCTTTTTTGACATCTTTTAATAAAATGAATCAATTATATTGAAAAATCGACATAAAAACCCTCTTTCTTTTTAGGAGAGGACGAGAGCATCTGGCCGTGCATAGAAACGGTCAGGGACTTTTTCTGCCACGTGCAACGTTTAAAACAAAAAGGAGAAAGCAAGTAGCTGTCATGGTGTGTTTTGCATAGTGGTGAGTTGTATGTTGAAAGAATGAAACTATATATAGGTTTTGTGAAGAAAATAAAAAATAGCTTCCTATTTTTAAAATAGGAAGCTATCTGCTAGTTAAATGAATAATCCTGCGATTGTCGCAGATAAAATAGAAGCTAATGTTGAAGCACAAAGGAGTTTCCATCCAAAGCGTGATACAACGCTCCCTTGTTTTTCAGATAGAGCACGAATTGTACCAACGATTGCGCCAATCTGGCTAATGCTTGCAAAGCTAATTAAGAATACTGTTACAATCCCAACTGTGCGAGGGGATAATGTTGTCATGATTTTCTTTAAATCTAAAATCGCAACGAATTCGTTTAATGCAATCTTCGTTCCCATAATACCGCCAGCAGAAATAACATCATGTGCTGGAATTCCCATTAAGAAAGCAAATGGTGAAAGAATGTAACCGAAAATTTGTTGTAATGTAATTTTATGACCAATTGCACCTGAAGCGGAAGAGATTACGAAGTTTACAACTTCCATTACACCGATAAAAGCAATCATTAATGCCGCAACAATTCCGGCTACTTTTAAACCGTCTAATGCACCGTTAATCATTGCATCGATTAAGCTGTTACCAAACATATTTTTATCGAACTTTTGGAGCTTTTCATCCTCTTGTGCCGTATCAACTGGTGTTAATAATGAACAAACGATAAGACTGGAGAATAAGTTTAGCGGCAAGGCTACTAATACGTATTTTGTATCTAACATCATCACATAAGATGCTGTGACAGAAGCTGATACAGAGCTCATTGCCGAGCAGCAAATGATAAACATACGGTTTGCATTAAAATGCTGCAGGTCATTTTTAATAACAAGTAATGCTTCACTTGATCCAAAGAAGACTGAGTTTACAGCGTGGAACGATTCCACACGCGGCAAACCTGTAATTTTTGAAATCGCACCGCCAGCAACGCGAACGATAAAAGGTAAAATGCCAAGATAACTAAAAATAGAAAGTAGTGCAGAGAAAAAGACAATAATTAATAATACATTAAAGAAAAAGACAAAATCTTTATGAATGCCGTTAAATAAAAAGTCTACACCTGTCGTACCAAGTTTAATTAATTTATTGAAGACTTGACCGATAAAAACAATAATTTGCTGACCAATCTTTGTTCCAAATACAAACCAACCAATTAAAATTTGGAAAATAAGCATAATAATAATAGCGCGGAAATTCACTTTTGCTCTGTTGGTAGAGAAAGCAAAACAAATTCCTAATACGGCAAGAATGCCGATAATACTCATTACATAGTGCACAAAATTTTCTCCTTTCAGATGTTGTTAAGTAAATAGAGGAGTTACCCTCAAAGGTTTCAAGTCATACGTATGATGTCTGACCTTTAAAATAAAAATAAAAAAAGACCCATACAGATCGACTTCCTTCTATGCGAGAAAGCTAATCAATATGAGTCTTTATATATATAATAAAAAAGCTACTATTCATTAGTTTTCCCCATAGTCCAACAATTTCCGGTTGCCGGGTAGAGACTCTCGATCCATATCATCAAGTATATATGAGGTAACACCATCCGTATGCAATTAGTAGTAGCGTAACATTTATAAAGAATTGTCGTCAATAGATTTTTTCTTCCAATGGCTAAAGAGCGAGGGAGTATGGTAAAATGTAACGCAGTGTTATGAAAAAAGAGAGGTCGGAAAATGAGTAATAAAATGACGCCACCAGTTGAAAAAAACGAGTTTATAGATGTAGTGTTTGAAGATTTAACACATGACGGCGCCGGTGTTGCGAAAGTGGAGGGCTATCCTATTTTCGTCAAAAACGGATTACCAGGTGAAGAAGCGCAAATTAAAATTATTAAAGTAAAAAAGAACTTTGCTTTTGGTCGTTTAATGAAGCTTCATAAAGAAAGTCCATATCGCAAAGACGCAGAATGCCCAGTATACAATCAGTGCGGCGGTTGTCAGCTTCAGCACCTAACATATGAAGGACAACTACAAGCAAAAGAAAAACAAGTACGTGACGTGATGCAGCGCATCGGCGGACTACATGATGTACCCGTTCACCCTGTACTTGGTATGGAAAACCCATGGGTATATCGAAATAAAGCACAAGTACCAATTGGCGAACGTGAAGGCGGACTTGTCGCTGGCTTTTACCGCCAAGGAACGCATGACATCATTAATATGGAAACATGCTTAATCCAAGCAGAAGAAAACGATACATTAATTCAAGAAGTAAAACGCATTTGTGAAAAGCACGGCATAACAGCGTACAACGAAGAGCGCCACAAAGGAACACTTCGTCACGTTATGGCTCGCTACGGACAAGTAACAGGGGAAATTATGCTTGTCTTTATTACACGCACCGCAGAACTTCAAAACAAACAGGCAATCATCGACGAAATCACAGCGAAGTTCCCAAGTGTAAAATCGATCGTCCAAAACGTAAACAACAAACGGACAAACGTCATTTTCGGCAGCGCGACAACAGTCCTATACGGATCAGAATATATTTATGACTTTATCGGTGACATTAAATTTGCGATTTCAGCACGTTCTTTCTATCAAGTAAACCCAACACAAACGAAAGTGCTATATGACAAAGCACTCGAGTACGCAAAACTAGATGGAAACGAAACAGTCATCGACGCATATTGCGGCATAGGAACAATCTCCTTATTCCTAGCGCAAAAAGCAAAAAAAGTATACGGCGTTGAAATCGTTCCAGAAGCAATCGAAGACGCAAACCGAAACGCAGAATTAAACAACATGACAAACGTTGAATTTGGCGTAGGAGAAGCAGAAGTAGTTATCCCAAACTGGTACAAACAAGGTATCATCGCCGACACAATCGTCGTCGATCCGCCTCGTAAAGGCTGCGATGAAGCACTATTAGACACAATCATCGACATGAAACCAAAACATGTTGTATATGTATCATGTAACCCAGCGACACTTGCTCGTGATTTGAAGGTGCTTGAAGAAGGTGGGTATAAGACGCAGGAGGTTCAGCCTGTGGATATGTTCCCGCATACTACGCATGTGGAGTGTGTGGCTTGGTTGAAGTTGGTATAATAGAAAAGCAGTTGATATAGAAAAAATCTATGCCACCTGCTTTTTTGTTTATAAAAATACCATTCAGGACCGATTTTAGTTAAAATAAACATTGCCGATTTTCACAATAGTTTTTCACAAATTATAAATGTCCAAATGTACTTGTGTTTGATAATAAGTTATTAAGCATAATATAAGTGTAAAAGAAGTGGAACATTTGGCTTCATAGTGAGAGGATTTGAGTTTGAAATGATAGATAATTTTTGGCGTGATTTACCACGACCATTTTTTGTACTTGCACCAATGGAAGATGTGACAGATGTTGTTTTTCGTCACGTAGTAAGTGAAGCCGGTCGACCGGATGTATTTTTCACAGAGTTTACAAACTCGGATAGTTATTGTCATCCAGAGGGTATGAAAAGTGTGCGTGGCCGTTTGATTTTTACAGAAGATGAACAGCCAATGGTGGCACATATTTGGGGGGATAATCCCGAATATTTCCGTCAAATGAGTATCGGCATGGCAGAGCTAGGATTTAAAGGCATCGATATTAATATGGGCTGCCCTGTACCGAATGTGGCATCGAGAGGGAAAGGTAGTGGCCTTATTCTGCGTCCAGACGTTGCGGCAGAACTTATTCAAGCAGCAAAAGCGGGCGGGCTGCCTGTCAGCGTGAAAACACGACTTGGCTATAAGGATGTAAATGAGTGGGAGGAGTGGCTAACGCATATTTTAAAACAGGATATTGCGAACCTTTCTATTCATTTACGTACAAGAAAGGAAATGAGCCAAGTAGATGCGCATTGGGAGCTAATTCCGGAAATCAAAAAATTACGTGACCGTATCGCACCAAATACGCTACTAACAATCAATGGAGACATTCCTGATCGTCAAACTGGGCTGCAGCTTGCCCAGCAATATGGTATTGATGGCGTTATGATCGGGCGAGGTATTTTTAAAAATCCTTTTGCTTTTGAAAAAGAGCCAAAAGAGCATAGCAGTAAAGAATACCTTGATCTTTTAAGACTGCAGCTTGATCTTCAAGATCAATATGCGGAAGTACTGCCACGTTCAATCACAGGGCTTCATCGCTTTTTCAAAATTTATGTCAAAGGATTCCATGGAGCTGCTGAATTAAGAAATCAATTGATGAGTACGAAATCAACAGATGAAGTGCGTGCATTGCTTGATAACTTTGAAAAAGAATGTTGATGGGACGGGGACAATGAACTGTGGAGGCTGAATGCGGGAAAGTCGTCTTTCGTAAAATAAGTTTTGGGCAGGAAACGGGCAGTGTTTTTGAGAAATCAAAGCACTGCTTTTTCTTTTAGTCAACGCTTCGGGTTATTTTACTACAAGCATGATTTATAGAGATGTACTTGAATTCATGGTACCGAGGCAATGTCTATGGTTGCTATCTCCAGTTCTGTACAAATGGCAGCATTTTAATGTTGCGGCGGAAAGAATCTTATAAGCGTACTTCCGGGTTTAACAAATATAGACCAAATCCACAGGCGTAATGAAAGAGACAAGAATGAATCAAAAAATCATGTTAATCTTTCTTCAGACTCAAGGTCTTCTTGGGGTTTTTGGTATAACCTTCACAAGTATTAATTCGGGTAAAACTATAAAACATGTCTTTAAAGTGTTAAAGTATTAATTTAGTGGGCATTAGCTTAAAAGTGTTGGGGAATACAATCTTAAGGACGATTCTTGGTGATACGATTTTATTTAACATGATAATTTAGAGCATGTTAGAGTATACACTTTGACTGCTGGATAAATAATCAACATTTTAGGAGGATTAACAATGGGTATGAGCAATAATGATATATTAAAGAGAGTAAGATATTCTATGGATATAAAAGATACAGATATGGTGGAGATATTTAAACTTGGTGGCATTGAAGTAACGAAAGAAGAAGTAGTTGGGATGCTTACAAAATTAAAGAAAAGTCCTCAGAATGAAGCTGACAATGATGGTGATGTAGTTGAAAGTGATTACGTACTAACATGCGATAATATTATGTTAGAGTCATTTTTGAATGGCTTTATTATTTTTAAAAGAGGAAAACAAAATCCAAAACCAGGGCAACCGGATAGACAAGCGATGCCTTTACAAAGTAATGAAAGTGCCAATAACCTTCTTCTAAAGAAAATAAAAATAGCACTATCATTAACGAGTGAGGATGTGCTTGATATATTAGAAGAAGTAGGAGTCAAGGTAACAAAAGGAGAATTAAGCGCTTTATTAAGAAAAGAAGGCCATAAGAATTATAAAGAGTGCGGTGATAGATACGCAAGGAATTTCTTAAAGGGATTAGCTGTAAAATATAGAGGATAAGGAATTGCGAATTCTTTTACACATAAATGATGTGGAAGAAAATTATCTCGAAGCAACAAGTGTTGTAACTAATTAATATTACATGTATTTGCATGGTGAGTGCACATGTGTATTCATGTTAAGAAAGGAAACGATACGATGGATGGAGTAGGAAGTTTTTATCCTACTCTTATTTTTTAATCATTTTTAATACATCATGCATAGGCATAATGCAAAAATAACACGAACGAATACTCTAGGTGATGAAATGATACATACATACTCAGGTGAGACAATTAATTTTCATATAAATTACAAGAAGAAAAAATCCGTACGTATTTACATAGATTCTTACGGAAATGTTGAAGTTCAGGCTCCTAAAGGAACGCCTGTTGAATACGTAATCCAATTGCTAGAGGAGAAGTGGGATTGGATTCAGAAAACACGCAAGGAAATGAAGGATAGAATGCTTGGGCCACAGGAGAAAATCTATGATCAAGGGGAGAGCTTTTTATATTTAGGGAATACATATCCGATACAGATTTCTCAAGACGCAAGTATTGGGCAAGACAGTGCAGTGTTTGAAGAAGGTAAGTTGCATATATATGTGAAACAGCTTGAGGATGAGAAAATAAAGCAGGCTTTGAAACGATTTTATTATCAGCAGTGCAAAGGGTTAGTAGAGAAGAGTATAAAATCGTATCAAAGTAACTTTAAAACAAAGCCGCGTTCAATCCGTATTTCAGATAGTAACCGTACCTGGGGAACCTGTGATTCAAAGCTGCAGTTAACATTTAATTGGAAGCTAGCAATGGCACCGCCGAGGGTAATCGATTATGTAGTCGTTCATGAAATGTGCCATATGGTCCATCTAAATCATGATCGATCCTTTTGGCGCCTTGTTGGGAAAATAATGCCTGATTATAAGGAACTGGAAAACTGGTTAGCATTATCAAGCTGGAAAATGACTATTTAACAGTGACATCGTTGGAGCAATTACTATTGCACTACAGTTTTAGTTTATAATTGCTTCTTTTCTTATAACTGAACTCACAAACACCCTATTGTATTGCCGCATATAATCTGGACATGTGGAGTGTGTGGCTTGGCTTGAAAAGAGCGAGAAGTAAACGGGGAAATTGTTATAAATAAAAGAAAGGTGAGCGCTACTACTAGTAGTGTCTCATCTTTCTTTTATATAGAATGAGTAAGAATTAAATATCGATCTTTAATGGAAGGCGCCAAAAAATAAGTAATTGTTAAAAAGCATAATAAGTCAAAAGTAGCTAAGTTTCTCGACATTAGCCGCTAGCCATTACATAGAAAATAGTGAGATCAGCTAATAAATGTGCAATGGAGCATAAGAAATGGGGAAGTCAATCTCCGAGATAATAGTTTTTAAGCCGTTATACATAAAGAAAAGCTTCCTCATTATAACGAGGAAGCTTTTGATAAGTATATATCCACTTTTGTTCCCTTTCCAATTTCAGATTGTACTTCTAATGTAGCTCCATGGAGAGTAGCGATTTGTTTGGCGATACTCATACCAAGGCCGACTCCTTCTATTTGTTCATCGGTGTTCGTTCCGCGGTAATAGCGTTCAAATAACTGGCCCATCGTTTCTTCATCCATGCCGACACCGTTATCTTCAATACAGATTTGTAGTCCTTTTGGAGATTCAGAGGCCCCAATGGTGATAGTTGTTCCGCTAGGATTATGTTTAATGGCATTAAAAATTAAGTTGTCCATCATTCGCTCGAACCATTTTCTATCTGCCTCAATTTCTACTTGTTTATGAATAGGCTTAAAGTGAAAGCGATAGTCTTGTAATGTTCGATCATCGGAAAATCTATTAAAAATTGTTTCAAGGAGATTATTCAATTGATATGTTTCTTTAGAAAGAAGGAGATTATTATTTTTTAGCTGAAACGTAAGTGAAAAATCTTCAATTAGGTGAAGCATGTAATCTCCTTTTTCGCGAATCGTTTTTCCTATTTCTTCAAGTTCTTCGGCTGACCAATCATAATGCCCACTTTCTAATAAATGTCCATATCCTTGGATGGAAGACAGGGGGGTACGAAGGTCATGAGAAATACCGGTCATCCATTCTTCTCGTGTTTTTTCCAGCTTTGCTCGTTCTTTTACCGATGCATCTAGTTTTTCCGCCATTTTGTAGAAAGCATTGATAACTTCTTTATACAAACGATAACGCATTCTTACTTTACCGTTTTTGCGGTAAATTTTTTTTCTTTCTTTTTCAGTTAATACTTCATCATAATTGCCTTGTTCCATTCTTTCCAACCAACTTGTAAAAAGAAATAGCGGTCTGCCATAACGGAAACCGTTCCAAGAAGAAAGGGTAATTGTAATTAACAACACGATGGCACCTACGATACCAAAACCAATAAGATATTCCTCCATGATAGATAGTGTTTGATTTTTATCTTTCTTTTTTGGTGTATGTAAAATCCAAATCTTATCGGAAGAAGGATCATTATAAACAGACATCTTCGTTGAATGAATACCAGGTGCGGTTTCTCTTGAAACAATATCTAAAGGATCATATTTTTTTAGATTCATTGGCTTCCCAATATTCTCGATAATATCCCCTTGTTTGTTAATAATATGAAGTGTGCCGTTTGTTTTTTTGAGCTGTTCTTCAAATTCAGCTCTATTTGTTTCGGAAATCTGACCATGTAAGCTGTAATTTTTTACAAATCCTTCCAATACATCCTGTTGTGTATCTTTATATCCAACCATAAAAATATGGTCTTTTTTATATGTATTATCAACTTTAGTTAAAACGGTAAATTCACTAAAATGTTTCGTTTCTTTTATTTCTAAAATGTCGCCTACAGAATAGTGTTCAGGCAGGGAGGAAGGCGCATTGCTTGATGTAATCACATGTCCTTGATCATTGACAATTTGTGCCCACATTTGTCTTTCACTAAGAAATTTTTCCCATTTCTTATCAATTTTTGCCTCGCCATTTTCGATTATCGTATCGGTCGTAATACAATCTAGTATCCCGGCTTGAAAGTTCCGTCTTAATTCTTGGCTACTAATTTGTTGAATCAATAAAAAAAATAGAGCAAAAACTAATAAAATCATCCCAATTGATAAGGTAATAAATTGAAGAGAGAAGTGAAAAATTAACCTTCTTCGTAATGGTTTCATATTATTTCTCCTGAACCAGTTTGTATCCGAGGCCACGGACCGTTAATAAAAATTGCGGTTGACTTGGATCTTCTTCAATTCGTTCTCGAATTCGTCTTACATGGACAGATACGGTATTATCATCTACGTAATGGGTAAATCCCCAAACGGCTTCTAGAAGTTCGGATTTTGAGAATACTTTGTTTGGGTGTTTGCACAAATACAATAAAAGTAAATATACTTGGGTCGGGCAAGAAACTGGCTGACCGTTCACAAATAATTCTCCTTTGTCTTCATCTATTAAAAACCTTCCGAAGTTATATTGCTTCTTCTTGTTAAGGATTCGTGAAATTTCTACGGATGAAGTTCTACGAAAATGCGCTTTAATTCTCGCTGCAATCTCGAGTGGGTTAAATGGCTTTGTGACGTAATCATCTCCGCCAATCGCAAATCCAGTTAAGACGTCAAGATCCGATACTTTAGCTGTTAAGAATAAAATATAAGCATTTGAAATTGCACGGATTTTTGGGCATAATTCAAATCCACTATAATCAGGAAGCATAACATCTAGCACGATCATATCAATTGAATTTTTTTCTAGAATTGCTAAAGCATCTGTAGCTGTATGTGCAGTATAAATATGGCTGAATCCTTCTTTTCTTAACACCATTTCAATCATTTTTACAATAGCTTTTTCGTCGTCTACAAGCAAAATACTTTTGTTTTCCATTCTTATCCACCTCGGTAACTATATTAGCATACGAACATTACGAGAACTTGAACGGAAGTAAAAAAGGTTTATGAAATGTTAATCTCTTGTTTCGTTAATAGAAAGGTTAAAATTGTAAATTAAAAGTAGCAAAAACATGTAAGGGGATAAAAAATGGATAAATATCGAGTTTCTACAGTTGATGGTATAAGGGGATTTAGTTTATTAGGTATATTGTTGGCTAATATGTTGATTTTTCAGTACGGAATATTTGGTAAGGATGAAATTAATTTTTATTCATTATCTACGGCAAATCTAGGAGTTTATAAAGCTGTAAAAGTTCTGATAGAAGGTAGTTTCATGCCTATTTTTACGTTTCTATTTGGTTATTCAATGATTAAAATGAAGGAAAGTCTTGAGCGAAAAGGGGTAAAGGTAAAACGGTATTTTGTGAGACGCTTTTTATTTCTTTTTGTTCTTGGATTGTTACACGGTCATTTTTTATGGGAAGGAGATATTCTTTCCTTTTACGGATTGATGGGTTTTTTCCTATTACTATTTTTAAACCGCAAGAAGAAAACATTGATGATTTGGGGAATTATTCTATTAGTCCTTACTTCATTCATGGGGTATGGACATATGGAAGAGACGGCCAAGGAGAAAGAAAAAATGGCCCATTATATTGAACAAACGAAGAAGGTTTATGGAAGTGGAAGTTATGCAGAAATTAAAGAGCATCGACTCAATGAAGATCCGTTAGATTTGCCAGATGAGTTTTACTTATTTGTTTTCTTGTTTTTGCCATTTATGTCTGCACCATTATTTTTATTCGGGATGTATGCGGCAAAGGTAAATTGGTTTGCGAATCCGATAAAGGAACGCTCGTTGTATGTGAAAGGGATTTTTCTATTCATCCCAATCAGTCTTGTTTTAAAGCTGATGCCTTACTTAGCGCCTAAAAACGATTGGGTAGGTGTAGGTGATATGCTTGGAAAGAATTTGTTGTCACTTGGGTATATTTTTCTGTTTGCCTATTTTTATACAAAATCATCTAAATGGATGCTTCGAAGGGTCTTTGAAAATATCGGAAAACTGTCGCTGACGAATTACTTAATGCAAACGGTTATTTGTACATCCATTTTTTATGGATATGGTCTTGGGCAATTTGGTAAGATGGGCATGATTTTGAGCGTTATTTTAGCGATTGTAATTTATGCCGTTCAGGCGGTTGCCAGCCACTATTACTTGAGAAGATTTAGTAGAGGCCCAGTAGAAACATTGTTAAGAATGTGGACAAACTTCTCATGGGATGGGCGTGTCCGAGTTAAGGAAGTGTTAACTGTAAAAGAAGTTTCTAGTAAAGTTGAAGGGCTTTAATGATCGGAAGAAAATGTAAATTAACATGTGGTTGGAGAAGTAAACACCGCTCGGAAGATTTTATTCTGAGCGGTGTTTATGTTATGAATATAAATAAAGGAGATGAGGTACATGAGCAGATTAATTGAGAAAGCGATGCAGTTTGCTGCGATTAAGCACAAAGGCCAAATGCGCAAAGGTACTAACATTCCATATATTATCCATCCATTTGGAGTAGCACTCATTTTACAGAAAGCAAAGCAGCGTGATGAAGTGATTGCTGCAGGGTTATTGCACGATACTTTAGAAGATACGAATACAACCGTGGCTGAGTTGTGTGAGCATTTTGGCGAAGAAGTGTTGAAATTGGTTCAGGCGGCTTCAGAGCCAGAGAAATCGTTGCCATGGGAAGAAAGAAAAAAACATACTATCCTATCTCTTCCACACCGTTCGAATGAAGAGATTACTTTAATCATCGCAGATAAATTACATAACTTACGGTCCATTCAAGAGGACGTAGAAAGAGAAGAAGATCAAGTATGGTCACGTTTTAAGCGTGGAAAACGTGATCAATCATGGTATTACATGAGTATCTTGCATGCTTTGAAAGAAAAAAAGCGGGACATTCCAATTATTCGGGTGTTCGAAAAAGAAACACAAAATTTATTCATTGGAAAAGAAGCACTTACGTTGAAGGACATCGATGTATTATTCAGTTGTGCGTATGGCATTTATGAGTCACAAAAAGCGAAATTGCATGAAAGAGGTCTATTAAAATTTGTGAAGGAAGTTTCTATTGCTGGTGAGGCGATTTATCGTAGTGGAAATATGGAAATGATCTGCAAGAAAGAGGAGTTTCTTTTGAGTTCAATTCAGATGGTCCATTTATTTTATTAGCATATTTAACTGAGCTAAAGCATCGAATGGGGTGGTCTGATGAATTATTTTATCAGTATTACTTAAGAAGCTGTTCGAAGTTATAGAGAGGGCATACAACTAAAAGAGTAGGGAACAAATTATCAAGCTCTCTCTATGTTTTCTAAGAAGGACGTCTCATTGAAAAAGGTGATACACTACAGATAGTAGTATCTCACCTTTTTATTTCTTCGGATAAATAATATTAGAAAATGTGCTATTGTTATTTTACTTCCCAAATCAAACCCAATACTCCCCACTACAAAACTCCATCTCATACCCACGATAACCTTTCGCCAGCAACCTTTTCTGCCCAGCAATATCACTTATAAGAAGCCTTTCTATATTCACCCATTCTCTTTGTCTCTCACCCGACAACTCTTTCACAAACACATACCGCAACCGATCGTTATATTTTTCTTTTAGCGTAGCAACTTCCATACCTTGAGCAAATTTATCTTTTAAACTAGGGATATTAAACGGCGCAACGGTGCAGCAAACATACTCATAGTTGTGATCAGACTGTTTTAATTGCTCCATAATCACTTTCGCTAATATTTTTTGAAGTCCGTTTCCTTGGTAAGTTGGATGAACATTTGAAACTTCTTGATAGATGACACGTTCTAGTTCCTCATCTGTTAAGCCGATATCTAATCCTAAATGTTCTTCATCAAGAGGCGGAACTAAGAGCGCACGAAAGGCAATGAGTTTGTGAATTTGAGATAGCTGATGTTACATAGTTACATGAGTGAGATTATGGAGATAAAACCTTATAAAGGAATGATGGAATAAAACGGTGATGTTAATTTCTCTTCTGGTACTTTCTTACATTATATTTCAAAAAAACGTGAGAACAATTGTGAATTATCTGTTTCTTTTTGTGTTCTTCTCCAAGTAGAATTTCTTGACATTTGAAAGAATATTCAATATGTTTTTGGGAAGCAGAATTGTTATCAATAAAAAAGGTTGTTTAGCGTCCAATATAGTTTTAAAAGAATAGTTGCGATTTTAGAAGGGAGAGCAAGACGTTGAAAAAAATAGATTTGCAGGATCGGTTAAGTGAGATTTTTCAACATTTACATGAGAACCCTGAAATAAGTTGGAAGGAATACAATACAACGGCCTATATTACTAAATTTCTTGAAGAAGAAGGAATATCATATAAAATATTTGATGATTGTCCAGGTGTAATCGCAGAAATGGGGAGCGGGAAACCGGTTGTCGCGGTTCGAGGTGATATGGACGCATTATGGCAAGAAGTAGATGGAGAGTTTAAAGCAAATCATTCATGCGGCCATGATGCACATATGACGGTTGTGATGGGGCTCATTTTACAGTTAAAACAGGCGGATTGGAAAACAGGAACAGTTCGATTTATTTTCCAGCCTGCAGAAGAAAAGGGAAGTGGAGCTCTGAAAATGGTGGAGAAAGGTGTTGTGGATGATGTCGATTTCCTATTTGGTATTCACTTACGACCGGTAGAGGAATTATCATTGAAGCAAGCAGCACCATCTATCCGGCACGGGGCGGCTGACTTCTTAGAAGCTCATATAATTGGAACTGACGCTCATGGTGCACGGCCACACCAAGGTACGAACGCAATCGATGTCATTACGATGATTAATATTGGATTGAAAAATATATGGCTTTCACCGCAATATTCCTATTCCGTTAAAATGACGAGATGCCAAGCAGGCGGTGAAAGTTTAAATATCATTCCAGGGAACGCTCATTTTGCTTTAGATGTAAGGGCAGAAAGCAATTTACTGTTGGAAGAGTTAAAGAAAAAGATAGAAAAAGTTATTCAATCAGCTGAATCAATGAGTGTAAAGATTTCTTATGATTGGGTCGATTATGTACCTGGGGCAGTGGTATCGGAGGAAGCGGAACAGTTCCTTCGTAAGGGGATTCTGCAAACATATGGAGTAGAAGGTTGCACCGCACCGCTTCGCACAGCGGGAAGTGACGATTTTCATTATTATACGGTGAAAAGGCCTCATTTAAAAGCGGTCATGCTAGGATTAGGTGCGAATTTAAAACCAGGGTTACACCATCCTCATATGACGTTTGACCGAGGTTGTATATTAGATGGCGTACAAATCTTGAAGCAAACGGTATTGGAAGTTTTGAAATAGTATTGTTTTTAAAAAATGAAAGTATAGATTGCAACAAATATAATAAATCCTGATGCTAAAAAAATGTATATGCTGAAGCTTTTCGATTTTCTTTTAAATCAGAAAGAAAAGTATACATTCAAAACACTATAAATAAAGAGATGCAGAAACCCATGGATAAAAAACCACATCTCATTGATGTCCAACCCATCCGAAGTAAAGAACAAATTGAAGATATGAAATGGGCTCTTAAACGTCACTGTTCAGAAAGAGACTACATCTTATTCATGATTGGGATCAATACAGGTCTACGAGTAAGTGATCTACTTCAATTAGAAACTCATATGATTTTAAAATTAAAACGAAAACGTAGAAAAGAATTAAAAATAAAAGAAGGAAAAACCAAGAAAGAACGGATGGTTAATCTTACTTCTATTTTTAACGAAGTATATCAATACGCCCAAACAGTAGAAAATACCTGGTTATTCCCTTCTCGTAAAGGAGATTGACCCATTAGTAAAATCCAGACCTATCGACAATTGCAAAAAGCCGGAGATTTTGCTGGTGTAGAATCCATTGATACCCACACCATGCGCAAAACCTTCGGCTATTGGTTCTATAAACAAACAAAAGATGTGGCGATGTTACAAGATATACTGAATCACAGTACACCACAAATTACCCTTAAATATATTGGGATTAATAAAGAAGAAAAAGACCATGTGTTAGATACATTTTATACTTTAATCCAAACTGATGATTTTAATCTATATAAAATCATCAGTTCCTATATTATGAAAATAAACCTAAAATTTAGATTCTCCGGTAATTCCCTCTATAAAGTCAAAGAAACCAGGTGCTGAAAAACCATTAAAAACATCTATCTTTTCATATATCTTTAGTTTAATTTCTTGTTCTAAATCTTCTCTTTCTTGAAGTGGTGTATTTCTTAAACTTTTTTTTATTTTAGGTAAAAATAAATTTAAAATTTCTTCGAAATTATCGTCACTTGAAAATTTAAAATTTGGCATTACCATCATTCTAATTACACCTCATCTTTTTAAATTCATAGACTGTCTTAATTTTTCAATGGCTTTTTTATGATTATAAGAAACAGTTTGTTCTGACTCACCTAGCAATTCAGCAACTTCCTTGTTGTTATAATTAATTATATAAAGTAATTTTAAAATCTTCAGTTGCTTGTCTGATAAAAAATTTAAAGATGCAAATAAAACTTCGTTAGAAATATGCTCTTGAATATCTTCCTGTATATTTTCAAATTCTAAATAAGTTAAATCCTCTTTTGAAGATGCCAAAACATCAAGTTTTGAAGTAATATTATTTTCTTCTGTAGAAATGGGGGTATCAAGATTTAATAATTGTCTTTGTTTATTAAGAGAAATCTTCTTATCAAAATCAATTGAATAAAAATATATAAGTTTACTAATGTAACTAATCATTTTTACCTTTTTATAATGTTGTTTAAAAACTAAATCTAACCTTTGTTTATTTTTTTCAGTTGGATCTATAATTGCATTTTTAAACAAAACATAATTTTCATCTTCTCTCAAAAAACTTTCAACAATGGGCTGATTTAATTTATCTTGATACTTCTCATAAAATACATCAAGTTGATTATTCCCCATAAAACTCCCTCCTCATAACTCCCTACAACAATAAAAGAGAAATGAAACATATAAAAATCAAAAATAGACACAAAAAAACGAACAAATGTTCCTGTTCTATTTCTATATTATCCCATCTTTTCATTAGAAAGAAAAGAAAAGAATTCATAATTTAACAGTATTTCATTTAATAATTTCTATATCTTAAAAAACAGAATCCGAATCAACAAAAATTATAATTTTTTTAACGATTTTTTTGATTTTTTAAGATGTTTCTCCTCTTTTAAAAATGTATATAGGATATATGTAAACAAGGAGGAAATACAATGAAAAAAACAGTCACTGTATATGGTAATGATAACTGTCACTTTTGTATAATGCTAAAAAATTGGCTAGAAAAAAAACACATTAAATATGCTATGAAAGACGTAAATCAAAATGATGTTAAAACTGAATTCCAAACATACAATGCACAAGGTATTCCACTTATAATTATTAAAGACTTTGAAACAAAAACAGAACAAAAAATTGTTGGTTTTAATAAAGAAAAACTAGAAAAAACATTTATAAAATAAAAATCGGCACAAAAATGTGCCGATTTTTATTTTTTCCATTTTAACTTCACTTTTACAGATAAAAAGAAGAAGGAGAAATGACTATGACAGAAATCACATTAAAACCAATACAGACTAAAACTCTATATGAAAATACACAAAAAATACCTGAAGGTATTGAAATGATCAAAGCAATAGATGTTTGGGGAATTAGTGAAAAAGGAAAAGGTATTGTAATAGCAATTATTGATACAGGTTGTGAAATAAATCACCCAGATTTAAAAGAAAATATCATAAGTGGATATAATTTCACAAAAGATGATAATAACAACCCAAATATCTACAAAGATTATCGAGGACATGGAACTCACGTAGCAGGAATTATTGCAGCAAGTGATAACGGAAAAGGAATTGTAGGTGTAGCTCCAGAAAGTAAATTACTCATTTTAAAAGTAATTGATAAAAATGGTATAGGAAGTTATGAAAATTTAATCAAAGCAATTGAGTTCTCAATAAACTGGGAAGGCCCAAATAAAGAGAAAGTATCCATAATAAACATTTCTTTAGGTGGTTCATTACCTGATAAAAAGCTTTATACAACAATAAAAAGAGCAAAGAAAAAAGGAATTTTTCTAATAGCTGCATCTGGAAATGAAGGAGATGGAGATGAAAATACAAATGAAATTTCATATCCTGGATTCTATAAAGAAGTAATTCAAGTAGGATCAATTACAAAAGATAAAAAACCTTCCAAATTCTCTAATACAAATATTAATTTAGATTTTGTTGCTCCAGGAGAAAATATTATTTCCACTCATCTAAATAACAACTATGTTCAACTATCAGGTACATCTATGGCCGCACCTCATGTAACAGGAGCAATAGCACTTATAATAAAAATAATAGGTAAACAAGAACCCGAAATACTTCCCTATCTGGTAAAATCCTACCTAATTGTTCATTCTCAACGACTAGGATTTCCAAATACACAAGAAGGTTATGGATTAATCCAATTAAAATAACTAAACAAAAAGGAGAATGAAAATGGATATGCTAGAAATAAAAACATTAATAATGATTATTAGTAATTTTGGTTTTCCAGTTGCACTAGCAATTTATTTATTAGTAAGATTTGAAAAGAAAATTGAAACATTAACAGAAGCAATTGATCGATTAAAAGAAGTCATTCGAATAAGAAATTAAAAAAGGCAACTAAATATAGTTGCCTTTTTATGGTGTATTCCAAAATATTAAAGAAACAGCAAAATACACAAGAAAAATGATAAATAACAGTACAGATATAATACATGAAACCTTTTGAAAAAAGTCTTTCTTCGAAAATAATGACGTGATAAATGTTAAGATCAAAACTAATAAGGTTGTAGACATTAAAAAATTATCATCAATTATTCTATTTCCTGTAAATAAATATAACCCCAATAAAACTATAGCCACTAATAACAAAATAAAAGGAACCAAACTTGATAGCTTTTTAATACAAATCCCACCTTTCATAAAATAATATTACAACTAACAAAAAACTAATACAAAAAAATTCCTTTTTAAGTAGGGATAGCATCAGGATTTTGCGGATTTACAACGTTAAGGTAGAAACCCTTGTATCAATAAGGTTTACTCTATTGATACTCAATTGATTTTGCTTGAAGTAAGGCTTAAGAGTGTCTCATATGACTTGTTTCAAAATCCTTATCGTTGTTAAATTATTCGTTTTTAATGATATAAACAACTTACCGTTGTAAATCCGCATTTTCGGGACGCTACCCTAAGTAATAAATACATTCATTAAAACATAATAAAAAAACCGCTGATTAATCAGCGGTTTTTTATTATGTTTAATTATTAGCACAACCAACCTCTAGGCTGGAAATAAGAATTAATTTGTAACCAACTCCAATAATCTTGATTTTGGTACGGGTCAATACAACTTGCAAGAGTTTTATCACAACATTTATCACCGTTACCAAAATTACTCCAACAACGATCATGAGCACGACAGCAACTATCAATTGAATTAATAGGCGTTCCTCCACCTAAACCCATGCCATCTCCGCAACCTGGTCCACAATGACGATAAAGCTTTCCAGCATCTTCATTATCTAAACAAAACTTACCATCAATCCAATCAAATGCTTTTTCAACTGTAATTTTACCAGCTTCATATCCTGGATTATTTGGAACATCTAAAGAAATTTGATAATCTAATTCACCTTCATAAGGTCTAGAGAAAGAAAGTTGAACTTGTCCATCTTGCGCAATAAAACCTTTATACTCATCAGTATCTGTAACTACTTTCCCATTAAATACTTCTGATACCTTATCAGCTGTTGTAACTTGAATATAAGAAACTGAAACAGTACGGTCTTTTGTTTCTAAAGTAACAACTTTAATATGAGCTAATTCAGTAGCATAGTTAAGTTGATCAAATTCGTAAGATACTACTACTCCTAATTGATTTGCTGAAAAATTTTGTTGATGCTTACTCAACATATCAACGATTAAACCAAACTCCTTTTTTTCTTTCACTTTCTCCATCAAAAAAGTTGTTTCTAATGGAGATATAAACTTTCCATCTAAAATACCTTGCATAAAACATGCTCCTTTTCTCTATTAAATTTGAACTCTATTGCCCGTTCATTTATTAAAGAGAAAATTAACAATCCAAAATCAAAAGATAATATAGATTTTTTAAACTTTGATTTTTACATCCTAGAATTCTCTTTTAAATATATAAAAGTAAAAAGGAGATAAAAAAATGATAAAAAAAGAAATTATAGCTTATATAAGTCCTTCTTGTATGTACTGTTATGGATTAAAAACATTCTTCCAAAAACATGATATTGAGTTCACTTCTAAAAACATAAAAGATGAAAAATATGCAAAAGAACTTGAACAATACGATCCTCAAAAAGCTATTCCTTACATTGTAATCAAAAACAATGATACAGAAGAAACGATTAAAGGTTTAAATATAAAAAAAATACGTAAAATATTACAGATTTAAATGGGATGTGAAATATGAATAATATAGAAAGCAATATAATTAGATATAACGAATTAAAAATAGATTTATTAAACATAAGCAAATGCATTGAAACTTGCGAAGAATGTGATAAAGGATTCTATCAAGATATAGCTATTCAATACTCAAAAAGACATAGAGAAATGAAAAAATTCATAGAGAAAACATACAATGTAAAAATTTGTGAATGTTGCTCATATGAAAAAGATAAATTTTCTTTTGATAAACAAATGAAATAATTCTCTTTAAAAAATATAAAGAACAGAAAGGTGTTCTTAATGATACAAAATCGAATATTAAAAAAAGAAGAAATTATAAACTTAATTTAAAACCTCTATGCAACAAATAACATGCAACAACTAACTGATAAAATTTCAAACTTTATAAACATAAACTTAGCAAAATATAAAATAAAGCTTGCACAAGAATACATTACTAATTCAAAAGAAAAGATGACAATGCTAATCCTCAGTTATCATAATGAATCAATTGAAATCATTTTTCTAAAAGAAAAAACAAAACAAATTATCATAGCAACAATACTAGATGGTCAAAAAATTATGATTGCTTAAAACTAGCAAATGAAAGGAGGTGTTATACATGCATCATGAAAAGAAATTAACAGAACAAGCAACTACTTGCTCTCATTATCAAATTTGTAAAAAACATCGCGACTGTTGTATCAATAATGCATCATGTTATGGATGCGCAATGCCTGACTACTATACGGAAATCGCTTCTTGTGGATGTAGTCCTATTATTGGATAGTCAAAGATTACATCTCTTTTCTAATGTTCAACACAACATATTTTTACGTTCTTGTTTAAAAAACAAGAACGTAAAACATGGCGATATAGCCAAATGGTAAGGCAAAGGTCTGCAAAACCTTGATTGCCGGTTCAAATCCGGCTATCGCCTTTTTATATAACATCAAAACAAGTTAATATTAATCATCCTCTGTTTTTTTATTATCCCCCTCAATAAATTCAAAAAATCCAGGAGATATTTTTTCAACTTCATTTCTCTCTTTTTCTAATTCCTTTTTAATACTAGGATCCAAGTTTTCCAAAAACAATTTTAAATCTATATCTTTTTCAAACAAAGTAAAACACCCCTTTAAAATATAAAAAAATTTAATACCTAACTCATATAATTTAGAAATCAATTAAAAGTAATTTTCTTTTACCTTAACATATATATAGCAAGGGAATGCTTCCAAAATTGATACCATTTCTTTTCATTACTTGCCGCAACCATCTGTTTTACTTCTTGAAGTTCTCGCATAACAGTCATAACAGCTTTATCACGATCAGTAACCTGTTGTTTCTCTATATTATTAGAATGAGTTAATAATTTTTGTTGCGATTCCAATAAATTTGTTAGTTGAGCTATTTGTTCATTTTGATTCTGTAATTGTTTTTGTTGTAACTCCACTGTCCTTTTTAGTCCTTGTAATAATTCTTTCAAATCATCCGATCCAGGAGTTATAACGGTCATATCTGTAATCTTAACTGTTAATCCTTCCTCTTCTAAAAGTAATTTACAAGCATCTTCCAATGTAACTTGTGGCATACTTTTTAATTCTACTAACCTTTGTAATAACCCAACATCATAATCATCAAAAATAACCCGTTCCCTTTCATCCCTTTTAAAAGCATAACAGTTATAACTCTCAATTAATAAATAATATTTTTTAACCGTAGATGGTGATACTTTTAATCTTTTAGCAACTTGGGATACATTTTCATAAATTACAGGAGTCATAATAGTTATAACCTCCTTTTTTAGTATTTCAAATTCGTTATAACGGTTATAACTCCTCTATCTTAGCATTTTAAATAGACTTGATCTAAATCTACTCTTCCTTGCCCAGGATTTCTTGTCCTCGATCATAGGATCCTTCTCATAACTCTTTAAAACGTCCCCTAGCAAAAATATTGTTATTAATTTATCAGCCTCTCTCAGACCCATAGAGAGCTTCCTAGAGTTTTTTTGTTTTTTAATAGTTAACACCCTTTTCTCAAAACCCAAGCTTACAGGTCCTTTTGGAAGCTTCTCAGCTTGCTTATGTATCACTATTTATAGTTGGGATACTGTCAGCATTTCAGAAAAACCCCACGCTAGAAAAAAATAATAAGCCGTCCATATGGACAGCTCATTTACATAATTCTCGAATTCGGAAGTTAATAAGTCTTTAATTTAGTCTCTATATCTACATAAACAAGAAATCCACCTACTGTTACATTGTCGCTTGATTCGAAGTCAACAAGATATACTTCTTTACCGTCATAGGGTGTTTTTGCCTATCCCCCGAAAAGGGGGATGGGCAAAAACACCCAAAAAGGACTAATTGACTGTAAAAAAGAATAATAAAAAGAAGGTACGTGAAAAGTTTTAAATTTGATGAGAGGTGGAGATTCGTGAAAGTACACGATTGTCCTAATTGTAACACCTATAGTAGAGAATGTATCATTGTCATCAAAAATGCTCCGAATTTTTCGGAAGAGATATTAAAGTGCAGTATTTGTTCCTGGAACGGTAAGTGGTCGGACATGACAGTGCGGGAGGTTATATTGCCAGCGATTCCAGGCGGGATAGAGATCCCTGGCGTCGAACCAATTACTGATTATTATGTACTTCATTCAGATCAAATTAGAATTACTTATACAGGAGGTTGTTGCCCTCATTGTGGTGGAAGTGATCCGTTATGCTGGTGCATGACTTTATAAACGATTATCAGAGCCTCTTACTCGAAGTTGACGATTAGACAGGTGCGGACGAGAAATCATCCGAAATAATTTAAGCACTATCTAAAAATAAGGTTAATATTGCAATTTTTCGATCCTTATTCTTTTGGAAGTTGGTAAGCATTTTTAACATTTTAACACATAGACAACAAATATCTTATTGAACTAACGCATGCTTTATTTAAATAAGAATTCAAAAGGACTGTCTAAATTTTACAGTCCTTTTTGTATCGTTAACATAATAGATTCTCGAAGGTTCTGTTGCAAAGTTTGAAAAAAGCATAAACAGGTTGGTAAATGAGGAACAATGTTTAGGAAGTAGCTAGTAATTGTTGAAGTTCATTGTACGTTGAAAAGGCGGAGTCTCTTTGAAGACTTCGCCTTTGTTTATATAGGGCATGAATGGTCTCTCTTTCAGAATTTCAGAGACATCGCGATAACTTAAAGAAAAACAGCAGTAGTAGCCGACAGCTACTAAAATAATTTCTTTCTTTAATTGTTTTCCTTTAAAATATCTCATGCCTGATTCTCCTAGATTCTGTTTTCTAGAGTGTAGCTTCATGTAGAAAACTTTGCAACAGAACCGTTTACGTTAATAAAAGAAAAAACGGGCTTGTTAGACAACCCGTTTTTCTTTTAGCTCTTTTTTCTTTTTGATAAGTCAGAAGCCTTCTTCATTGTGTCAACAACATGCATGACCGCGAAATATGGATGTTTTAAAATCATTTTCGGTCCGCTCTTCTTCATAACATCCTTAACGAAATCTTTCATATCTGGTTTATAACAATGAATTTTGCAATTTTGACATGCTGGCTTCTTCTCTTGAAATGGACATTTTGATAGACGAAAATAAGCATACTCTTTTAACTTCTGGCATTCTTCACATATAGTATCTTGTTCATGTTCGTTTTTACAATACATATCAATCATAATGCTAATTGTTTTCTCTTCACGTTCAATTCGATTCATGGCTAGTGCCTCCCGTTCCAAAGTCTCCCTGCTTTGATTGTAAGACTTTTTTAGAGGGTTTACATGAATTTTCATTGACAGTTTTTCTAACGTTTATCTCTTTCCTACAAATTATTAATGGAGAATGTCCCTACCAATCATAACCAACAGTAAAAGCGAACGCATTAAGACTTAAATAAACATCTTTCTTTTTCTTACGAGCTTCGGATGCTTAAACCACTGGAACGACAAGCGTCCACTCGATTCTTCCACGCTATTGATTGATCTATTTTGACATGGAACTGATTCTATTGGTAGGGACAGTTTGACGCTTACTGTTATATCAAGTAATTCAGCCTTAACGTATGGAATCCGCGTTTTGTTGGGCCATCAAGTTAAGGTATCGGTTGTTCTCCAAAACGAAAAAAACGAGCTGAATTTACATGAATAACTGTCAAGAGATAAAAATTTCGTTTAGGGGGTACCTTAAAATATTAGCTTGATGGGGATGCGGCGATACCCCAATAAGGAAGAGAATTTAAAACGCATTTTAATATGTAATATTGCATATTAAAATGTATTGATAAAAATGTAAGCGCTTACTATAATAAGAGTATAAAGATGAATCACATCTTAACAACAAGAAAGAGGAGGAAGTTATATGGCAATCGCAATGGCAGTTTTAAAATTTATCGGTGGAGTACTTCCATTAGTAGCAGAACTTTTAAAAGCAGTAATGTAAGTTCATATTCAGCAATTATTTATAAAAATTATCATACAAATGATCTGTATATCAAAGATGAACTGATGTGCAGATCATTTGTGTGAGCCAAGTCCCTTTATAATATGAAGGGACTTTTTTAGGTTTCTACATACTTGGACTGCTGATAAGGGGATTATGGTAGTAAGATAAAATTATATCCAAAAAACAAAAGTTTTACCCTTCTATAATTATCCATGAGGTAGGGCGTTTAATTTCGTTAGCTTGATGCTGAGGTGGCGGATCCTCTTTATCCCGCATTAACGGGCAGTAATACTCCCACCTCAAAATTCGACGAAAGCAAAGAAGTTAGGTGGGAGATAAACTGCCCGTAAAAGCCCGATTGGTTCAACTAATAATCAGTGGGGGATGAAGAAAACCCCCACTGATTAAAGTTTCACTTTATATAAATGTCTGAATTTTCGCACTTATTTTGTTGGTACGAAAGTTGAGTAAATTAATATTTTGAGTGTGGTTTTTTATAAGATTCTGAACTAGTTAGCGTAGAAGATGTTGCCTTTGTATAACATTTCAAAAATTGTTCGATATTTCACAATTTATGTTTCAAATTACATGTTATGATCAACTGGTAAAGATTAACTTATTAAAATTTTAAAACAATAAAGGGGAAATCGCATATGAAAGCAGTAGTGGTTAATAAAAACAGCAAAGCAAACATTGAAGTTATTGAAAAAGAATTACGTCCGTTACGCTCAGGCGAAGCATTAGTAGATGTAGAGTATTGTGGAGTTTGCCACACTGATTTACACGTTGCGAATCATGATTTTGGTAACACAGATGGCCGCATCCTTGGTCACGAGGGTGTAGGTATTGTTACTAAAATTGCTGATGATGTTACTTCACTTAAGATTGGTGATCGTGTAAGTATCGCATGGATGTTCCAATCATGTGGACGTTGTGAGTATTGCGTAACTGGTAGAGAAACATTCTGTCGTGAAGTTAAGAATGCTGGTTATACAGTAGATGGTGGTATGGCTGAACAATGTATCGTTACTGCTGATTATGCGGTAAAAGTACCAGAAGGATTAGATCCTATTCAAGCATCATCAATTACATGCGCAGGCGTAACTACATACAAAGCTATTAAAGTATCAGACATTAAACCTAGTCAACCTATCGTAATCTACGGTTGTGGTGGATTAGGTAATCTAGCTATCCAATATGCTAAGAATGTATTTGGTGCAAAGGTAATTGCAGTAGATATCAATGACGATAAATTAGCATTAGCTAAAGAGGTTGGTGCTGATATGACTATTAATCCAATTACTCAAGGTCCTGCTGACAAGATTATTCAAGAGGTGTTTGGTGGAGCTTATGCTGCTGTAGTAACAGCAGTTTCTAAAGTAGCCTTCAACTCAGCAGTTGATTCAGTACGCGCTTGTGGTAAAGTAGTTGCGGTAGGTTTACCAGTAGAAACTATGGATTTAAACATTCCACGACTTGTACTAGACGGAATTGAAGTAGTTGGTTCTCTAGTTGGTACTCGTAAGGATCTAGAGGAGGCATTTATGTTCGGTGCAGAAGGCAAAGTAGTGCCGGTTGTTCAAACTTGCCCACTAGATGAAGTGCAAGATGTATTCGAAGAAATGGAACAAGGTAAGATCCAAGGTCGTATGGTAATTGATTTTAAACAGCACAAGTGTAATTGCGAGTGTAAATAATTTATTTTGTTTTAACCATCGTTGGTACGATTCTCTTAGTAAATATTAAAAAGGTAGCTTCTTGGGCCTGAGTCCAGTATTGAACCGAATCTACTCATTAAGAATCGAGTTCGGGCTAGTCGCTATAGCCCACAACTTTATCAAACAAGCGGAAAAGAATCGCTCGTTTTGAGGAAGCAAACCTGAAAAATAACAAAACCCACGGAGAAAATTTATTTTCTCCGTGGGTTTTAGTCATTTAAAGGGGCTTTTGGAACATCCTCCTTTTTATCTTATAAATACTGAATATTCTATTTTTTTGGTATTTAAAATAAATTCCCTTACAATACCACCAAGAATTGGAGCAACGGTGAATATCCATAGTTGAGAGATTACTTCGCTACCAATGAATATAGCTGGTGCAATGCTGCGTGCAGGGTTAACAGATGTTCCAGTTAGCGGAATACCTAATAAGTGAACTAATACTAATGTGAAACAAAGTACAAGTCCAATTAAAGAAAGATTTCCTTTTTTACCCGTTACAGCAACAATAACTAGAATGAACACGAATGTTAAAATGAATTTTACTAAAAATGCTCCACATAAATCTAAATTTCCAAAACTATTTTGTCTTAAATTATCTAAAGGCAGGCTAGTAGATTGTAAAATCGTTATTAGTGTTACAGTTCCTGATAAACCACTATTCGGATAATTCAATACAAGGGAGCTCGATTAGAATTTTCTCTTAATGGACTTTCTTGTGATCCTTCAAGAGGTATCGTCATATACCCATCGGCTTAAAAATATGAACGCCCCATATATGATAAAATTGGATTGCATGCCAGTAGAAAAATTCCGTAGAAAATCAAACAGAGTCTCGATTATATCAAGATTTCTTTCATAGAGAGTAGGCTGAATACATGAACGAACAATATTATGATGCAGTGTTACATATAAAAACAGTAGGAGAGCAAAAAGGATTCAACAAATCCTTACATTATCATCGTTATGAACCAACACCATATTGCGCACTCGAAACATTATTTACGCAATATGACTTAAAAAGCAGTGACCGAGTTGTTGATTTTGGATGCGGGAAAGGACGATTAAATTTTTATATTCATCATTTCTATCGTGCGTCGGTTGTAGGGATAGAAATGAACGAGACGTTTTATAAAGAAGCGATGGAAAATCGAGGTCGTTATATAAAGAGAGAGAAAAAAGGTAAAGATAAAATCCACTTTCAATGTTGCTTAGCACAAGAGTACGAGATTGATCCGCGTGATAATAAATTTTACTTCTTTAATCCGTTTTCGGTGCAAGTGTTTATGAATGTTATAAATAATATATTGTTTTCGGTAGAACAGACAGAACGGGAAATAGATCTGATTTTGTATTATCCATCAGAAGATTATATTTATTTTTTAGATCATCAAACCTCGTTTGAATTGAAAGAGGAAGTGATATTGCCGGGTTTATATGAGCGTAATTTGAATGAGAGGTTTTTGGTGTATCGGTTGGGGGAGTAGTTGGTTTTGGGATTAATTACGCTGAATCGGACCATAAGTAAATGAGTTTTTCCATACACAGCAAAGTTTTATTAAAAAATGACTAGGCTTATCCAGAACGGATAAGCCTGCTTCATTTTCTTATAACTCTATTTTTCGGCGAGGGTTGTAGATATGCCTTAATTTTTGAGTGAAGATTTACTCAGCTTTTTAGGTAAAAGAACTAAATAGAAATTAAAATTTCCTTTCTAAGTTCCAGTTTTCTATATAAAAGTGCAAGTAGCATTGATGGAATAGTACAAACAATCATTCCAATAAAGGCATATCGTGGCTCAATTTCGTATAAATAGGCACCGAAAATTGTAAATACGGCAGTGCTCCAGCTAAGAGCCAGCGCTGAATATATGCCTTGTGCTTGCGGAATCTGTGTATGTGAAATGTTTTTGACTAGGTATTTCATAAAGGCATAATGCCCCATAGCAAATGAGCATGCATGCAAGGTTTGCGCGATACAGAAAACAATTACATTAGGAAAGGTAAATACTAGTATCCAACGTACGGAAGAACCAAGTGCCGCCAGTGCAAGCAAGGAGCCTACTGAAAAGTTATGAAACTTTCGGTCTGCGATTGAGAAAAAAATGATTTCTGCTATTACGGCAATGTTAATAATTATACCTATTAAATATTTGGGTGCATGGATTTCTTGTAAAAAGAGATAACCATAATTGTAATAAGAAGCGTGTGCCGCTTGCAGTAAAATTACTATAATGAGTACCAAACTAAAGTGCTTGATATGAAATAATTTTAACATGCCTTCTTTTTGTGTTTGGTCTGATTGAGGCTTTTTAGATAGAATGACAGGTGCACGCATAAAACCAAGACACACGAATATTACTGTGCCAAATAACAGGGCCCATAAAATCACTTCATCTCCAAGCATCCCCGTAAAGACAGATAAAATCATGCCGGCTAGGACGAACCCGATGGATCCCCATTGACGGCTTCTCCCGTAATCTTTTAATTGGTTACTTTGTACGAGTACGCCAGCAGCGCTATCTAAAGCAGGCATCAATGTTGGATAAAAAAAATGGAATACTAATGTGACTATAAGTAAGCCGGTAAAGGAACTTGCCGGAATATAACACAGAATAGCAATAAGCGTACCGATTCCCGCCCCATTTAATAAGGTTTTACTACTAAATTTCCCTGATAAATAAGGAAATGCAAATAATGTGGAAAGGCCTCTTGCAACTAAACCTAAGCTCATAATCAAACTAGCTTGAGGAACCGTAATTCCTTTTGTATGAATCATCCATCCTGTCCAATAGGGTAGAAAAATTCCCCATGTCATAAAAAAACTAAAAAACTGTATACTCATCCAGCGATGTGTGTTCATGCTGTATCCCCCCATAGTTTGCATGTTATCATGTAAATACGTAAAAATAATATGAGATATCTCATATTTTTGAGGTGGATTATGGAAATCTACAAAGGTGAGAAAAAGCAATTGCAGTTGAAGAAGAGTTCTATTGCGCATTTATTTTCTTTTCCAGTTGAAGAGTTTATGGAAGTGCACGAGTATCAACGGGATGAATGGATTATTCAAGAAGGTATGAGAACAGATTTTCTATTTTATGTTATTGAAGGGAAAGCAAAGATATATGTAACACATCAAAATGGAAAAGTTTCCTTAATTAATTTTATTAACACAAATGAGTACATTGGAGAAATGGAATTATTTAATGAGGTGTACTATACAAAAGGAATTCAAGCATCAATGAAGACCATTTGTTTTGCTCTTCCTATTCATCGTTGTCGCACACAATTGATGGAAGATGCAAAATTTCTACGTGAATTAACTAAGTTTTTAAGTATAAAGGCAACACTTATGGCTGCAAAGTATTCACAAAGTCTTGCCTTTCCGCTTGAAAACCGGCTTGCAGATTTTATTTTGCAAACAGCTTATGAAGGGGTTTATAAGGAGAAACACGTAACGGTTTGTGATTATCTAGGTGTATCCTATCGTCACTTATTGCACGTACTAACACAATTTTGCGATAAAGGGTATTTGCAAAAGGAAGGGCGATACTATCAAATTAAACAGTACCATTCTTTATATGAACTTGCAGAGATGTTGAAGAATAAGTAACCATTTAGATAAAAGTATGTTGTGCAGTAAAAAATGTAATTGGAAGAAAAAAGTAACAGCACCCTCTAATTTGATGGAAAGGTGCTGTTTTGTTATTTGAATGCTTAGATGAACATTTGTTGCATAAATGATTGTTTTTGCTCTTGCGGTGAATTTAATTTTTTTGCTTACTTTAATATTCTCCTTTAATTACAAAAAACGAACCCCGAATTGTTCCAGCTAGTTTAGACTTCTGCCTAGCAAACTTAAACTTCTCTTCTAACTCCTTTGGTATCTCCATTCCCTCAGAAAGCTTAAAACCAACAGCTCGCTTCTTAGGGTTATCAACCGTATACATGACGTTGAGCACAAGACCATCCTCATAAATGACGTAGGTAAATTTGATATTTTCCACTTGAAAACGCGACGTTTCTAAAGGTTTGGCCGCAAACTCAATATCACGTTCTTCTTTCAAAATTCGGTTCACATAATCAAGGGTCTCCTTGCTTTCGCTAGCTGGTACAACCGTAAATTCATACTTGTATTTGTTCATAAAGTAACGGGCTTCATGAGCACGTAAACCAGCAAGCGCTTCTGCTACAGGTGAAGACTCTAAACCAACCGTAGACACATTTTTAAAATCAACGATATAGGACAATTCCATTCCTCCTTTTATCTCCTTATTTCCTAACAACAGGAATCCATATTTCACCAAATACTAAGCCGTTTCGCAGCCCCATCTCAACTGTTGCATTTGGGCCACCAACATAGGCAAAATTCTTTGCTTCTGGCAAGACTTGACCAAAGGCAATGCCAGTAAGCTTATTACTCAATTCATCAGCCGTCTTTCCTTCTCCTTTAACAACTAGGTATTCCCCCTTAGGAAATTGGATAACCCTGGACTCTTCTGGTACTGAGGCCTCTGTCATGACGCCAGCATAATACATCATTTTGTTATTCACCGCTTCGTTCACGGCAAAAATGTAGTCATTTGTGGCTATGGATTTTAAAGTGTCAAGTCTTCCATCTTGTTTGACGGCCCACCAAAAGTCTGCCTTTTCCTTGTTTATGCCCGCATAGTCTGTGTAATCGCTCTTAAGCTCAGTTCCAATACCTAAAACGGTAAAGCTGTCTTTTTCCTCTAATGTATAATTTTCCATATTCAAAACCTACCTCTTTTTTTATTAATCAAATGATTTGTCTTTTCACTTGATGAGTTTATAATAGCCTTAAATCATGTCAAAAAATGATACTGTTTAGGAGGTCTCGATGAAAAAAGTTGAAAGGATTAATATTATCATGCGGTATATCAACAACCGCGCCCATTTTACAGTTTCTGAAATCATGCGAGAATTTAACATCTCTCGTTCGACAGCTATTAGGGATATCAGAGAAATTGAAGCTATGGGGATGCCACTTGTTGCTGAAGTTGGAAGGGATGGGGGTTATTTTGTCATGAATAACTCTGTCCTGCCCACTGTTCGCTTTACTGATAATGAGATTAAAGCTCTTTTTATTGCCTTTATGGCCACAAGAAATCAACAACTCCCTTATCTAAAGAGTCGTCAGTCTTTAGCTGAAAAATTACTAGGCCTCATCTCAGAAAACCAGCAAGATGACCTTGTTCTTTTAAATCAAATCTTGCTATTTGAAGGGACCAACCCCAATAATCCTGACCTACTTGATCTGTCGGACCTACCCCATCCTATGTTAGAAAAACTCATCCAAATCCTTCTTTTGGATAGCTATTTATTGATTACCATCAAAGAAGAGAAGGTAATAAAGTCTTATCCAATTTATCTCTTGCACCTTTATCGTGAAAAAGGCCTTTGGTTGATTGAAGGTTTTGACTTAAAGGATGAAAAGATACAGATTTTCCCTGTCGACAATCTCACCAATGTCAAAGCATACCCTACGAAAAAAAGATTGAGTAAGAAAAAGATTTTAGAAAAACTAAGTAAGCAGGAAGAAGTAATTAACCTTGTCCTTGAACTTGGTCCAAAGGCGATTGCCCAGTTCAAAAAATACCATCCTTTAAAAGTTTCGATTTCCTATACGAATCCTTACCAAGCCACGGCCATTCTAAAGACGTTTATCAATGTTAATAATCATAAAGAATTGACTGAAATAACAAATTGGCTACTTTTCCTAGGTGGGGATATCAAGGTCAGGGAAGTGCCAGAAGAAGTCTTAGAGGGTTTACAAGAGAGATTATGCTTATTCTGCACATAAGGAGTGCATGTTCATCGTGCACTCCTTCTTTTTGGTACTGTTTGCTTCACTACAATTGAACCTCTTTTTGATTAGGAAATTTATTACTTTTTTATCAGGATCAGTACAGTTTGGTATTAATAATAGTAGTATAATAGTGAATGAGGTGTTAATAGTATGGAAGATATAACCTTAGGATTACTACTAGATGTTGTTGGTGAATTATTTTCAGATGAAATTTCAATTGCCGTTTCGAATACGAAAGAATATATCTACTATCGGCCAAGTAAACGAATTGACTTAAAAATTAGCGTCGGGGATCCTATAAAGGAAGGGACGATTGCCCATAAAGCAATGGTGACGAAGCAAAAGGTTTCTGAGTTTATTGACCGGGATGTTTTTGGTATTCCTTATCATGGAATGGCCGTACCATTTTTTAATAATGGAAATCTTGAAGGCTGCGTGACGGCAATTTATCCAGCTTTAACGGATGGAAAGTCGGTTGTTACCGTAAAAACAACGGACGGCTGGGTTCCGATTCCTTTTTCGAAGGTCATTTATTTAGAGGCTAAAGATAAAAAGACGTATGTGAATTCAGAAGAGTTATCAGGAACACATAAATACTCGCTGCAAGAATTCGAATATTTACTTCCAAGGGATTCATTTATTAGATGCCACCGTTCATTTATTGTAAATGTTAATCATATTAAAGCGATTTATCCGGATACCCATTCTACCTTTTTACTTTCGATGGATAATGGTGAGAGGGTCCCAGTTAGTCAATCATATGCCAGTTATTTTCGGAAGCTTCTAGGATTCTAGATTTTCTGTTTTAGAACCTAGATTCTCTCTTTTATCTGGATTTTTCGTATCGTATACCAAAATCCCTATTTTCATAGTGTTAAAGTGTAAAATAATTATGAATATTCATTAAGAGAGGGATTACTTATGGAGAATAATTTGGAGAGAATCAGGGACCATCGTCTAAAGGACCGAGTAGTTACACCTGAAGAAGCAGCTTCCTGGATTCAAAGTGGAATGACGTTAGGTTTAAGTGGATTTACACGTGCAGGTGATGTGAAGGCAGTTCCATTTGCGCTGGTGAACCGCGTTAAAGATGATAAATCTTTTAAAGTAAATGTCTATACTGGAGCTTCCTTAGGTTCGGATGTGGATAAATTATTTGCTGAAGCAGGAATTTTAGGTAAAAGATTGCCTTTCCAAGCCGATGCGACTATGCGAAAAGGAATTAATAATGGAGACTTTTTATTTGTGGATCAGCACTTATCTCATACAGCAGAGCTGCTCCGTGCTGGCGTTATGGATATAGATGTTGCTATTTTGGAAGCGGTTTCAATAACTGAGGACGGAATGATTATTCCAACCACTTCAATTGGAAATTCCTTAGCGTTTGCCTTAAATGCTAAGTCCATTATTATTGAAATGAATATGGCTCAATCGACACAACTAGAGGGGTTGCATGATTTATATGAACCTGGGAAACAAGGGGAAAGATCTCCGATTCCGCTCGTGAAATCGGATGATCGAATTGGAACGATCGGTATTCCGGTTGATGTTGAAAAAGTGAAGGGTATTGTGTTTACGAACCAACTTGATTCGCCATCGACGATTGTTCCTCCAGATGAAGAAACTGTCATCATGGCACAGCATTTAATAGAGTTCCTTCGAAATGAAGTAAAAGTAGGGCGATTAACAAATAGTTTAGCGCCATTACAATCGGGAATTGGTTCAGTGGCCAATGCAGTGCTGCATGGAATGTTAGATTCGGAGTTTGAAGATTTAGAAGTGTATTCCGAAGTATTACAGGATGCGGTGTTTGATCTTATGGATGCTGGGAAAGTACATTTTGCTTCCTGCTGCTCCATCACGCTTTCTGAAGAGAAAATGCAACAAGTATTTTCCGACTTTGAAAAGTATCGCGACAAATTAATGATGCGTCCGCAAGAGATTTCCAATCATCCTGAAATCATTCGCCGCCTCGGATTAATCTCGATTAATACTGCTTTAGAGTTAGATATATACGGAAATGTCAACTCTACTCACGTGTTAGGTACAAAAATGATGAACGGTATTGGTGGTTCTGGTGATTTTGCAAGAAATGCACGCTTAGCTATCTTTGTTACGAAATCCATTGCGAAAGGTGGTAACATTTCAAGTATCGTACCTTTCGTCTCTCATGTAGACCATACGGAACACGATGTCGATGTTATCGTCACTGAACAGGGATATGCTGATTTAAGAGGACTGGCGCCAAGGGAAAGAGTGGAACTGATTATTGAAAATTGCGCACATCCAATGTATCGTGACCAGTTACGAGCTTATTACGAAGAAGCACAAACAAGGGGTGGACAAACTCCTCATGTGTTAGAAAAAGCTTTTTCTTGGCATACGAATTATGCTAAAAATGGCACAATGCTTGAAAAGGTACTAGAAACTGTATAAGCAAGTAATAATAAACCACAAACAGGGGATTGCATTTAATATTAAAGAATTGAAGTTAAGGTTTGAATAAACAATATCTCCTCTATTTATAAAAAAGGACAAGCTTACTTAAATGAGCTTGTCCTTTTTTATCATATGTGGCGAGAAGACCTCCATCTCAAGCGAAATGGTAGGTGGGGGCAGTTCAATTACTTTTCACTACTATATTAATGTCGATTCCTTAAACCATATGTTGAGTCAAGGGTTATACAAACGTTTGGTAAAATAAGGTATAATTAATGTCGTTAATACATTTAATTGGGAGTGATTTTTATATTTAGGCAAAATGTAAAAAGGATACTTATGTCGTTATTAACAAATCCAGTATTAATAATTGGATACGGGATTTTTTGTTATGAGTTAGCTTTATACTGTAAGTATGGAAGAATGAATTATAATATTTATATTTTATTATTATGTATAGTGTTTTTTATATCTATAATTACATTTACTACAATGAGAGTGATAAAAGATAGAGAATATGAATCTAAAAAATTAACTAATTCAACTGCATGGAAATACATTTCTATTATTATCATTGTTGTAATTACATCATTTTATGGAGTAAAGATTTATAAAAGTGCAATAAATCTTGATGGCAAACTTGCATGGTTTATAGAAAGATTAAAACATGAAAGGTCAGTTGAACTTAAACATAATAATATATATGAATCTGGAGTAGAAGGTATTTTTGAAGATATAAATAAGAAATATCCTTTGCCAAAGAAATTATATATGGCAACTGATTTTGATCTTACATTTCATTCAGATGGAACAATCACAGCGTTTGATACATTTGTTTATGGGAAAAATGCTGACGGGAAAGTGGAAACTTATTTAATATCTTATAATAATAAGAAATCAGAAGATATTACTATAATACGAGATGGATATGCAAATCCTGATTATGATGATGATAAATTAGTAGAACCTCTAATTAAAACGGTTAAGGCTATTCCAGTTAAGCAAACGGTTAGTAAGTGGAATGAAAGTAAGTATGGATTGATTTATTATGGGAAAAGGAATTGGGGATACAATACAGATGGAATTATTAATATTACTGAGGATGGTAAGGAGCATAATCTTAAAGAAGCAGCTTCTGAAATCATTGGATATACTGTATCTATATTTGTTCCTGGAAAAGAGAAAGAGCTAGTACCTGCTAGATATAACTTAATATGTGACGCAAGTTGGAGTAAATCAAAGACTCCTCCAAATAAAGATAAGTTTAAAGAGAAGAAACAAGATTTAACGAATGAAAAGGAACAGTTTTTCCTATCAAAAGAAGTTGGTTATAAACTAAATATGACAGAAAAAGCATTAGGGAGTGCTTTTTATTCGCTAAGCAAGACTAGTGATGAAGGGAAAACATGGGAGGATATCAATCCAGATCCATTTAATAGAGGGATTGGTAGTGTATCAGGAATAACTTTTATAAATGATAAACTTGGATTTTTAGGAGCAGTTAGACCTTCTGGTAATGAGGGAGAGTTATATCGTACAGATGATGGGGGCTTATCTTTCAAAAAGGTAGATTATCCGCCTCACGAAGTGAAATTAGATCATACACAGTCTATAATAAGTCCTTTTGATTCTCCAGGTATGCCATATGAGAAAGATGGAGTTTTCAATATGTTAGTTGGACAAGGAGCAGATGGAGACTACAATGGCGATAGTAGTGCACTTTATCAATCAAAGGATAAAGGAGAGACATGGGAATTTGTAGAGGAAGTTAAAAAGAAATAACGAGAATTTGCAATAACCCCATTACGAGTTATTATTCGTAATGGGGTTATTCCTTTCTAAAAAAGAAAGCCACTACACTACCAATTAGGTAGCACAGCGACTTTCTTTTTTGTTGTTTATGAACGGTACGTACTACTTATGTTCGGTTATTAATTACGGATTAGGTAATCGAATGCACCTAAGGCTGCGTTCGCACCTGATCCCATAGAAATAATGATTTGCTTATATGGACTATTTGTACAGTCACCTGCAGCAAATACGCCATCGACGTTTGTAGCGCCGTGTTTGTCTGTTACGATTTCACCACGAACACGTTCAACTGTTTCGCCTAACCAATCTGTGTTTGGTACAAGACCGATTTGAACGAATACACCTTGCAATTCAATGTGATGAACTTCTTCTGTTTCACGATCGATGTAAGAAATACCGTCTACTTTGTCAGTACCAGTAATTTCTTTTGTTTGAACATTCTTTAGAACAGTTACGTTAGGTAGACTGTAAAGACGCTCTTGTAATACAGCATCAGCTTTTAGTTCTGGCATGAATTCAAGAACAGTTACGTGTTTTACGATACCTGCTAAATCAATTGCTGCCTCAATACCAGAGTTACCGCCGCCGATAACTGCTACGTGTTTGCCAGTAAACAATGGACCGTCACAGTGAGGGCAGTATGCTACACCTTTATTTTTGAACTCAGCTTCACCTGGTACGCCAACATTGCGCCAACGAGCACCTGTTGAAATGATTACGCTCTTACTTTTTAGAACAGCGCCGTTTTCAAGTTCGACTTCAATAAGTTCTTTCTTTTCTAAACGTTTAGCACGTTGTAAATTCATTACATCAATGTTGTACTCTTTTACGTGTTCTTCAAGACTTGCTACGAGCTTAGGCCCTTCAGTGTGTTTTACGCTGATGAAGTTCTCGATACCCATAGTATCCATTACTTGACCACCGAAGCGCTCAGCAACGATACCTGTGCGAATGCCTTTACGTGCTGCGTAAATTGCTGCACTTGCACCAGCTGGGCCGCCGCCAACAACAAGAACATCGTATGGATCTTTATCAGAAAGCTCTGATGCATCAGAACCATTCCCCATCTTAGCAAGAATTTCTTCAAGTGTCATACGACCACTGCTTAAGAATTCCCCATTTAAGTAAACAGATGGTACTGCCATGATGTCTTTGCTTTCTACTTCTTCTTTGAATGCAGCGCCGTCAATCATAGTATGTGTAATACCAGGATTAAGAACACTCATCAAGTTCAGTGCCTGCACAACATCTGGGCAGTTATGACAGCTTAGGCTGATGTAAGATTCAAAATGATATTCGCCTTGAATATTTTTTACTTGATCAATTACTTTTTGTTCAACCTTTGGAGCTCTGCCACTAACTTGTAGTAAAGCTAACACTAATGAGGTAAACTCATGTCCTAGAGGGATACCAGCAAACGTTACTCCAGTGTCTTCGCCGATACGATTCACACTGAAGCTTGGTGTTCTCTCCAATTGTGTTTTCTCTACCTTAATTTTGGATGACATTGTAGCTAATTCATCTACTAGAGCTAGCATGTCTTTCGATACGTCATCGGATCCTGCGCTAACTTTAAGTAGTACATCGTTTTCCATCAGTTGAAGATACTGGGCTAATTGTGCTTTTATATCTGCATCTAGTATCATTTTGATTACGCTCCTTAAATTTTTCCTACAAGGTCAAGGCTTGGTTTAAGTGTTGCAGCACCTTCTTGCCATTTAGCTGGGCAAACTTCACCTGGATTGTTGCGAACATATTGTGCTGCTTTAATTTTGTTAACAAGGATGCTTGCATCGCGGCCGATACCGTCTGCATTAATTTCAACAGATTGGATAACGCCATCTGGGTCGATGATGAATGTAGCACGAGCAGCAAGACCTTCTTCTGCAACTAATACGTCGAAGTTGCTAGTGATTGTGCGAGTAGGGTCACCAATCATAATGTATTCGATTTTGCCGATAGTTTCTGAGCTATCATGCCATGCTTTATGTGTAAAGTGAGTGTCTGTAGATACAGAGTATACTTCAACGCCTAATTCTTTTAAAGCTCCGTATTGGTTTTGTAAATCTTCAAGTTCAGTTGGGCATACAAATGTGAAGTCTGCTGGGTAGAAGCAAACTACGCTCCATTTTCCTTTGAAACTTTCGTCAGTAACTTGGATAAACTCTCCATTATGATAAGCATTAGCTTTAAAAGGTTTTACTTCTGTTCCGATTAATAACATATTAAAATTCCTCCTAAATGTGAGTTATGGGCAGTAAAAATGATCTTGCTCATAAAGTAAATTTTTTAATTAACTATAATAATTCTAATTCGATACTAATTATCATATAAAACTGTTTATTTTGTCAAGGGAAATGTTTGACGCATATTCCTAACAAGCTATAATAAAAACTATATATAAGTTAAAAAACGGCGTAAAAACCTCTTTCTTTTTAGGGGGACGAGAGCATCTGGCCGTGCGTAGAAGCGGTCAGGGCCTTTTCCTGCCACATGCGAAATTTCAAACAAAAGGAGAAAGCAAGTAGCGGTTTTGTTGTATTCTACATAGCAGCGACTTATATGTAAAATGGAATAGTATAGATGCTTGTTTTAAAAAATTGTGATACATAGGTTGAAATAATATCAATCTATCATTTTTACGGCTTTTAGAAAACGCTTACAATTAGAGCGGAGGGAGAAACCATGTCTAAGTTCACGAAGTATTTTTTAATGGAAGCTAGTGATGTTATACCGTATGTGATGGAAAAATTGTCGATGTTCGAGGATACACAGCGTTTGCAGTGTAAGGAAATTGGAGATGGTAATTTAAATTATGTGTTTCGTGTTTGGGATGAAGAGAAGGGCACTTCTGTTATTGTAAAGCAAGCAGGAGATACGGCGCGTATTTCGGATGAGTTTAAGTTATCTACAAATCGTATTCGGATTGAGTCAGATGTGTTGCAGTTAGAGGGGAAGCTAGCACCAAGACTTGTACCGAATGTGTATTTGTATGATGATGTAATGAATTGCTGTGTGATGGAAGATTTGTCAGATCATACGATTCTTCGGACTGCGCTTATAAATCATCAAATTTTTCCACAACTTGCAGATGATTTAACAACCTTTATGGTGAACACACTACTATTAACATCGGATGTGGTCATGAATCATAAAGAAAAGAAAGAGCTTGTAAAAAATTATATCAATCCAGAGCTGTGTGAGATTACAGAGGACCTCGTGTATTCTGAGCCATTTACAGATCATAACAAACGAAATGAGCTGTTTTCTTTAAATGAAGGCTGGATTCGAGAGCATATATATGGCGATCATGTACTTCGTATGGAAGTAGCGAAGTTAAAGTTTTCGTTTATGACAAATGCACAAGCATTGTTACATGGAGATTTACATACTGGATCTGTGTTTGTAAGAAAAGATTCTACAAAGGTAATTGATCCAGAATTTGCGTTTTATGGACCGATGGGATATGACATTGGGAACGTTGTGGCAAACTTAATATTTGCATGGATAAATGCAGATGCAACAATGGTTTCTGGAGTAGAGAAAGATGTGTATATGAACTGGTTGGAGAATGCAATTAGAGATGTAATTGATCTATTTTCCGTGAAGTTCTTAGAAACATGGGATGTTCATGTTACAGATATTATGGCGAAAGAATCAGGATTTAATCGTTGGTATTTACAGTCTGTATTAAAAGATACAGCGTCTGTTACTGGTCTTGAATTAATTCGCCGTATTGTCGGATTAGCAAAGGTGAAAGATATTATATCTATTACAGATGAAGAAGCTCGCGCTAGAGCAGAACGTATTTGTTTGCAAGCGGCAAAGTCGTTTATTTTACAAGCAAATGCGCATAAAACAGGAAATGATTTTTTACAAACGTTAAAAACAGAAGCGCTGTTACTTAGTACGAAATAAGGAGAGAAGCTCATGTCTGAACAATTAATACCGATTCAATGGAATGAGAACGCTTTAGTTTTATTAGATCAGACTTTATTACCAAATGAAGTTGTCTATGAGTCTTTTAAGACGGCAGAAAGTGTATGGGATGCGATTCAAGTAATGAAGGTGCGCGGTGCACCAGCAATTGGAGTCTCAGCAGCTTATGGCGTGTATTTAGGGGTAAAAGACGTGCAAGAAGATTTGATGGAATTGTTTATAAATAAAGTGCAAAAAGTATGTGCGTATTTGGCGACTTCAAGACCGACAGCTGTGAATTTATTTTGGGCGCTTGAGAGAATGGAGAATACTACAAAGGAAAATGCTCATTTGTCTATTAGTGATTTAAAACAGAGATTGTTAGAAGAAGCAAAAATGATTCATAGAGAAGATGAGGAGATTAATCGTCAAATTGGTGAGCATGCACTTACGTTATTTCAAGATGGCATGGGTGTGTTGACGCATTGTAATGCAGGTGCTTTGGCGACAACAAAATATGGAACAGCAACAGCACCAATGTATTTGGCAAAAGAAAAAGGCTGGAATTTAAAAATTTATTCGGATGAGACGCGCCCGAGATTACAAGGATCTACGTTAACGGCATTAGAATTGCAGCGAGCGGGTATTGATGTAACAGTTATCACAGATAACATGGCAGCGATGGTCATGTCACAAGGGAAAATTGATGCAGTCATTGTCGGCTGTGACCGCGTGGCAGCAAACGGTGATGTAGCTAATAAAATTGGAACGTTAGGTGTGTCTATTTTAGCAAGGTACTATAACATTCCATTTTATGTAGCAGCACCGACGCCAACAATTGATTTAAAAACGCCAACGGGAAAAGAGATTCCAATTGAAGAACGTGATGCGTCTGAAGTTATTAATCGTTTTGGGCAATATTCAGCACCGCAAAATAGCAAGGTGTATAACCCAGCATTCGATGTTACACCACAGGAGAATATTACAGCAATTATTACAGAAAAGGGGATTGTACGCCCACCGTTTGCGGCAAACTTGGAAAAGTTATTTCAGTAATTAGGAAAGATAAAAATGATGGAAAAGCGGTCATTATAGTGAATTAGCAGTAAGAAGCGTTTCGCTGAGGGGGATGTATAGTATATGTTACTACAAAAAGAGAGAGAAGAAATTGTAGAGTATGGAAAGAAATTAATTACAAGTGGTTTAACAAAGGGGACAGGCGGTAACATTAGTATTTTTAACCGTGAACAAGGCCTTGTAGCAATGAGTCCAAGCGGATTAGATTATTTTGAAACAACACCTGAAGATGTGATCGTACTAAATTTAGATGGTGATATTATTGATGGAACAAGAAAACCATCTAGTGAACTGGATATGCACCTCATTTATTATCAGAAAAGAGGCGATTTAAATGCTCTTGTGCATACACATTCTCCTTATGCAAAAACAATTGCATCATTAGGTTGGGAACTTCCTGCCGTTTCTTATTTAGTAGCCTTTGCGGGACCGAATGTACGCTGTGCTCCGTATGCAACGTTTGGAACGAGAGAATTGGCAGAAGCAGCTTATGAAGGAATGATAGATCGCCGCGCTGTTTTACTTGCGAATCATGGGTTAATTGCAGGTGGACATAATATTAAAATGGCGTTTACAGTTGCCGAAGAGATCGAGTTTTGTGCACAAATTTACTATCAAACGAAATGCATTGGAGAACCAAAACTATTGCCGGAAGAAGAGTTGAATGTATTAGCGAAAAAATTTGAGACTTACGGTCAAAAATGAACAAAGAGGAACTTTCATATGACCAGCTCCTCAATATACAATGTATGTGGTAAAGTTGATATGGACGGAAGTTGAATCGATTAATAAAAGGAGTCATTTCATTTACTCCTTTTATTATTAAGAAAGGACTGAATACATTGTATTTAACGGTAAAAGAAGCAGCTGAATTTTTAAGTATGCCAGAATCGTATATCGAAAGCTTAATTCAACAAAAACGCATACGTGCTGTTCATGACGGGGAGCAGTATTTATTGAATAAAGAGCAATTTAATACACACTTAGAACAAATGGAGAAATATAAAAAGCTAGTAGAAGAAATATTAAATGAACCAATTCCAGAAGATATAGATGTGAAAGATGAGGACTAGGAAGCATTTCCTAGTCCTTATATATGGAATCTCGCCAGCATTTTGGAAAACCCTCACGTTCAAGCAAAGATTCTTTTTAAATATTTTAAATCTACATTCTGAAAGATTAAGGCCTTATCCTAAAACTCTATACTTTTAATGCATGGTCTGAAAAAGAAAGAATTGTTGTCGTGAGCCTGTTAGATATTTACTAAATGGGCTCTTTGTTAGACAGAGATTACACAATAAATTTCTGTGAAGCAAATAGGGGGGAATCAGATATATAAATAAAAAAAGATAAGACTAGGGATTCAGTCTTATCTATGACATAGGGAGAGACAAATGGGACAGAAACCATCACACGCTTATTATAAAATATTATCTTTTAATTTTGAATATTTAAACTGTAAATAATTAGGGTATTCATGTTGAGAAAAAATTAATAGGACTCTTTTTTTACTTTTCTTTTTATATTGTATATTCTACAGATGTGAAATTACCATAATCACGCTTATCAGCAGTCCAAGTATATAGAAACTTAAAAAAGCCCCTTTATAATATCTAAAGGGACTTTGCTCACACAAATGATCTGCACATCAATTCATCTTTGGTATACAGATCATTTGTATGATAATTTTTATAAATAATTGCGGAATAATGAACTTACATAAATGCTTTTAAAAGCTCTTGTACGAATGGAAGTAATCCACCTACAAATTTTAAAACTGCCATTGCAATTGCCATATGATTTCCTCCTCTGGTCTGTACATCAATTCATCTTTGGTATACAGATCATTCTTATAAATGATTGCTGAATATGAACTTACATAAATGCTTTTAAAAGCTCTTGTACGAATGGAAGTAGTCCACCTACAAATTTTAAAACTGCCATTGCGATTGCCATATGATTTCCTCCTCTTTTTTTGTATTACGATGTGGTTCATCTTTATACCCTTATTATAGTAAGCGCTTACATTTTTATCAACACATTTTAATATGCAATATTACATATTAAAATGTGTTTCAAATTCTCTTCCTTTTCTATGTGTTCATAGATTAAGTGATACAGGGAAATCTTGATACGTATACAAAGCCGTGCTATATATAAATGACTAATTTTTTCCTCCTCTTGTACCTAAGCTTTTGTACTATTATGTATACTACTTGATAAGAAAATAGATAAGGGGAGTGAAGGGCGTATGAGATGTTTAAAAATTACAAATCCCCTCTAGGTAATTTTGGTAATTTAACTTTAACAAAAGATTCAGAGTAACTCCAGTTTATAAGGCTTACTCTATTGTGGCGTTTGTATCTTGAATTCAAGAATAGAAAAAGTGTTGACGAGCATAGTGATTGTTTGAGTAAACAATTTGTTACGCAATATATAATTTGTTATTTTTAAATAGAGTATTGTAGGTTATGTATATATCGTTATAATAAAATAGTGGGAAGTTTTTATTTGAAAACATTTCAACCTATAAAGGAGTTTAATGTGGATCCAAGTACGATGCTGTTTCAAGAAGAAGGGAAAAAGCAAGTGATTTTGGTAGAGGCTTAATGGCTGTTTATAAAATTGTTGTTGCCGATAAAGGAGTTTTAACATGGACAAAGCTCATATACTTATACAAGAGGAAGTTAAAGCGTTAAAGCTTTTTTTAAGTTTATTTTATGTAATTTTCTTCTTGAGTGATATTCTGTATTATTATTTTTATCCAAAAGTGGAAATGGGAGATAGCGATATAGGCTTTCCAGAAGGTGGTTTAGGATTCTGGATGTATCCTTTTATGTTTTTATTGTTGTTAATTGCTATCTATTTTATAAAAAAGAAAAATATATATATTGTAAAATATATTATTTTTATAGGATATATTTTTATTGATTTTATTGATAATATAATGATTTATTATGGCACTACAAAACCATTTGACAGTGGTAATGCAGTAGAACCGTTTTTATTTTTATTTTCTCCTATTTTTGTAAATAAACGCTATTTTCGGATCGTGTCACTTGGGATTGTTGGAAAGTATGCCGTTTTAGGAATCATGTTACATGCACCAATTGTAATTGGACCTATTGTGCTATGTGTAAGTTTTGCAACTATCGCGTTTATTCTGTTAACACGTTTTCAATCGTACGTATGTACAATTGAAAACATGTTTGAAGAAGCACAACAAGCTGAAAAATTGGCAGTCATCGGAAAAATGGCGACTACGATCGCACATGAAATACGCAATCCATTAACATCATTAAAAGGCTTTACGCAGATGCAGAGAGAAAAGCACCCTGAAGATGTAGAATACTATAACATCATGGTGCAGGAAATTGAACGTATGAATGCGATTGTTAGTGAATTAATGGTTCTTGGAAAACCGAAAAAGAGACACTATACATTACATAATATAAAAGATATTTTATATTATGTGATTTCGATTGTAGAACAGACAGCCGCTCAATATGGTATTACAATTTCAACAATGTTTGTTAAAGAATTACCTTCTATAAAATGTGATGAAAAACAGATGAAACAAGTATTTCTTAATATTATTAAAAATGCGATAGAATCTATGCCCGGCGGCGGTAATATTATTGTGGAAGCGAATAGAGTTCATGGTGATGAGGTTGTAGTGAGTGTAATTGATGAAGGGTGCGGGATGGAGCAAGAGAAAATAGATAAAATAGGTGAAGCTTTTTATACGACAAAGGAAAATGGAACAGGTTTAGGTTTAATGGTTACATATAAAATTCTTGAAGAACATCAAGGTGAAATGGAATTTCAAAGCAGACTTGGTATCGGGACAAAGGTAAATATCAAGTTGCCAGTAGGAGAAGTGAATTAAATATACGTGAAAAAACTCTTCTTTCATATTCTAAAAAGAAGAGTTTTTTCGTAATTCTGAATGAAAATATTTGAAACACAAAGCTGTTTATTTTATCCGGCTATTTTTGTGCAATAAGACCACTATCTCAAGATTGGGAGAGAGGTGGAGGAAAAACTTACTGGTGGAAGTTTCACATTATACAAAGCCATTTTAAATTTTCAACATTCGCTGCTTTGCAGAATACAACATGCCCCGCACTCGTTCTATACGTTTAACCCTTGCACGTGGCAGGAAAAGGGGTTTATGTCGTTTTTTAATTTGTATTTATATACTTTATAGGTATTCACCTATTTTTTCCTGCTTGCATATTGTAGCTTATGTAGTGAAACTGCTTACAAGGGAGTGAAAGGCAGTGGAAGGAAACATAAAAAATTATTATGCTGGCGGTAATACAGCAAGGGGATTTTACAGTTTATATGAAGAGAACGTAACGGGGTTAGACCGATTATTTATTCTAAAAGGTGGTCCTGGAACAGGAAAATCTTCACTTATGAAGGCGATTGGTCGTGATTGGGTAAAGAAAGGATACGATATTGAGTTTTTACATTGTTCATCTGACAATCATTCAATTGATGGTGTGATTATTCCGGCGTTAAAAGTAGGGATTGTTGATGGAACGGCACCGCATGTGATTGAGCCGAAAGTACCAGGTGTTGTAGAAGAGTATGTAAACTTAGGTATAGCTTGGGATTCTGCTGAGCTTAGGACGCATAAAAGTGAGATTGTACATTATACATCAGAAGCGGCTAATTCGTTTCAGTCAGCTTATGCGTGTTTTAAGACGGCGCTAGAGATTCATGATGAATGGGAGAAGTTTTATATTGACCACATTGATTTTGAAAAAGCAAATGAATTAACAAAGCAGCTTATACAGCAGTTTTTCACTGATAAAACGTGTATGAAAAAAGCGAATGTGAAGCATCGTTTTTTAGGAGCGGCAACGCCAAAAGGAGCAGTTGATTTTGTTCCTAATTTAACAGAAGATGTACCGAAGCGTTATTTTATAAAAGGGCGACCTGGTTCTGGAAAATCGACGATGTTAAAGAAATTAGCAGCGGCAGCTGAAGAGAAAGGATTCGATGTTGAGATCTATCATTGCGGCTTTGATCCAAATAGTCTTGATATGGTCATTGTAAGAGAACTTGGCTTTGCCATTTTTGATAGTACAGCGCCGCATGAATATTTTCCAACTCGTGAGAGTGATGAAATCATTGATATGTATGAACTTATTATTGAACCGGGAACAGATGAAAAATATGCAGTAGAAATTCAAGATGTATCAAGACGCTATAGAGAGAAAATGAATGAAGCGATGTCCTATTTAGCAAAGGCAAAATCTGTGCGTGATAAACTAGAGAAAATTTATATTGCGGCGATGGATTTTGAAAAAGTGGATGCGTACAAAGATGAGATTCAATCTGAGTTTGAGCGGATTGCAGAATTTGTTGCCCAGCAGCAACAGTGAAGAAAAGGAGCTGACTCGAAAAAGGATTAATGTCAGCTCCTCTTTCAAATCGGACGTGTTTGTCTGTATAAATCAAGATTTGGACTTGATCCATTTATAATAACATCACGAATAATTCTAGAGAACACCATGCTGTATACTAAGCCATTATCACCATAAGGATAGATAAAATAGCAGTTAGGCATTTCTTCATATATACCAATCATCGGTAGTCCATCATGCGTGCCGCCATAAAGGGCACCGAAATAAAATTCAGGTTTCACATCGATATTGGGAAACAACTTTTGAAATTCTTTTAATAGTTTATCCCGTTTATGAATTAGTTTCGCATCTCGTTCTTCTGCGATATCCGTATCTTCATCAAGCCCGCCGATAATAACGCGGTTGTCAGCAGTAGTTCTTATATAAATATATGGGCGAGCAGTTTCCCAAATAAGTGTCCGTTTGTACCAGGAAGAAAAATCAGATACAGGGGTTGTGACAATGGCATAAGAACTGCTAAGTGTTGCATTTTTGTCTTTTTTGAACTCTAATCCTTCATAGCCAGCAGCAATTATCACTTTTTTGGTAGTAATAGAATGACCATTTTTTGTGAAAAAAGTAGCTTTCTCTTTTTCTAATTTCTGCCCTGTTATTTCGGTATCTTCATATATTTTTACTCCTTTATTTGAGGCTTGCTTTAATAGGCCGTGCGTAAATTTATATGGGTTAATTTCACCGTCGTTGTATGTATAAAGAGCGGCGCGTTTTTGAAAGGGATACTTTTGACCAATTTGTTTTTCTGTTAGCCAAACTGCTTTGAATCCATGCTTTTGTAAGTAATAAAGTTCTTTTTCTAGTTTCTCAATATCATCTTCACAGCTGGCATAGTACAAGCTATCACGGCGAATAAAATCAGATGAAATGGGTAAATTTTGAGAAGCAGCTTCAATGTCACAAATAGCTTGTTCGCATAATTTAAAATGACGAACGGCATGTTCTTCGCCAAACGTATTCACAAGTTCAAAAAACATTTTATCACCTAAATATTGAATAAGTCCCGTGTTTGGTAAATTGCTTCCATGTCCTACTTTTCTTTTATCAACAACAACGACACGTAAGTCTGTTTCACTTAAGAAATGTGAAAATTGTGCCCCAGAACTTCCTGCACCTATAATTAACACATCACATGTTATATCTTCTTGCAAAGATGAATACGTGGGTGGACTTGGGAGAGTTGTCGTCCAAAACATTTTACCTGTGTGTAAATCCATTCCTATGCACCTGCCTAAATGAAAATCATACTTCTAAAGTTACCGATTTAATGGAGTTGTATACGTTTTCGAATAAAAAGAAGGAATGTTATTATATTTGTCGAATTTCCGAGGAAATGATCAGAAAATGAGAGTGATATAGTATGAGAGAAAAAATCCAATTAGAATTAGAAAGAATTGAGAAAGAGAATGATGTGAAAGTCTTGTTTGCAGTTGAATCAGGGAGCCGGGCATGGGGATTTCCATCAAAAGATAGTGATTATGATGTGCGTTTTGTATACGTACACCGATTGGAATGGTATTTATCAATTGAGCCGAAGCGAGATGTTATTGAGTATCCAATTAACGATGATCTTGATATAAGTGGCTGGGAACTCCGCAAAGCACTGCAGCTATTTTCTAAATCGAATCCAGCTTTGTTAGAGTGGATAAGTTCCCCCATTGTATACAATAAGGCATCAAATCTTCCTGAACGCTTGCAGGAAATGAGTAGTCATTTTGATCCAAAAGCAACGATATATCATTATTTACATATGGCATCTAAAAACTATCGCACATTTTTGCAAAGTGAAGAAGTAAAGATAAAAAAATATTTTTATGTATTACGTCCGATACTGGCGTGCAAATGGTTAGAAGAGAAAAAAATATTGCCACCTGTTGAGTTTGAAAGATTAATGAATGGATTAGCATTGGATTCAGCACTTTTAGAAGAAATTGAGAAACTGCTTGAGAAGAAAAAAGCGGGTATCGAGCTGGATGTAGGACCAAGAATTACGTTATTGAATAAATTTTTAGAAGAGCAGATTACATATTATGAAGAGTACGTGAAGAGTTTAGAAAAGAAATCGGTTATAGATATTGAGCAGTTAAATGTATTATTTCGAGATATGTTACATCAAAGTTGGAAAGAGCACTGATAAAATATTGGTGCTCCTCCTTATATTAGAGATGAAATTTCATATTTAACTATATAAATCCATTTTCATTTTTCAGACATAAAAGTCGTTACTATGCAGCATACATCATGGTCGCTACTTGCATGCTCCCTTTGTTTGAAACCTCGCATGAGGCAGAAAAAGGCCCTGACCGCTGCAATGCACGGCCAGATGCTCTCGTCCTCCTCTAAAAAAGAGGTTTTTATGCTTTTTTACTTTTATATAAGAGAATAGTTGTAAGCTTACAGCATCACATATCTTCAATTCTTTTTAACGCTTCATCAGCCGGCCCTTCAATTACCTCTCCTTCAATTGAAAAACGTGAACCATGACAAGGACAATCCCATGTGCATTCACCGCTATTCCATTCCACTTCGCAGCCTAAATGTGTACAAGTTGTATCGACAATATGCAGTTTCCCATTATCATCTTTATACGCACCGGCACGCTTCCCATTTACTCTTACAACAGCACCTTCTCCGTTTTCGAGATCTTCTGGTTTACGAAGAGCAAACTCTAGTTTTCCTTCAATTAAATGCTTTGCTACGTCGAGGTTTTGCGTAACAAACGTTTTTATATCTGGATTCGTATGGAATCGTGATGGTGCATAGAGTTCTTTGTATGGGCTATCGATTTTCATAACAGATGCTTTTAGCAATAAAGCTGCTGCGGTTCCATTTGTCATGCCCCATTTGCGGTAGCCTGTTGCAACGAAAATGTTAGGGTTATTTTCATTGATGTGTCCGATATAAGGAACTTTATCAAGTGTAATTAAATCTTGTGTTGCCCATCTGTATGGGATTTCCTCTATGCCAAAAGTTTCTTCGCCAAATGCTTGCAGTGCTTCGTAATGATTCATCATGTTAATGCCTTGTCCTGTTTTATGACTTTCACCGCCAATTAACACGAGTTTTTCGCCATCCATTGTGGTGTAGCGGAGGGATCGTTTTGGGTTATCGATGCTTAAATACATTCCTCCTGGATACTCTTGCTTTGTTTTCACGCCAAGGACATAAGAGCGTTCTGCGTACATCCTTGCGAAGAAGAAGCTGTTTGCATCATAAAAGGGAAAGTGTGAACAAGAAATAATGTAACCACAAGTGATTCGATGTCCGTCCTTTGTAATCACTTGTTGATAAAATCCTTTTTCTACATCAATTGCAGTTGTATTTTCATATAGAACGCCGCCAGCTTTAATAAATTCTTCGACAAGTGCTGTGAGGTAGCGAAGCGGGTGGAATTGCGCTTGATTCTTTATAACAAGCGCAGCTTTTACGGGAATGGGAAGTGGGATACTTTCTACATATTCACCAGGGATATTAAGCTGTTTGTATGCTTCTAATTCTTCTGTTAACTTGTGTAAGTTGTCGATTGAGTTTGTATATAGATAAGCATCTTCTTCTGTGAAATCACATTGAATATTGTGCTCTTGTACGGTCTCTTTTATAAATTGCAGTCCTTCATTGTTTGCCTCGTAATATAATTTTGCTTTTTCTTCTCCAAAGTGATTAATGAGTTCATTGTAAATAAGATCGTGCTGCGTTGTAATCTTTGCCGTTGTATGTCCAGTTGTTCCGTTTAAAATATTTCCTGCATCGATTAAAGCAACTTTGACACCTTCTTTAGCGAGTAAATAAGCGGTTGTGATACCAGTGATACCTGCTCCAACAATGGCAACTTCAGTTCTAATGTCCTCTGTTAGCTTTGGGAAGGTAGGCAAATGAATAGAATCACGCCAATATGGTTCTGGAAATTTTGGGAGCTGATTATGTTCCAAGTGAATACACCTCTTATTTTAATGAGTTCTTGCTAACTATTTTTTCCAATTGTTAGGGATTTTATGTATTTGAATCGAATTGCTAATAAATTATTTTAAAATAATTTATTAGTCAGCTTTCCATATATGGTTTTGGCTTTTCATTTCATTAGCAGAACGCGGAATAAATAAGGTTAAGTATAGTATTGACCATGAAACGGAGTAATTAGTGAAGGACAGATGAAAGGATAGTAGGAAGTTGAAATGTTGGTAAATAAACGTTTTTCCTTTAGTAACATAGAAAGTAATTATAAAAATATAACCAACTTTTATTACTAGGTCATAAAATCTATTGACAATATAGAAAACGTACTGATATGATTCATCTTGTGGAAAGGTTGATAAAGGGTAAAAAGAGAAATGTTTTTCAATGAATAATAATTGTAAGAGTGAGTGAACATAATTTTCTGTGAGAAAGAAAATTTATAATAATAGTATTATCAATCTGGAAACGAAAATCAATATGTGCAAAGTGCGTAAGCGCGGCAAGAGAAAGGGGCAAAAGAATGAAGGATCTTCATACGTTTGGATGGTATGCAGCACGCGTATCACCACATTTGCCAAAAAAGGCATTTAAACCAGTCCCGGCTCGTTTGTTTGGAGGACTAGCCTATTTACTCGTTACAGTAGCGGGGTTTTTGGCAATTGGCTTATTCAATTTGAATGTGTGGGCTAATCTTGGAATTGCAATCGTTTTAGGATTGTGTTTTGCATCTATGGGATTTCTTGGTCATGAAATTTTACATGGCACAGTAGTAAGAAAAGCTTGGCTAAGAGATTTTCTTGGAGCAATTGCGTTCATGCCATTATCAACTGGACCGAAATTGTGGAGAAAGTGGCATAATTTAACTCACCATGTGCACACACAACATGAGGAGCATGATCCAGATGCGTGGCCAACGATGGATAAGTTTAAGAAAAGCAAATTTTTACGTTGGGTATATCGCCTACCATTACATGTTCGTTCTTTCTTCAGCTTTTTGTCGTTAACAATTCAATTTACAATGCATTCGTCTCGTATGTTTTTCCTTTTTATCAAGGAATTTAAACCGCAGAATCAAAAATCTGTGTGGTTCCAGCTTCTTTTGCCATGGACAGTATGGATTAGTTTATTGTTTATTATGGGTCCTGCAAAATGGTTTTTTGCTTATGTTATTCCATTATTAATTGCAAACTTCATTGTAATGGCATATATTGCAACAAATCATCGTTTGAACCCGATTGTTCCTGTAAACGATCCACTTGCAAACTGTTTATCGGTAACAGTGCCGCGCTGGGTAGATGTATTACATTTTAACTTCTCATATCATACAGAACATCACTTGTTCCCAGGTATGAGTTCGAAATACTATCCGTTAGTAAAAGAGAAAATTAAAGAAATGTGGCCAGAGCGCTATCATGAAATGCCAATGGGGAAAGCGTTAGCTGCCCTTTGGAATACACCGCGTGTATATTATCAAGGTAGCGAGTTAATTGATCCGCATAAAGCGCATTTATACGGCTCTTTAGGAAATGGACTAGATCCTGCGAATATTGAATATCGCCAGGAAAATATAAAAGAATCAAAAGTTGTGAAAAACGGATAAAACATAATTTGAAAAAATGATATAAAAACCCTTTTGTTTTTAGGGGAGGACGAGAGCACCTGGCCGTGTATAGAAGCGGTCAGGGCTTTTTTCTGCCACGTGCGATGTTTAAAACAAAGGGAGCAAGTAGCGATCATGTTTTATTCTGCATAGCAACGATATATAATATAGAACCTTCATATATTTTATAGAATGATATTTCAACAAAGTGAAAGCACGAACTCGTGGAGAGTTCGTGCTTTTTACATGGGGATTTCTTCCTGTTTCACAGCTTGTGTATAATTCGTATTTTTTCGTGCCAATCTTTTTTCAAGAAGATGGACAAAGTACGTGAATAGAAGTACAAGCGCAAGATAATAGACGCTGACGATCATATATGTTTCGAGTTGCTGAAAGTTTGCGGCAGCTTCAGAAAGCCCAGTGCCCCACAGCTCTGACATTCCTACATAAGCAACGAGCGAAGAGTCTTTTAAGCCGATAATGAACTGATTGCCAAGCGGCGGAATAGATAAACGAAACGCTTGAGGCAAAATAATACGCCGCATTGCTAATGGATATGACATTCCTAAGGAGCGAGCTGCTTCAAGTTGACCGCGGTCTACAGACTGAATAGACCCTCTAAAAATTTCTGTAATATAAGCACCGTTATGAATAGCGAGAGCTATTGCCCCCGCCCAGAATGGGGATAATACAATAATAGATGTAATTCCAAAATAGAGGATCATAATTTGTACAACTAATGGTATCCCACGAATAATGGCAATGTATACATGTGCAATTCCATTTAAGAGTTTACTATTTGAAATACGAAAAAAAGCAAACAACAATCCAATTATGGATCCAAGTAATAGGGATGTTATGGTTAATTGTAATGTAATGACAATTGCTTTTAGGAACGTTGGATATGTAGATATGAAAATATCAATCATGGTTATCACCTCTATATCGCAGTTTATTTTCATGTGATTCCGATGCCCCGTCAAAAGGTGCGGGGCATGATCTATGTGTAAAAAATCTATTTTCCTTTTTCACCTAGAATGTTACGACCGAACCACTTTTTACTGATTTTTTCATATGTGCCATCTTGAATGATTTCATCTAGAGCTTTATTTAATTTCTGTAGTAGTTCTTTGTCGTCTTTACGAACAGCAATGGCCATTTCATCAAGAGATAATAGCTTTCCGGCGTCTTTTATATTTGCTTTTCCTTCTTTCATTATGCGAAGACCTACCATTTGATCTGTTATAACAGCATCAATTCGTCCTGGTTCTAAGTCCATAAGGGCGGTAATATCACTATCGTATTCGGTAATTTGGTCTGTTTGTTTAGCAATAAGTGTTTTGAATGTACTTGCTTTCACAACACCTACTTTTTTTCCTTTTAGATCTTCAGCGGAGGATATGGAGGTGTTCGTTTTTGTAACGAAAATTTGTGCCCCAGAACGATAATATGGGTTCGTAAAGTTCACTGCTTTTAGACGGTCTTCTGTGATGGCCATACTCCCTAAAATCACATCATATTTTTTAGCTTGCAATCCTTGGATTAATGTTTCCCAAGGATTTGTCACAGGGACAGCTTTCATATTCATTTTCTTAGCAAGAGCTTCACCAATTTCGACGTCAAAGCCGGCAAGTTTACTATTTTCTTTATAGCTAAACGGTTTATACACACCGCTCATTGCATAGCGAAATTCTTTCTTTCCATCGGTTGATGAAGTACTACTTTCTTTACTGCAAGCACCTAATAATAAAGAAGCACATAATGTAATCACTGCTATCGCTTTAAACATATTTCGTTTCATAAAAGCACCTCCAATTTTTATAAAATATTTCGTAAAAATTGCTTCGCGCGCTGATTTGATGGAGCGGTGAAAAATTGTTCTGGGGGTGCATCCTCTACGATTTGTCCGTCATCCATAAAAATAATGCGGTCAGCTACCTCACGGGCAAATCCCATTTCATGTGTGACGATAATCATTGTCATACCTTCTTTTGCGAGATCTTTCATAACTTGTAGCACTTCTCCGACGAGCTCAGGATCGAGAGCTGAGGTAGGTTCGTCAAATAACATAATTGTTGGGTTCATTGCGAGTGCTCTTGCAATAGCAATTCTCTGTTTTTGACCACCTGATAAAAGATCGGGTGTTACGTTCGCTTTATCTTGTAATCCGACTTTTTCTAGTAATTCGTAGGCAATGCTTGTTGCCTTTGTTTTATCTAACTTTTTGACGTGAATAGGGGCTTCTATGATGTTTTCTAGTGAGGTCATATGAGGAAATAAATTGAAATGTTGAAAAACCATACCGACATTTTCGCGGACGTTGTTTAAATTTGTATGTTTCGGATGAATTTGTTCTCCCTGTATCGAAATTTCTCCATTATCATACACTTCTAGGAAGTTTAAACAACGCAGTAATGTACTTTTCCCTGAACCGCTTGCACCGATTAAGACAACAACTTCTTTTTCTTGTACGTGTAAATTGATGTTTTTTAACACGTTTAAAGACCCAAAGGATTTTGTAAGGTTTTGAACTTGTATCATGCATCCCCCTCCAAAGAAATGTAGATGTATAAAAATAACTTATTTTTGTTAATTAGTCATAAATCGTCAAATTCCTTTATTTTTGTTAAAAATTTTAAGGGAATATAGATTGTTGTATATAAATAGAAAACAGGAAAAATTGTTATAAAAAGTAGAGATATGAACGTTTCCGCAACATTTGTCGTTGTCTCTTTCAGAAGAAAATTATAGCAAGATATAATAAAGCTATAATATTAGAGGGAGTGTCTTTCATGAAAAAAGAGAAAAGACAACAACTAATTAAACAATTGGTGAGAGAGAATGAAATAGATACACAAGAAAAATTGGTAGAGTTGTTAGAGGAACGTGATGTATTGGTCACACAAGCAACGGTTTCTCGAGATATTCATGAATTAAATTTAGTAAAGGGAGCTTCTTCAAAAGGAGTAGCAATATATAAGGTTTTTACAGAAGAGAACCAGCGAGCAGATATACAGCTAAAGAAAAAAATAAGAGAAGTAGTTGAAAAAATCGATTATGTAGAACAACTGATTATTATTAAAACTTTGCCTGGGAATGCTCATGTTATCGGTGCTTTATTAGATTCTTTAGACTGGAAAGAAAAAATAGGATGTATATGTGGGAATGATACATGTCTTGTAATTGCGGGGTCAAAAGTAGATAGGGAGATTATAAAAGATAGATTGGGGTTGATTATGTAAATCCAAATTGAAAAAATGACAAAAAACCATTCTTTTTAGGTGGATGAGAGTATCTGGCCATGCATAGAAGCGGTCAGGGCCTTTTTCTGCCACACGTGAAGTAAAAACAAAGGGAGAAAGAAAGTAGTAGGCTCCTTTTTTCTACATAGCAGCAATCTATATGTCGAAAAATCAAAATGGATTCATATAGCTTTGTATAGAAGCGAATTGTATGTTAAAACATCAAAATATATTTATACATATAAATGAGAAGGCTGTTTCTAATGAAAATTAGAACAGTCTTTTTTAATTTATATATACAAGTTAAAAAAACGACATAAAACCTCCCTTTCTTTTTAGGTGGGACGAGAGCATCTGGCTGCGCATAGAAGCGACTTATATGTCGAAAAATTAAAATGGATTTATACATAAGGCTTAATCAGTCATCAGAAGGAGTGTCTTTATCTTCGCTAATCGGAATGGATCTGATAAAACGTCTTTGTTTTTACTAAACTTTATGCTAATACGATATAAAAAATTTTAACCTCAAATAGGAGGCAATTATACAGCTAATATGCGTGATATTTTACCTAGTTAGTTAATTATGAGATGAAATATCTTATAAAAATACAATTACATATGATTTTTAAAAAATAATTTGTGAAATATTCCACTTAACATTGTTAGCGTTTTCACAAAGAGATATGTGCATTCTGTTTATTATGTACTTGTAGACATCAAATGAATTTAAAAGGGGGTACAACAAATGAAACATCCGATACATGTTACTTCAGAAATTGGAGAATTACAAACAGTTTTATTAAAACGTCCAGGTAAAGAAGTGGAAAACTTAACGCCAGATTATTTACAACAATTATTATTTGACGATATTCCATATTTACCAATTATTCAAAAAGAACATGATTATTTTGCGCAAACATTACGCAATCGGGGTGTTGAAGTTCTTTATTTAGAAACACTAGCAGCTGAGGCGTTAGTTGATAAAAAACTTCGTGAAGAATTTGTTGATCGTATTTTAAAAGAAGGACAGGCTGACGTAAATGGTGCATATCAGAATTTAAAAGAATATTTACTTTCCTTTTCAAATGAAGAAATGGTTCAGAAAATTATGGGGGGCGTACGTAAAAACGAAATTGAAACTAGTAAAAAAACCCACCTGTATGAATTAATGGAAGATCATTATCCATTTTATTTAGATCCAATGCCAAATTTATATTTTACACGTGACCCAGCAGCTAGTATAGGTGGCGGTTTAACAATTAACAAAATGAGAGAACCAGCACGGAGACGTGAATCATTGTTTATGGAATATATCATTAAACATCATCCACGCTTTGCGAGTCACAATGTACCAGTTTGGTTAGATCGTGACTATGATTTTCCAATTGAAGGCGGCGATGAGCTTATCTTAAATGAAGAAACAATTGCGATTGGCGTATCAGCTAGATCATCGGCTAAAGCGATTGAACGATTAGCAAAAAATTTATTTAGTCGTCAAAATAAAATTAAGAAAGTACTAGCAATAGAGATTCCAAAATGTCGTGCATTTATGCATTTAGATACAGTATTTACAATGGTTGATTATGATAAATTTACAATTCATCCAGCTATTCAAGATCCAAAAGGAAATATGAATATTTATATTTTGGAAAAAGGAGAGAGTGAAGAAGTTCTCAAAATCACACATCGTACTTCTTTAACTGAGGCTTTAAAAGAAGTGTTAGGTTTGAGCGAATTGGTTCTTATTCCTTGCGGAGGAGGAGATGCGATTGCTTCTGCTCGTGAACAATGGAACGATGGATCCAATACATTAGCAATTGCACCGGGAGTAGTTGTTACATATGATCGCAACTATGTATCCAATGCTTTATTACGAGAGCATGGTATAGAGGTTGTGGAAGTATTAAGTTCGGAATTGTCTCGCGGTCGTGGGGGTCCACGTTGCATGAGTATGCCAATTGTTCGAAAAGATATCTAAGCTAAATACAAGAGAAAGTAGGGACGAATGATGATGATGACAAAACCAAACTTAAAAGGAAGAAGTTTTCTTGCTGAAAAAGATTTTACAGAGGAAGAATTTTTATATCTTATTGATTTAGCGGCAGAATTAAAAGAGAAAAAGAAAAACGGTATCCCGCATCATTATTTAGAAGGTAAAAATGTTGCCCTTTTATTTGAAAAAACTTCAACTCGTACCCGTTGTGCATTTACGGTGGCTTGTACGGATTTAGGGGCAAATCCTGAATACCTAGGTAAAAATGATATTCAGCTCGGGAAGAAAGAATCTGTTGAAGATACAGCAAAAGTGTTAGGACGTATGTTTGACGGTATTGAATTCCGTGGATTTTCACATGCAACAGTAGAATCTCTAGCGAACAACTCAGGTGTGCCAGTATGGAATGGCTTAACAGACATGTGGCATCCGACACAAACACTTGCAGATTTGTTAACAATAAAAGAGCACCTCGGAAAATTAGAGGATATTAGGCTCGTCTACGTCGGAGATGGACGTAACAATGTGGCGAATAGCTTATTAGTTGGCGGTTCGATGGTAGGAATGGAAGTACGCATTTGTACTCCAGAGTCACTATTCCCAGCACAAGAAATCATTGATACTGCTAAAAAATATAGTGATCGGGTCATGGTAACGAGCAACGTGGAAGAAGCTGTTGCCGGTGCAGATGTTATTTATACAGATGTATGGGTATCTATGGGCGAAGAAGATAAATTTGCTGAACGTATTGAACTTCTTACTCCATATCAAGTGAACATGGAAATGATTAAAAAGACCGGAAATGAAAATATGATTTTCTTACATTGTTTACCTGCATTTCATGATATAGAAACATTGTACGGAGAGGAAATATATGAAAAATATGGCATAAAAGAAATGGAGGTAAGTGACGAAGTATTCCGCAGTAAGCATTCAAAAGTATTTGATCAAGCGGAAAATAGAATGCATACAATTAAAGCGGTTATGGCAGCTACTTTAGGAAATATGGAATAAAGAAGGAGGAGATTCCTCCTTCTTTATCCCTCTATTGATAGAAGTTTCACTTTATCCCGCATTAACGGGCAGTAAGATCCCTATCTCAAGATTGAGAGGGAAGCAAAGAAGATAGGTGGGGGATAACTGCCCGTAAAAGCCCGATTGGTTCAACTAACCATCAGTGGGGGATGAAGAAAACCCCCACTGATGGAAGTTTCACTTTATTCCTATCTGATAAAAGAGAGGTGAGTGTAATGGGTGAAGAAAAGAAATTAGGACTGTTTACTTTGACCGCCCTTGTTGTAGGCTCTATGATCGGAGGCGGAGCATTTAACTTAGCAAGTGATATGGCAAAGGGTGCAGGCGCAGGAGCAATTATTATTGGTTGGATTATAACAGGTATCGGAATGGTTTCACTTGGATTGGCGTTTCAAAACTTAACAGTGAAAAGACCCGATTTAGATGGTGGAATTTTTAGTTATGCAAAAGCTGGATTTGGTAATTTTATGGGGTTCAATAGTGCCTGGGGATATTGGTTATCCGCTTGGCTCGGAAATGTAGCTTACGGTACATTATTATTTGCTTCAATAGGTTATTTTTTCCCAGTTTTTGAAGGTGGACAAAATGTAGCATCGATTATTGGAGCGAGTATATTACTGTGGTGTGTTCATATGTTGATTTTACGCGGTGTACAATCAGCAGCACTTGTGAATTTAGTAACAACAATTGCAAAGTTAGTACCTGTCTTTGTATTTATTGTTGTAGGGATATTTGCTTTTCATATTGATGTTTTCTTAGATGGATTTTGGGGGCAAGGTGCTACTTTTTCGTGGGCGGATGTAGGAAGTCAAGTTAAAAGTACAATGCTTGTCACACTTTGGGTATTTATTGGGGTAGAAGGAGCTGTAGTCTTATCGAGTCGTGCAAAAAGTCGAAGTGATGTTGGGAAGGCAACTGTTATTGGATTAATAGGAACTCTCATTATTTACATTCTCCTGACACTATTATCATTAGGGATTATGAAGCAGGCTGATGTTGCAAATTTAAAAAGTCCAGCAATGGCATATTTATTTGAAAGCGTTGTCGGGAAATGGGGAGCTATCTTTATTAATTTAGGTTTAATTATTTCTGTATTAGGTGCTTGGTTAGGATGGACGTTACTAGCATCTGAAATTCCTTACTTGGCTGCGAAAGACGGTGTATTTCCAAAATGGTTTGCGAAGGAAAATAAAAATAAAGCGCCTGTTAATTCATTATGGTTAACAAATGGCCTGATTCAAATTTTCTTGTTAACATTTGTTGTTTCAGATCAAGCTTATCATTTTGCATTTTCGCTCGCTTCTTCGGCAATTTTAGTTCCGTATGCTTTTTCAGCTTTTTATCAATTTAAGTATAGTTTGCAGTCTCAAGAGAAAGATCGCACAAAAAATATTGTCATTGGTTTAGTCGCGAGTATGTATGGGGTTTGGTTAATTTATGCAGCTGGTTTAGATTATTTATTGCTGACTATGACACTATATGCACCAGGAATTTTTATCTTTTACAAAGTTCAAAAGCAAACAAATTCAAAACAAATCTTTACTCGTGTCGAGCTTATATCCTCAATAGTCATTGGAGCTTTGGCACTGGTTGCAATTTATCAATTGGCTACAGGTGGTATTACTCTTTAAAAACTCTTTTGAAAAGAAATGGGAGGGTTACAAGATGACAAGAAAAAAAATCGTCGTTGCACTAGGAGGAAATGCAATCCAATCTGGAGATGCTACTGCAAAGGCGCAACAGGAAGCGTTAGAAAGAACGGCAGAACAACTCGTTGCAATTATCGAAAATAATGTAGATGTTGTCATTGCTCATGGAAATGGTCCGCAAGTAGGGAACATTTTATTGCAGCAAAAAGCAGCAGAAACAGAAAAAACACCTGCCATGCCACTAGATACTTGCGGGGCAATGAGCCAAGGAATGATCGGGTATTGGATGGAAAATGCAATTGAAAAAGCTTTGAAAAAGCGGGGTATCGAAAAAGATGTAGTAACGGTGATCACGCGGGTTGAAGTGGATGAAGAGGATGAGGCGTTCGAAAATCCAACAAAACCAATCGGTCCTTTTTATACAGAAGAAGAAGCACGGAAGTTAATGGAGACAACAAAAGCGACATTTAAAGAAGATGCAGGTCGTGGCTGGCGTCGTGTTGTCCCATCGCCAAAACCGGTAAGCATTCACGAACATAAAGTGATTAATGCGTTAGTGGAGGATGGTGATATTGTTATTGCTGTTGGAGGCGGAGGCATTCCTGTTATTGATTCGAAAGATGGATTAATAGGAACAGAGGCTGTTATAGATAAAGATTTTGCTGCTCAAAAACTAGCTGAATTAGTAGATGCTGATATTCTCGTCATTTTAACGGCAGTTGATTATGTGTATGTAAACTTCAATACACCAGATCAGAAGAAGTTAGAGCATGTTACAGTTGATGAGCTAACGCAATATATACAAGAAAATCAATTTGCACCTGGAAGTATGCTTCCGAAAATTCAAGCAGCTATTAATTTTGTGAATACAGATCTAAAACGAAAAACGATTATTACTTCATTGGAAAAAGTATATGAAGCGTTAGAAGAGAATGCGGGTACCATTATTTCCAAGTAAGATATATAAATAGTAGTTAGATGATAAAAAGAGTGAAGTGCTGTGCTTCATTCTTTTTGTGTACGAAGGTAAAGTAAGTTCATAAAGTATTCATTATAAAAAAAAGATTCAGCAATTAATTATGATAAAATAGTTTTTGAAGGCGCTTTCTTTACAGATTAGTCCCCAAATGATGAAAGTTTCACTTTATAGAAAGAGAGGACGTTCTATGCAAAGACGAAGCATAGTTAAAGACTTAAAGCAATTTGAATTATTTACTGATTTAACAGATAAGAAATTGAAGAGTTTAGCAGATCTTGTTTATTGGCGAACTTATAAAAAAGGGCAATTTCTATTTTTAGAAGGTGATTCAAGAGAAAGAATTTATCTTATGTTAGATGGATTTGTAAAATTAGAGCGGGCCAATCAAAGTGGAAATTTATTATATGAAGATTACATAAAGCGTTTTTCTATTTTTCCCTACTGTGGTATGTTTACAGACAAGTCATATAATTATACAGCTATAGCAATGACAGACGTTGATGTATACTATATTCCCACCTCTATTTTTGAGGATATGGTGAAATCAAATCATAAACAGCTCATGTATGTTGTTCAAGAATTGTCTTCTATATTAAAACTAAATGAAAGACGAGTCCAAAATATTACAATTCCAAACGCGCAAGATCGCGTCATACAGACATTAAGTTATTTGATGGACGATTTAGGGGAAGAAGCTGGAGAAGAAATTTTAATTTCATGTCCTCTTACAACAATTGAAATTTCTAAAATATCTGGGACGTCTCGTGAAACGGTTAGTGGGGTATTAAAGCAACTAAAAAATGATTGTATTGTTACAGTTCTAGATAAAAAAATTACAATACATGATCCGGCCTATTTTGAAGAAATCTCTATGTAAAAACAAAATAATTGATAGTAGGAAAAGTACAAAGAAGATATCAATAGCCATTTTAATTGTTAATCTTCTTTTTCTCATTTTCTATAATTAAAGTTCTTTATATGTTTATAAAGGGCTTTTTCGCGTTATTAAATATAAAGATTATATATTGCTGTATTAACAAATGGGATAAAAGTTTCACTTTGTTTAAGAATAATCATACATATATAAATACAAATTAAAAAACTGACATAAAAACGCCTTTCTCTTAGGTGGACAAAGGCATCTGTTCATGCATAGAAGTGGTCAGGACTTTTGTTTGCCACATGCAAGGGGAGAAAGTAAGTGTAGGTCATGTTGTATTCTGCATAACAGCGGTTTATCCCGCATTAACAGGCAGTAAGACCCCTACCTCAAGATTTAGAGAGAAGCAAAGAAGATAGATGGGGGACAACTGCCCGTAAAAGCCCGATTGGTCGGGCTCTCCATCAGTGGGGATGAAGAAAACCCCCACTGATGGAAGTTTCACTTTATATGAAATGGATTTATATAGATTAACGATAAAAATAGAAGATTTGTTTTTTAGATGGGTGTTTTAGTAATAGTGTAAAAAATATGGTTGCAAACTCTTCATATTTTGTTATGATAGTGTTACGAAAACGTTTGCATAACATTGTGCAAAAGGAGAGAAGAGATTATGAACAAAACGTGGTGGAAAGAAGCTGTAGCTTATCAAATTTATCCGCGCAGTTTTATGGATTCAAACGGTGATGGAATTGGTGATTTACAAGGTATTATTTCAAAATTAGACTATTTAAAAGATCTAGGTATTGATGTGATTTGGATTTGCCCAATGTATAAATCACCAAACGATGATAACGGCTATGACATCAGTGATTATCAAGATATTATGGACGAATTTGGCACAATGGCTGATTTTGATGAATTGTTAGCTGAAGTGCATAAACGTGATATGAAGCTTATTATTGATTTAGTTATTAATCATACAAGTGATGAGCACCCATGGTTCATTGAATCCCGTTCTTCTAAAGATAATCCAAAGCGTGATTGGTACATTTGGCAGGACGGAAAAGATGGGAAAGAACCGAATAACTGGGAAAGTATTTTTAATGGATCTGCTTGGGAGTATGATGAAGAAACGGACCAATATTACTTACATTTGTTCTCACGTAAGCAACCAGATTTAAACTGGGAAAATGAAGAAGTGCGCGAGGCGTTATATAGCACGGTGAATTGGTGGCTTGATAAAGGAATTGATGGCTTCCGTGTTGATGCGATTAGTCACATTAAGAAGGAAGAAGGATTCAAGGATATGCCGAATCCGAAAGGGTTAAAGTATGTACCTTCTTTCGATAAACATATGAATGTTAATGGTATTCAGCCGCTTTTAGAAGAGTTAAAAGCAAACACGTTTGCCAAGTATGATATTATGACTGTCGGCGAAGCAAATGGCGTGAAAGTTGAAGATGCTGAGCTTTGGGTTGGAGAAGAGCAAGGGAAGTTTAATATGGTATTCCAATTTGAGCATTTAAGCTTATGGGATGCAGAAAAGAAAAAAGAACTCGATGTTGTAGGGCTTAAAAAAGTTTTAACGAAATGGCAAAAAGGTTTAGAAAATAAAGGTTGGAATGCGTTATATATTGAAAATCATGATAAACCTCGTATTGTTTCTACTTGGGGTGATGATACACAATATTGGCGCGAAAGTGCAACGTCTTTAGGGGCAATGTATTTCTTTATGCAGGGTACGCCGTTTATTTATCAAGGTCAGGAGATTGGAATGACGAATGTTCAGTTCCCGCATATTGAAGATTATGATGATGTGGCGATTAAGAACTTATATCGTCAAAAGATTGAAGAGGGGACACCTCATCAAGAAATTATGGAGATTATTTGGGCATCTTGCCGGGATAACTCACGTACACCGATGCAGTGGAGTAACGAAGAAAATGCTGGTTTTACAACAGGTACGCCTTGGTTTGGAATGAATTCAAATTATAAAGAAATTAATGTAGCTGTGCAGCAAACAGACTCAAATTCTATTTTAAATTTCTATAAAAAGATGATTGCACTGAAAAAAGAACATGACGTGTTTACTTATGGCACGTATGATTTACTTTTAGAGGATCATCCGCAAGTTTATGCGTATACACGTACGTTAAATGATGAAAAAGTTGTTGTAATTAGCAACTTATCAAAGAGTGAAGCTGTATATGATGAGACTGCATTCAAGCTAGAACGCAATCGCTTGCTTTTAAATAACTATGAAGTAGAAGAGCATGATGTAGTGACAACAATCACTTTAAAACCATATGAAACAAGGATTTATTATATTTATTAATAAAAAAAGATGCTTATATAGCATCTTTTTTTATATAAAAATTTATATTTTTTATAAAATTGTTATTGCAATATGAAAACGCTTTTATTAAAATGAATTTATGAAAACGATTGCGTAAAAAAGTTTTCGTAAGGGGATATGCAATTATTATTTATACATGAGGGATTGTAATTTAGAAAAAGGAGGAACAAAGAAATGAAGAAGCTTGGATCTTTTGATTTTTGGCAAAAATTCGGAAAAGCTTTATTAGTAGTAGTTGCGGTTATGCCGGCTGCTGGTTTAATGATTTCCATTGGTAAATTAATCGGTATGTCTGCTGGTGATGTATCGGCAGTGCAAACAATTGCTAGAGTTATGGAAGATATCGGTTGGGCAATTATTGTAAACTTACACATTTTATTCGCTGTAGCAATTGGGGGATCTTGGGCAAAAGACCGTGCAGGCGGTGCATTTGCAGCCTTGCTGGCATTCGTATTAACAAACCGAATTACAGGAGCAATTTTTGGTGTAAACGCTGTAATGTTAGCGGATTCAAAAGCGAAAGTATCTTCCCTATTAGCGGGAGATTTACTTGTAAAAGATTACTTTACTTCTGTTCTTGGTGCACCAGCACTTAACATGGGAGTATTCGTAGGTATTATTTCAGGCTTCTTAGGAGCTACACTATACAATAAATATTATAACTATGATAAATTACCACAAGCATTAGCGTTTTTTAATGGAAAACGTTTTGTACCATTCGTAGTAATCGTTGGTTCTACAATCACTGCTATTATTTTATCGTTAGTATGGCCGTTTATTCAAAGTGGATTAAACGAATTTGGACGTTGGATTGCAACTTCAAAGGATAGTGCACCAATTGTTGCACCATTTGTATATGGAACACTAGAACGTTTATTATTACCATTTGGATTACATCATATGTTAACGATCCCAATGAACTATACGGCACTTGGCGGCTCGTACACAATATTGACAGGTGCTAAGGCAGGACAAGTTGTTGCAGGACAAGATCCGTTATGGCTTGCATGGATTACAGACTTAAATAACTTATTAACTAAGGGTGATATGAAAGCATATCATGATTTATTAAACAATGTCGTTCCAGCGCGCTTTAAAGTAGGACAAGTTATCGGTTCAACTGCATCTTTAATTGGTATCGCATTTGCGATGTACCGTAACGTAGACGTAGAAAAACGTCATAAATATAAACCAATGTTCTTCTCGGCAGCATTAGCAGTATTCTTAACTGGGGTTACAGAACCAATTGAGTTTATGTTCATGTTTATCGCACCAGTATTATATGTTGTGTATGCAATTACAACAGGTTTGGCATTCGCATTAGCAGATTTAATTCACTTACGTATTCATGCGTTTGGTTTTATTGAGTTATTAACTCGTACACCAATGATTATAAAAGGTGGATTAACGAGAGACCTTATTAACTTTGTTGTTGTATCAGCTATATTCTTTGGATTAAACTTTACAATCTTCAACTTCTTAATTAAAAAGTTCAACTTACCAACACCAGGACGTGCTGGTAACTACATTGATAATGAAGATGGTGCTGAAGAAGTAGCAGCAAATGTAAAAGAAGGTTCATTAGCAGCAGCGGTTATCGAGCTATTAGGCGGGAAAGACAACATTGCAGATGTAGATGCTTGTATGACACGTTTACGTGTAACAGTAAAAGACTTAGATATTGTTGCAAAAGAAGCAGAGTGGAAGAAGAACGGAGCACTTGGATTAATTGTAAAAGATAAAGGTGTACAAGCTGTGTATGGTCCAAAAGCTGATGTATTAAAGTCAGATATTCAAGATATGTTAGGTATATAAGAAATGAAATTATTAACATTAAATTGCCATTCATGGCAAGAAGATGAGCAACTTGCAAAGATTCATTATTTAGCAAAAATAATTCAAGAAAATGACTATGATGTCATAGCATTGCAAGAGGTAAGTCAGTCAATTGCAGCAAGAAATGTATGCGGTAACATGAAAGAAGATAATTTTGTAAGCTTATTACAAGTGGAGTTAGAAAAGCTTGGAGCCGCAAAATATGACGCTGTATGGGACTTTGCTCATATTGGATATGATGTGTATGAAGAAGGTTTAGCAATTTTAACAAAGCATTCAATTATAAAGAGTGATTCATTTTTCGTATCAGACAGTATAGATACAACGTACTGGAAAACACGAAAAATTGTAAGTGTAACAGTTTCTTATTACAATCAGCCGGTGACATTCTATTCTTGTCACCTTGGCTGGTGGGACGATGAAAAAGAACCATTTAAGAAGCAAGTAGATCATTTACTGCATCGTGTAGAGAACGATGAATTGTCGTTCTTAATGGGTGACTTCAATAACAATGCGCGTATGCAGAATGAGGGCTATGACTATCTCATACAAAAAGGTTTATATGACACGTATAAATTAGCCGAAAAAAAAGATGAAGGAACAACTGTGCAAGGAAAGATTGCTGGATGGGATGAGAATAAGAAGAATTTACGTATCGATCTTATTTTAAGCAATCAGCCTGTACAAGTTACTTCTTCCAAAGTGATTTTTAATGGTATAAACCGAGAAGTAATATCAGATCATTTTGGTGTTGAGGCTCAAATTAACGTGTAATGGAAAGGCAACCACCGTGTAAAATACGGATTGGTTGTCTTTTTTATTACATTTCATATATAATCTTTAATATTGAACGTAAAACCAAAACAGTCATTTTGTTTGTATACTTTATTGAAACTATCATATAATGATGTATACCGTTTTTCAGGAACGTATAGATGATGTAAGTGAAATTTTTCTAGAAACAATGTTATAATGGCGAAATGCATGTATGAATTTGGAAGAAAGGAAAAACATATAATTAGGTGATTAATAATATGAAACAAATATGGCGTATTTATACGACAGACATACGGAATGTAGCGAAACATTGGGCTGCAATTGTTATCATCATAGGGCTGACAATTTTACCATCGCTCTATGCGTGGTTTAATATTAAAGCCTCATGGGATCCTTATGGAAGTACGAAAGATGTTCCAATTGCGATATCTAATAAAGACAAAGGTGCAAATTTACGAGGGAAGGACATTAATATAGGGAAGGAAGTCGTAGATTCCCTAAAAAAGAATAAAAATCTCGGTTGGAAGTTCGTTGATGAGAAGGAAGCAATACATGGTGTGGAGCATGGTGAATATTACGCAAGTATCACTATTCCAAAAGATTTCTCAGAAAAAATTGCAACGGTATTGGATGATAATCCGCAAAAACCAGAGATTCAATATTATGTGAATGAAAAGGTAAATGCTATTGCACCAAAAATCACTTCAAAAGGTGCGTCTGGTATTGTTGAAGAAATAGGCAAAAACTTTGTCAAAACCGCAAATGGTGAGATTTTTAAAATTTTTAATGAACTTGGAATTGATTTAGAAACAAACTTACCAAGTATTGAAAAAGTAAAGGACCTCGTTTTCAAATTAGAAGCGCAGTTCCCAGAAATCAACAAAATTGTAGATACAGCATTAACAGATGCTGATAAAGCGCAAGGTCTTGTAACGACAGCGCAAGATACGATGCCGAAGATTGAAAGCATCATTCATGATAGCCAGCAATTGACGAAGGATTTAGATACGTTCTTTGCAAAAAATGATCAAACGTTGGAAGAGGCACCGGCAGCGGTCAAGAGAGACTTAGTGTATGCGAAAAAAGCTGCAGATAGTACAGCGCAGATTACGGATTATTTAAAAGATCCGTTGGCAAATGTAAACAAAGAAACGATTAAGGGTCAGATAAAAACCTTACAAAATATAGCAAATGGAGTAAAGGACGTTTCACAAAAGATTCCTGGTTATACAGATAAGGCAAGAGAAATTTTAAATAAAGCACCAACTGCGGAAGAACTCAAACCGATTGGTGAAGGAATAGAGCAATTATCTACAGGAGCTATTGACCAGATTGATTTAGCCATTAAATACTTACAGAATTCTAATCAACCTAATAAAGATGAAGGTGTGAAAAAATTAGAGGATCTTAAAATCACACTTAATAAAATCAATGATAAGGCAAAAGTAGTAACAAAAGTAGCAACAGAAGCAGCGAACGACCTCAATAAGAATAAGCCAGCCATTGAAGATTTATTAAATCAAGTCGATGGTTTAGCAAAAGATGTTGAAAAAGGCTCAAATAATTTTATTAACTTTACAAATGATTTGATGAATAAAGTTGATAATGGTATAAGCAGTAATATAAATCCAGAACCGGCAAAACAAGGACTATACGACGTTCAATCACAGCTTCAAAAGGGAATTAATCTGATTGACGGAAGTATTCCTATATTAAATGACGCAGATAAGCTTGCTGGCCATGCAGGAAAAACAACAAACATCCCTGAGACTGTAGCGAAATTAAATGATGCAAAAGGAAAAATGCAAGAGGGAATAGATTTAGCGAATACAGGCATTGATATGCTTAATAAAGGGCAACAACCTACAAAAGATCTTGTAGAAAGTTTAAATTCCTTATCTAAAGATGCATCAACAGCATTAGGTGATATATTAGCACGATATGACTCTGAAATCGTCCCAAATTTCAACGATGCAATTGCTAAAACGAAAAAAATAAATAAAGAAGCAGCGGATGTTTTAAACACAGCAAATGAAAAGCTGCCTGATGTGAAAAAATTGTTAGAGGATGCATCAAAAGGGTTAGCTCTTGGCAAAGAGGACGTAACGAAAGTAAAAGCGGAACTCCCTGAAGCTGAGAAGAAAATTAAAGAAATTGCTAATAAAATTCGCGAATTTGAATCACAAGAAGATTTAAAAGACATCATTCGTTTGTTAAAGCATGACGTAGAAAAACAAAGTGATTATTTCGCAAATCCGGTAAACTTAAAAGAGAATAAATTATTCCCAATTCCAAATTACGGTTCAGCGATGTCACCATTCTACACAGTGCTAGCGTTATGGGTAGGGGCACTACTGATGGTTTCATTATTAACAGTAGAAGTACATGAGGAAGATGCAGAGTATAAGAGCTATCACATTTACTTCGGACGCTTTTTAACATTCCTATCCGTTGGTCTGGCTCAGGCATTTATCGTAGCAATGGGAGATATATTCTTATTAGGAACTTATGTGGTTGATAAATTCTGGTTTGTCCTATTTAGCATGTTAATTGCTGGAGTATTCGTTTGTATTGTATACTCACTTGTTTCTGTATTTGGAAACATCGGTAAATCCATGGCAATCGTATTACTTGTATTACAAGTTGCTGGTTCAGGTGGAACATTCCCAATTCAAATGACGCCAAAATTCTTCCAAGCAATTTATCCATTCTTGCCATTCACATATGCAATTCGTATTATTCGTGAGGCAGTTGGCGGTATGCTTTGGGATATTGTATGGAAAGACCTTCTTGTATTGGGCATATGGGTCGGTATTATGCTCGTTATTGCATTGCTTCTGAAAAAACCAATTAATAAGTCCAGTGAAAGATTTGTGGAAAACGCAAAAGGAAGTAAATTGATTCATTAATAACAAAAGGTTTCTACCAATTTGGTAGGAACCTTTTTCTTTTTAGAGGAAGAGTATATCGAACGTTGTCGAAAGGGCTTTATCTTGTGTCGAATCGCCGATATATTAGTGGACATGGAAAAAGGAGTTGGTAAGCCAACTCCTTTAATCAAACTTCAATTTCTTTAATGCTTCTGCTAATGCATTATTCAGAGGTTCTTCCTGCTGTTGTTGCTGTTTCATGTATTTTTGAACGGCACGTTTATCTGCTTTGTTACCTGATTCTTTTTTACGACGTTCTTGGAATGTAGATAGTTTCTCACGGTAGCCGCATTTACATGTGAAGATTTGACCAGCACCTTCACCGCGTAGCTCTAATTTTTTCTTACATTGCGGGCAGCGTGCATTTGTCGTGCGGGATACATTTTTACGATGACCGCATTCACGATCTTGGCATACAAGCATTTTTCCTTTTTTACCGTTTACTTCTAGCATTGGTTTGCCGCAGTCTGGGCAAGTTTTTGTAGAAATGTTGTCGTGTTTATATTTTTTATTGCTTGATTTAATTTCGGAAACAATTTCTTTTGTGTAGTTTTTCATTTCTGAAATGAATACTTCTTTTTTCAATTTGCCTTTCGCAATCGCCTCAAGTTTTTGCTCCCACTCAGCAGTTAGTGTAGGAGATTTTAACTCTTCTGGAACTAAATCCAGTAACTGACGGCCTTTTGATGTAATGTGAATGTCTTTACCGCGTTTTTCAATTAAGAACGAATTGAACAATTTATCAATAATGTCAGCACGGGTCGCAACTGTACCTAGTCCGCCCGTTGATTTTAATGTGTCTGCAAGTTGTTTGTTTTGCGTACCCATATACTTTGTTGGGTTTTCCATTGCTGAAAGTAATGTCGCTTCATTAAAGCGTGCAGGTGGCTTTGTTTGACCTGACGTTCCTGCAATTAGTTTCACATTTAATGTATCGCCTTTTTCGATGCGAGGTAAAAGTTGTTCTTTTAAATCATCTACTGCATCGTCATCTTCAAAGCGATTTTCATAAACTTCTTTCCAGCCAGAATTCACAATTGTTTTGCCGCGTGCGACGAAGTTTTCATCACCGATCTTGGCACGTAACGTTAGTTGTTCATATTCGAAAGCAGGGAATAAAACTGCTAAGAAACGTTTAACAACTAAGTCGTAAATTTTGCGTTCTTTATCTGTGAATGCAGAGAAGTTTACATAGCTTTCTGTTGGAATGATGGCATGGTGATCACTTACTTTACTATCATCAACAAAAGATTTGGAAACTTTAATTGGTTTCGTTAAGACTTTATTAGCTAAAGAACGATACTCACCTACTCCGCAAGCTTTTAGACGTTCTGAAAGTGTTCCAACGATGTCAGATGAGATATAACGTGAATCTGTACGCGGATATGTTAATACTTTGTGCTGTTCGTACAGTTTCTGCATAATATTTAACGTTTCTTTTGCAGAATAGCCAAAAATTTTATTTGCATCACGTTGTAGCTCTGTTAAGTCATAAAGACCAGGAGCAAACGACTTCTTAGGTTTTTTTTCAATTTCCACTACAGTAGCATTTTGGTTTCCTAGTTTTTTCACAATCACATCAATTTTTTCTTTATCAAAGCTGCGGCTATTGCCTTTCGCATCTTGCCAAGTTAGTTTTAATCTATCTGTTGTTTGCGCTTCAATGCCGTAGTATGTTTGTGCTTTGAAGTTTTTAATTTCGTCCTCACGACTTGCGATGATCGCGACAGTAGGTGTTTGGACACGACCGCAGTTTAGTTGTGCATTGAACCTTGTAGTTAATGCACGTGTTGCGTTAAGACCGATATACCAATCTGCTTCCGAACGTGCAACAGCTGAAGCATATAAATTGTCGTATGCTTTACCAGGCTTCAAATTTGCAAAGCCGTCTTTGATTGCTTTATCGGTAACAGATGAAATCCAAAGACGTTTAATAGGTTTATTAACTCTAACTTTATCAATAATCCAACGAGCTACTAATTCACCTTCGCGTCCTGCGTCTGTAGCTACGATGATTTCATTTACATCATTTCGAGTCAGTTGACTTTTCACAGCATTAAATTGCTTGCCGGTTTGTTTAATCACTGTTAATTTTAAACGTTCCGGCAGCATTGGAAGATCTTCTAAATTCCACGTTTTATACTTTACATCATAACTTTCTGGATCTGCTAATGTAACGAGATGCCCTAAAGCCCACGTAACAATATATTTACTGCCTTCAAGGTAACCATTTCCCTTTTTATCGCACTTCAATACACGTGCAATATCACGTGCAACAGAAGGTTTCTCAGCAATTACAACACTTTTTGCCATATTTCAAACATCCTTTCAATTTCCGTAAGTTAACTATAGCATACATCCCTTTTAGATTCAGTTATTCCAAAGATTTGAATCAGTTGTTATTAAATATAAGCATTACATTTTGAATTAGTTTTAGAAATGACCTGCACTTGCTTTCTCCTTTTGTTTTAAAGGCAGAAAAAGGCCATGATCGCTTCTATACATAGCTAGTTGCTCTCATCCACTTAAAAAGAAAGGTGTTTTTATGTTTTTTCTTTATGTAAATTTCAGCAAAGAAAATAAAATATACCCAGCACTCGCTTTCTCCCTTTGTTTTAAACGTTGCTCGTGGCATGTATAGGCCATGACCGCTTCTATACATGGCCAGAAACTCTCGCCCACCTAAAAAAAGAGTTTTTTTATTTTTTTCAGTTTGTATTTACATAGTTAAGAAGAACTTGTTATTTCAATAGAATCGGAGTAGACTACGGAAGTAGATGAATAAGAAAACACATGGGGGTTTGCGGATGCAAACTGAGAGTACGGCTAATCCGTCGTTGACCATTTGAACCTGTTGGGTAATGCCAGCGTAGGGAGAGTGTGAACGCACATTATGAAGACACTTTGCATGCGCAAAAGTGTCTTTTTTGCTATATCTCCCGTTATAAAAAAGGAGAGATACATATGAAAATGAAAGAAATTGCACAAGTAATTGAAACAGTACGTGAAAGAAATCCGCTCGTCCATAATATTACAAATGTGGTGGTGACAAACTTTACTGCTAATGGATTACTAGCATTAGGGGCATCACCTGTGATGGCATATGCGAAAGAAGAAGTAGCTGAAATGGCAAGTATTGCGGGAGCGCTCGTTTTAAATATGGGAACACTTCGCCAAGAAGAAGTAGAGGCGATGCTTATTGCTGGAAAGTCAGCAAATATGCACAACGTACCAATTGTCTTTGATCCTGTCGGTGCCGGGGCAACTTCGTACCGAACAGAAGTGGCAAGGCATATTCCAAGTGAAGTAAAGCTAGCGATTATCCGTGGTAATGCCGCAGAAATAGCAAATGTGATTGATGAGAAATGGGAGATTAAAGGTGTTGATGCAGGGGGAGGAAATGGTGATGTTGTGTCAGTTGCGAAACAAGCAGCAGAGCAGCTAAATACAATTATTGTTATTACTGGAAAAGAAGACGTGATAACAGATGGGGAAAGAACTTTCATTCTTCGTAACGGTCATCCTATTTTAACAAAAGTAACAGGAACGGGTTGTTTGTTAACATCTGTTATCGGAGCATTTATCGCAGTTGAAAAAGATTATGTAAAAGCAGCAGTTGCGGCGGTAACATTTTACGGTGTAGCGGCAGAAATTGTCGCAAGTAAAACAGTTGAACAAGGGCCGGGAAGTTTCCAAATTGAACTTTTGAATCAGTTAGCAAATGTTACTGCAGAAGACGTTGAACAGTATGGGAATGTTGAAGAAGTTCGTTAAGGAGGGGTGAGAGAAATGGCACGTATCGATAAACAACACATGTCTGAATTACTACAAGTGTATTTTATTATGGGCAGTAACAATTGCCGCAAAGACCCATTACAAGTTATGAAAGAAGCACTGGATGGCGGAGTTACACTTTTTCAGTATCGTGAAAAAGGTGACGGAGCGTTAACAGGGGAAAACCGATATGCATTTGCAAGACAGTTGCAATCTTTGTGCAAAGAATACAATGTTCCATTTATCGTAAATGATGATGTGGAGTTAGCACTAGCGTTAGATGCCGATGGTGTTCATGTTGGACAAGATGATGAAAATATTCAGAGCGTACGCGGGAAAATGGGGGATAAAATCATTGGTGTATCCGCTCATACAATAGAAGAAGCTTGTTTTGCGATTGAAAATGGTGCGGATTATTTAGGAGTAGGACCGATTTTTCAAACAAACACGAAAAAAGATGCAAAAGCAGTACAAGGAACGGCAGGATTACGTGTTTTTCGTGAAAGTGGTATTGAAATTCCGATTGTCGGTATTGGTGGTATTACAACCTACAATGCTGCTTCTGTCGTGGAAGCGGGGGCAGATGGTGTTTCCGTGATTTCAGCGATAAGTTTAGCAGATTCTCCTTATGAGAGTACGAAAAAATTAGCGGAATTAGTAAACAAATAGTGAGTTAATAGATGAAAAGAACGATTTCTTATGTGTAGAAATCGTTGAATAGATATTTAAACAAACGTTTGATTAAAAAGAGCTAGCCCCTTATAAAGGCTAGCTCTTTCGTAATTAAAACATCAGTGAAACAAGAAGCATTCCAATTCCAATTGATGTAATTGTTGCAACAAGACCTGGGATCATAAAGCTATGATTTAACACATATTTACCGATACGCGTTGTACCTGTACGGTCAAAGTTAATTGCCGCAACAATTGTTCCGTAGTTTGGAATAAAGAAATATCCGTTTACAGCTGGGAACATCGCAATTAATAGTGCAGGTGAAATGCCAAGTGTTAATCCAAGTGGTATTAACGCACGTACCGTTGCAGCTTGGCTATATAACAAGATTGATAGCACGAATAGTGCAATTGCAAATAACCATGGTGCACTTGTTACGAGGTCTTGAATAGAACCTTGAATCATTTGTAAGTTACCATTAAAGAACGTATCCCCCATCCATGCGATACCGAAAATCGCAACAACTGCTGTTGCTCCTGCTTTAAAGACGTTACCAGACACGATGCTTTCTACATTTGGTTTACAAAAAATAATAATAAGTGCTGCAATTGTTAGCATAACCATTTCAATGGTGTTTGGCATAGAAAGACGTACAAGTTTTCCGTCTATCATCCAACTAGGACGTAACGCTTCAAAAGACCCAAGAAGAACAACTAGAACCGTTGCAAGTAAAAAGAGGATAACAGACAGTTTTGCACCTTTCGGGACAGTAAACTCTTTCTTTTCTTCTAGTTTTGGAATCATGCCTTCTTGTAATCGTTTTAAGTATTCTTCATCTTCGTTTAGCTCTTTCCCCATTTTGCTTACGACGAAAGCAGCTAACATACAAGCGATAAAGGTAGATGGAATACTAATTTTTAAAATATCTAATAATGTAATCTTATAGTCAGCAAGCATAGCGAGAAGTGCAACGGTTGCTGCTGAAATTGGACTTGCCGTAATCGCTTGCTGCGATGCAATAACAGCAATTGACATTGGACGCTCTGGTCGAATTCCTGATTCACGCGATACTTCAGCAATGACAGGAAGAACTGAATAGGCAACGTGTCCTGTTCCTGCACAAAGCGTAAATAAATAAGTGACGATTGGGGCGAAGAACGTAATACGTTTCGGGTTTTTGCGGAGCGCTTTTTCTGCAATATGAACAAGATAGTCCATCCCCCCAGCAGCCTGCAAGGCTCCAGCGGCTGTAATAACTGCTAAAATCATAAGCATAACATCGATTGGGGGAGAGGTTGGTTGTAAGTGGAAGAAGAAGACAAAGATTGTCATCCCAACGCCTCCCATTACGCCAAGGCCAACACCTCCAAGGCGTGCGCCGATGAAAATACAGAGTAATAAGATGATAAACTGTAGCCAGAACATAGTATAGCACCTCCGAGATAATAATTAATTGTTATTATCAAATAATTTAACTTGTTTAATGATTCGAAAGTAGAGTGATATATATACAAGTTAAGAACCCGACATAAAAAAACTTTCTTTTTAGGAGGGAACGAGAGCATCTAACCGCGCATAGAAACCAAGTAGCAATCATATTGTATTCTGCATAGCAGCGACTTCTATGTCGAAAAATTAAAATGGATATATATAATAAATCTCTAAAAATCGCTTTTTTTTCATTATATAACACATCAAAAACATGATTTACTCTAGTTGTTAAAATTATGTTACAAAAGGGTTATTTTGGAATATTATATTTATATGTACGGATAAATGGTTAATTTGATTTGGAGGTTGTAATCTGTGGACAGAGAATTGTGTAATTTTCATAAAACTCTCATATCGTTCATCGAGAAAGACAAACTTATGGAAACATAAGGACACAAAGCTGTAGGGGCTAAGGACGAATGAGACTAGGCTAGCCAGTTACCGGACTGATAGGATTGGTTAGGCCAATGTTTTTTATGACATTGATCTCTTTTTTATGTGTAAAGATAATAATAGTAAGAATACTACTACTAGCAACAAATGGGATAGTAGTGTGATGCTGATCAATTGCAAGAGCTAGTGTAATCATCATAACTGGAAGTCCAGCTGAGAAGTAATAACTGAATAGATACTTCTTTTCATGCAAAATTAAGAGATATTAACATATCCATCTACATACAAATTCCACCTCTCTACATCAATTGTTGAGTACAAAATGCATGAAGAGTAACTTGAGGATAGTATTTTTGAGAAGAAAAAATAAATTTGTTTGTTCATAAAAATAATCCGTGCTACAATGAAGACGAATTGAAACAGGGGAGCCGGTATGGCTGAGAGGATGTAACAAGACATCGACCCTTAACCTGATCTGGATAATGCCAGCGTAGGGAGTTGTATCAAGAATCGTAGCAATTGTTATTCTATGATAACTTGTATATAAGGCTTTCCTGCTTTTGGCAGGAAAGCCTTTTCTTTTTATACGAAATTTAAGGAGGAATTTATTGTGTCACAGCAAGTTACAGTTTCATTTTCAGTTGTACCACAAGCGAAGCATAAAGATGTATATGCAGTTGTAGATAAAGCGATTGAAGTTGTTCAGAAATCTGGAGTACGCTATGAGGTTGGGGCAATGGAAACGACGATGGAAGGAGAATTAGACGAGCTTCTTGCCATTATTAAACGTGCGCAGCAAGCTTGCATAGATGATGGAGCAGAAGAAGTAATTACTTCTATTAAAATCCACTATCGTCCAAGTACAGGCGTAACGATTGATGAAAAAGTGTGGAAGTATCGTGAAGAATATGAAAAAACAGAAGCGATCTAACATAGCGATTACAACAATATGGCTGTTCCTTCTCATCGCAATATGGGAAGGAGCTGTTTCCATATTCCATATTGAACCGTGGATTTTGCCAAAGCCTTCTGCAATTGTACATGAACTTATCGAAATGAAAGATTTGTTACTTCCAAATACGATGCAGACTTTGCAAGAAGTGTTCATAGGATTATTTTTTGCAATTATACTTGGAACGAGCATTGCAATTATTATGGATGTGATTCCGTTATTCCGTGTGTTAATGAATCCGTTACTAGTGATTTCACAAACAGTTCCGATTGTTGTACTAGCACCTTTATTTATCATTTGGTTTGGCTACGGAATGCTGCCAAAAGTAATGGTTGTGATTCTCATATGCTTCTTTCCGATTACACTTAGTATTTTAGAAGGCTTTCAAACGGTAGACAAAGCGATGTTAAAGCTGCTGCAAACAATGCGGGCAAGCAAGTGGCAAGTCTATCAAAAAGTGAAGTTTCCAGCAGTACTGCCATATTTTTTTTCAGGATTAAAAATTGCCGTTACATATAGCGTAATGGGGGCTATTATTGGAGAATGGCTTGGGGCAAGTGAAGGTTTAGGCGTTATGCTGACAAGAGCGACGAAATCTTTTTTAACAGCTCGTGTGTTTGGAATCGCTGCTGTTATTGCCTGTGTGACACTACTCTTGTATTTTATTGTTGAATTTATGGCAAGACTAACAGCACCGTGGGTTTACAGAAAGGATGGAGAGAAATGAAAAAAGGGTTAAAAGCGTTATTAGCAGCTTCTTTATTATTTACATTTGCAGGCTGCTCAGCAGGGAAGAAAGAAGAGAGTAAAGAGAAGAAAGTAACCGTAGTATTGGATTGGTTTCCAAATACAAACCATACTGGCTTATATGTAGCAAAGACGAAAGATTACTATAAAAAACAAGGGTTAGATGTAGAGATTATTCAGCCAGGTGAAAATACGTCTGCTGAACAAATGGTTGCATCAGGAAAAGCTGATTTTGGTGTAAGTTATCAAGAGAACGTAACAACAGCAAGGGTTGAAGATATTCCAGTTGTATCAATTGGTGCGGTTATTCAACATAATACATCTGCATTTGCATCTTTAAAAAAGGATAACATCACATCTCCAAAAGCATTTGAAGGAAAACGATATGGCGGTTGGGGAGCACCGGCTGAAGAAGCTACTTTAAAAACAATTATGGATAAGCATCAAGCAGACTATAATAAAGTGCAAAAGGTTGTACTTGGACAAACAGATTTCTTTAAATCTATTGGCCGTGATGCTGATTTTGAGTGGATTTATTATGGCTGGGATGGTATTGAAGCGAAGAGAAAAGGCATTGAGCTAAACACGATTATGCTAAAAGATTTAGATCCAGCGTTAGATTATTATAGCCCTGTTATTATTACTAGTGAAAAACATGCAAAACAAGATAAAGATTTTGTGAAGAAGTTTATGAAAGCAACAACAGATGGCTATAACTTTGCAATTAAGGAGCCGCAAGCATCAGCGGATATTTTAATTAAAAATGTACCGGACATTAATAAAGAGTTAGTACAAGAAAGTCAAAAATGGTTAAGCACGAAATACCAAGATGATGCGAAAGCGTGGGGAGTACAGAAGGAAGAGGTATGGACGAATTATATGAATTTCTTATATGACAATAAGGTCATTAAAAAGAAAATTGATGTGAAAGCGGCCTTTACGAACGAATTCCTTCCGAGCGAAAAATGAACGGACTACAAGTAAAAGACGTTAAAAAAACATTTGATGGGAAAACAGTACTAGAGCATATGAACGTCTTGGTTCAAGAGGGTGAATTTGTCTCTTTCGTTGGACCAAGTGGTTGCGGAAAAAGTACGTTATTAAACATTGTTGCTGGGATTGAACAAGCAAATGATGGAGATGTGCTTTACGAAAACGAATCTGTTATGAATCGTAATATTGTTAGCTACATGCCGCAGCAAGATCTTCTGCTTCCATGGCGGTCTGCTCTTCATAATATTGTATTACCTTTAGAAATTGAAGGGCAATCCAAAAGAAAACGATTAGAAATTGGGATGGAAGCGCTAAGGCAATTTGGACTTGATGAATATGCAGACCATTACCCAGATGCTTTATCAGGTGGAATGCGGCAGCGTGTTAGCTTTTTACGTACGTATTTATGTGATAAACCGATTATGCTGCTTGATGAACCCTTTGGAAAATTAGATGCATTTACAAAAATGGAAGTGCATAGCTGGTTACTAGAATCATGGCAAAAAGGGAAACAAACAATCATTATGGTTACGCATGACTTAGACGAAGCGATTTTGTTATCAGATCGTGTCTTCATTATGTCACAGCAACCATCAACAATTGTTGGAGAAGTGAAAGTGAACTTACCGCGCCCTAGAACGATGGACATGTTAACGTCAGAAGAATTAAAAGAAGATAAAACAGAGATATTAAAAATATTGGCTCCTTATATGAGGAAATAAAGTATGGCCTCTTAACAGTTATTATTACAATTACTGTTAAGGGGTTTTTATTATATAAATTTATTTTGATATTTTGACATATAAGTCGCTGCTGTGCAAAACATGATCCGCATGTACTTTCTCCTTTTGTTTTAAACCTCGCATGTGGCAGAAAAAGGCCCTGACCGCTTCTATGCATGGCCAGATGCTCTCGTTTCCCTAAAAAGAAAGGGATTTTTACGGATTCTAAGCAGGAGTTTTAACAAATTTGCAGAATTTAGCATATGATAGAATAAATTTATGATTTTTGTTTATTCTATATGCAAATAATAATTTATAAAGAGGTGAAAGGATAAGATGACTTTATCAACTGTTCTTCAAATGGTTTTGGCTTGATAAGGGAGAAGTCTGCCCAATTTTTGAGTAAAAGCCAACCGAAAGACAGTAGATAAAGAACCTTATTCCTTTTTTACGATAATAATTTGTAATGGATAAGGTGTGTTTGCCTTATCCATTTTTACGTTTAGCGAATTGAATATTGTTTTTTTGTACTGTTCTCTCGTTTGGCTTTAGATGTAAAGCGAAAAGGAGAGAGTAAAATGAGTATGTTATCAGTTGAAAATCTTACCCATATGTATGGGGATAAAATAATCTTTCAAAATATTGGTTTTCGATTACTCCGAGGTGAGCATGTTGGTCTTGTAGGGAGCAATGGAGCGGGTAAATCGACATTACTGCGTATATTAGCAGGAGAGTTACTTCCTGATGAGGGAATGATTGAATGGTTTCCTCATATGAATATCGGTTTTTTACAGCAACATATAGATTTGCAGGCTGGAACAACTATTATGGAGTATTTACAAAGTGCCTTTGCCCACTTGTATGATATCGAAAATAATATGCTGCAAATAGCAGAAAAAATGGCAGTAGGTGATAACCTTGAAAAATTGTTAGTGCAATATGGAGAGTTACAAAGTGTACTAGAGCATTCTGATTTTTATCATATTGAGGAAAAAATAGAAATGGTCGCTGCGGGGTTAGGAATTTTAGAACTTGGTATGGATCGTAATGTAGAACAACTAAGCGGCGGCCAACGAACAAAACTGTTATTAGGAAAATTATTGTTAGAAGAGCCGCATGTTTTATTACTAGATGAACCAACAAACTATCTCGATAACGTGCATATTGAATGGCTGATGGGGTATTTGAAAAATTACGAACATGCTTATATTGTCGTTTCGCATGATGAAAGATTTTTAAATGAAATTACGAATGTCATTTATCATTTAGAGCATAAAGGACTGAAACGTTATATAGGTAATTATCAAACATTCATAACAAACTATGAGCAACATAAACAGCAATTACAAGTAGCGTATGATAGGCAGCAAAAAGAAATGGAAAGATTAAAGGATTTTATTCAAAAGAATAAAATTCGTAAAGCAAAACAAGCAAAAAGTCGTGAAAAAGTATTAGCAAAAATAAATCGAATCGGAAAGCCAACTGCTGTGCTGCAACCACGTTTTATGTTTCAGGTGTACTTGGAGCCTGTTAGCCGAATTTTAGAGACGAAAGATATGCAGATTGGCTATAAAGAGCCTTTATTTAGTCCTATTGATTTACAAATAAAGCGAGGTGAAAAAATTGCTATCGTCGGCTATAACGGGATTGGAAAAACAACAATGTTAAAAACATTGCTCGGGTATTTGCAGCCTTTAAGTGGCATAGTGCAAATAGGAGAGAGTGTAAACCCAGCTTATTTTGCACAAGAAGAATTTGCCACGGAGCAAACACCGCTTGAGGAAGTATGGTCATTGCGGCCGGATATGACGCAAAAACAGATTCGGCAGGCATTGGCAAGATGCGGTTTAACAGAAGAGCATATTTTACAGCCGCTTTGCTCTTTAAGCGGCGGGGAACAAACGAAAGTACGCTTATGTGAATTAATGTTGAAAGAAAGTAATGTACTTGTTTTAGACGAACCGACGAATCATTTAGATATTCGGGCAAAGGAAGCACTTAAGGAAGCTCTTATGGAATATGAAGGTACGGTTCTGCTTGTTTCTCATGAACCAGATTTTTATAAAGAATGGGTGACGCAAGTTTGGACGGTGCAAGACTGGTGTAAACGCGCTTAATAGTGGGGAAAGTATTTCTTGTTAATGGAATAAACTATAAAAGAGAGGAGGTGGTGGAGTCATGGATATCTTTTCGATTCTTGCTGAGGAACGTATTCGGCAAGCGATGAAAGATGGTGAATTTGCAGACCTGCCAGGGAAAGGGAAACCTCTTCAGTTAGAAGATTTATCGATGATCCCAGAAGAACTTCGCATGAGTTACAAGATTTTAAAAAATGCTGGTGTGATCCCTGAAGAAATGCAGTTACAAAAAGAGATGTTAAAAATTGAAGATTTATTGGCTTGTTGTCATGATGAGGCAGAGAGAAAACAATTACACGAAGAATTAACAGCGAAATCACTTCGTTTTCAGCAACTGATTGAAAGACGCAAATTAAAAGAAACGGCTTCATTTAATATATACCGCGATAAGATATTTCGAAAATTTTTGTAAGGGAGTTCGTATAATTTTGAAGTAAACAAGAGCTAACAATTGCTATCTGTACTATTAGTTTGAAATTAATCATAATATAGGTAAAAATGTAATTTTATTGGAGGATATGGAGGGAGTTTTGGCGAAATATTTAATTGTGATTGCTTTCCTTGAAAAATATAAATCGTACTCTAGTTGAAGGGTGAAAGGGGGATTTTAGAATGGAAATGGTAGTAGGCGTTATGTTTTTTATTTTACTGTTTGCCATTATTGTAAAGGCAAGTGCATCCAGTGGAAGAAAAAGAGGACGAAAACGATATAATTCCGATTCAACGGATAGTACAGGATATAGTGCACCAATATTTTTTGCAGGATCTAGTGATAGCTCGGGAGATTGCGGAAGTTCTTTTGGCGGAGATGGTGGCAGCTGTGGCGGTGGAGATGGCGGCGGCGGTGGAGATTAATGTAGAAACGCGCCTGAAAAGGCGCATTTTTTATTGTTTTGAAATGTAAACAAACGTTTGATTAGTTGGGGGAAAGCCTTGTGAAATGTATTAAACAAACGTTTGATTAATAAAGAGAAAAAGAGATAAAGAGGGAATATAGAATGGAAAAAAAGCCGAAAGTAAAAAACAAAGGGAAAATGATTGCATTTGCTGTAGTAGCAGGGGGAGTTGTTCTATTTAAGGTGGCGTTAAAAGTAGGGAAATTGTATACGATTCATAATTGGATCGATAAGATATTTTCTTAAATAAGAAAATTGCCTCTTGTAAGGAAGGGGCAGTTTTCGTTAAAATTAGACTGAACGGTCGGTTTGGTGAGGTGTAATGATGAGAAAGAGTGCTGAAGAAATTAAAAGAGAAATTGCTTATAAAGCTGAACAATTATTTTCAAAAACAGGGTATGCAGCAACATCTATGGAAGATATTTGTGAAGTTACTGAGCGGAGTAAGGGCAGTATTTACTACCACTTTAAAAGTAAAGAAGAATTGTTTTTATTTGTAGTGAAACAGCATACGTACGATTGGCTGGAAAAGTGGGCAGAAAAAGAAAAACAATACCATACAAGCACGGAAAAGTTATATGGCCTTGCTGAATATTATGTGGAAGATGTCCAAAACCCAATTTCTAGCACAATTGAAGAATTTCTAACGAGTCAAGTTGTAAGGAAAGATATAATGGATGAAATGATAGCCTTAACTCGTGAATCGTATAGTATTTTTAAGAAGCTAGTCGAAGAAGGGATGGCATCAGGTGAATTTCGCCAAGACGATGTAAATGATCTCATGTACGTTGTGAACGGTCTATTAGCTGGGCTTGGACCATTATATTATGAAATGAATGCAGAGGAAATGAAGCGGATTTATAAAAAAGCAATTGATGTTTTATTACAGGGAATGGCAGCTGGATCGTAATGTCAGCAGCTTTTCTTTTAAAACAAATTAGACTGAACGGTCGGTTTAGTGAAGGGGAGATATGATGAATGCTTTGTTAAAAAATCGAGTGTTTCTGCTTGTAATCGCTTCTGATATTTTACAGCAATTTGCGATTTGGATCCGAAATATGGCGCTTTTGTTTTTTGTTATGGAACATACAAATAATGATCCTGTTGCTGTCTCTTTATTGTCTGTCATGGAATATGCACCTATATTCATTTTTTCATTTGTTGGAGGTGCCTTGGCTGATCGGTGGAATCCAAAGCGCACAATGATTACAGGAGATATATTAAGTACGCTATCTATCGTCATGATTGTTTTCTTATTAAAGCTTGGATATTGGCAAGCGTTATTTGCTGCAACATTTGTGTCAGCGGTCGTCAGCCAATTTTCACAGCCAGCAACTTCACGCGTTTTTAAACATCATGTTGAAGAGGAACATGTTAGTGCAGCCATTGCAATATCTCAAAGTTTACAATCATTGTTCCTTATCTTTGGTCCAGTCGTAGGAACATTCGTATATACACAGCTTGGGTTATTTGTATCATTCTATAGCTTAATCATTATTTTTGCTTTATCAGCTCTTTGTCTTTCATTTCTGCCAGGATGGATGAAAGAAGTAGAGACGCGACAATCTTCATTATGGAATGATATAAAAGAAGGTTGGTTGTATGTGTTACGTTCGAATCCTTTACGAATGTTGGTGGCTACTTTTTCGATTATTGGCTTAGCAGCAGGTTTAGTACAACCGCTTGAAATCTTTCTCGTTGTGGAGCGATTAGGAATGGAGAAAGAAGCTGTCCAATATTTAACTGCAGCTGATGGCATTGGGATGTTAATTGGGGGCGGTGTGGCAGCTATGGTTGCTGCAAAAGTAAAGCAGAAACATCTACTTGTTTTTGGAATGCTTGTTTTAGCAGTCTCATTTGTTGTAGAAGGATTTTCGACTTCGTTTTGGATTACAGTATGCATGCGGTTTATAACAGGAGTTTGTTTAGCTTGTGTAAACATCGTAGTCGGAACGTTTATGATTCAACTTGTAGATGAGAACATGATTGGCCGGGTAAATGGAACGGTATTACCGCTATTTATGAGCACACTGTTAATCGGTGTTTCGCTAGGAGGAGTATTGAAGGAGACAACTTCGCTCGTAATCGTATTTAGCATAGCGGCAGTATTAGGATTAGCAGCTATTTTACCGGTACTTCGAATGAAAATGACACAAAAACAAGAAGGGTAAAAGAGAGGATACACTAGGAAAAGTAAATCCATCATAAGAACGCTCTCCCATATAAGCTGGGAGAGCGTTTTATTATAATGTTTCTGGTTTTTGAGAAGGTTCTGTTACAGAAGTAGACGAAACCTCTGGTACACGTGTTAACAGAAATCCTCCAATGATAAATAGTACGATAACACTTAAAACACCAGCGTTTGTTTTACCAGTTAACTGCGTTGTGACACCGACGAGAACTGGGCCCATAATGGCTGCAAATTTACCAAAGATGTTATAAAAGCCGAAGAATTCGTTTGCGGATTCTTTCGGAATAAGCTTTGCAAAATAGGAACGGCTTAACGCTTGAATCCCTCCTTGTGAAGTAGCAACGAGCATCGCTAAAATCCAGAAATCTAATGTTGTTTGTAAGAAATAAGCGTACGTACAAATAATAATATACATAATAATCCCAACATATAGCATTTTCTTGCCAGTAAATGTTTCAGATAACTTGCCATATAACAAGGCAAACGGACCGGCGACGATCTGCGTGACGAATAAAATAATTATTAAATTTGTTGCGCTAATTCCAAGGTCTGTTCCGTATGCTGTTGACATTGTAATGATTGTGTCGACTCCATCAATATAAAAGAAATAGGCAAGGAGGAAGAAGAAAACTGTTCGGTATTGACGGATATTTTTAAATGTATGAATAAGACGCTTAAAGCTTGTCACAACAGGATTGGGATCACGTTCGATAAAATAGTGTTGTTCCACATTTTTTAACATAGGGATTGTAAAGAGTCCCCACCAAAGCGCTGTAATTGCGAATGAAATTTGGCTTGCCACGCCGACTGATAATGGGATGATCTCTTTTTGCGAAAGAATAATAAGAGTCATGCAGCCGATAAATGGAATCGTGCTCCCAATATAGCCAAGGGCAAAGCCGCGTGTTGAAATACGGTTCATTCGTTCCTCTGTCGTCACATCTATTAAAAAAGCATCGTAAAAAATATTTGCTCCTGCAAATCCAATTAAGGCGAGCATATAACAGCAAAGTAAGAGAATCCACTGCGAAGTTGGTACGACTGCTAACATACTTGTAAAAATAATGCCTAATAGGAAAAAGAATGTGAAGAAACGTTTCTTAAATCCTTTATAATCAGCAATTGTGCCAAGAATTGGAGCGAGTATAGACACCATAAGTGTTGCAAAGGAATTGGCATATCCCCAATATGCAGTTGATGTTGTGCCTGCAAGACCAGCTTCTTTAGCAGCTGCTTTAAAGTAGATTGGAAATATAGCAGTTGTAATAACGAGTGAATATACTGAGTTTGCCCAGTCATATAATATCCAGCTTTTTTCTGGCCTGGACATTTTTTTCATATATGTTCCCCCTCTAATCAATGTAATGTTATTGTACAAAAAGGAATTTGTAAAAAAGATAAACTAACTGAAAATTTACATAATTTTTACATAGCTTTACAATTCCAATAAATCCTCTATAACCGTACCGTCTGTTTCACCAAGATGTAATCCAAGTAATCTTGCAATTGTAGGACCTTCATCAATTAGTCGCATGTGCGGAATAATCGCGCCTTGACGAATTCCTTTACCGGCTGCCATAAAAATCGTTTCGTAATTTGGCTTTGATGGAGAATAGCCGTGGGTACCAAACGTATACTTTTTACTAGAGGTCACATCTTTTCTTGTAATCTCTCTTATAAGGTCTCCAGTATGATTTTCTAAAAAGTAATAGCCTTCTCGTGCTTCCAGCATAAAGAGGCAATTTCCATCGGCACCGAAATCTTTTGCTTCCTCATCAGTTAATAGAAATTCTATGCCGTTTTCTTTATCTTGTATGAGTTCTTGTAGTAAACGGTGTACACTTCCGATTGTTTCTGTATCATTTTTATCTTTTACGTATACATATGCTGAGCCGTCACAGCTTTGACAATAAGCTTTCCAATTTATTACTTCTCCTTTTTTATTTACAGTAAGGAGTCCTTTTTCACGCAATAAGACATTTAATTGGATCGCTTTATGTTCATCTAATGCGCTGTGATCCCCCAGTACAACGATGGTTGTTTCTTCATACATATCGCTTTCGCGCAGCGCATCAATAATTGCACCTAGACGTTTGTCATGGCGATGAATCGCTGCGACTGTTTCCTCAGAAGAAAATCCATGATAATGGCGCTGTGTATCTAAGTCAGTGAAATGAACAAACATAAGATTTGGTTTTTTCTTTTGAATTGTATGTACCGCAGAAGCAAGTACAAAATCATCTAGCTCCGGTTGTGACAACCCATTCCGAATGTGACCAAAACGCTGATTTAATTCTAGTTGATACAATGGACTCCCGCTAAATAAGGAAACGAGCACTTGATTTTGCCATGGACGATTTGGAAAAATTTCTGGCATGTTGTAGTCAATTTTTGCTTTTCCTGTTACCGGCCATAGAAGTGCAGCTGTTTTTAAATTTGCTTTTCGCGCTTCATCATAAAGGGTTGTTCCTTGAATCGAGCGACGGTACCAGTGCCAGTCCGGGGATTCTTTTCCGGGCTGTAGTAATGTATTGTTCACAACCCGATGCTTTGCAGGGTAATTTCCGGTCACAATCGTTGTATGGCACGGATATGTAACAGATGGATAAATACTTTCAACTTTTTCGGCGTATGCACCACGTTTTAGTAAAGAACTGAAGTGAGGAAGGGTTTGTAATATAGGAAAATCTAAAGCTGATAAACAATCAAAAGATAAAACAATAACATGTTTTGCTGCAGGTTTGTTCATAGAAAATACCTCCAAAAGTTCTACAATCTATTTATATATATTACTATTAATACTTGGTAATAAAAACTACTGCTAATAAGAAAGTTTTTTTAGAATTTTGAGACTTATAAACATATAATAGAATTAAGGGAGTGAAAATGATGGAATTTTTTTTAATGAGTAGCATAATCACAACGGTTCTCATTTTTTTTATTTCGTTCACATTACGCAAAAGTTTTCCTAATCGTTCGCTTGATATTTTGTTCGGACTTATTATGATTATCATTTGCTTGGTTGGTTTTTTATGTACGTTATTTTTTATTGGTGGATGGGAAGGCATGGGATATGGTTTCTTATGTTTTTTTCTATTAATTGGAACACTTATTGGGATGATACTTCATCAAATCGTGAAATTTTTCCGTGAGAAATATATGTAACAAAAGTATAAAACAAAATAAACTGAAAATAATATATAAAAATCAAAAAATTCCCTATTGCGTTATAATTGGGTGTGTATTATGATAATCAACAAATTTATATTGTTATGACGATGAAAAAGGATTAGTACATATTCCATCTTTTTGCAGAGAGAGAATCCAGTGGCTGAGAGATTCTTAAAAGACAATATGGAACCTACCTTTGAGTTCTGCGTATGCAGCGGGAATTCCCGTTATCAAACAAGAGAGCATATACATATTGTATATGAATCAGGGTGGTAACGCCGGCAAAAAGCTCGGTCCCTATTTTAGGGATGCGGGCTTTTTTTATTTTTAGAAGGAGGAAAAGAAGATGAAAAAAGAACAAGTACAAGCCATTACAAAAATGGAAGAAGATTTCGCACAGTGGTATACGGATATCGTAAAAAAAGCTGAACTTGTTGATTATTCAAGTGTAAAAGGATGTATGATTTTACGTCCATATGGGTACGCTCTTTGGGAAAATATTCAAAAAGTAATGGATGAAAAGTTAAAAGAAACAGGTCATGAAAATGTATATATGCCAATGTTTATTCCAGAAAGTTTACTTCAAAAAGAGAAGGATCATGTAGAAGGTTTTGCGCCGGAAGTAGCGTGGGTAACGCACGGCGGGGATGAGGAATTAGCTGAGCGTCTTTGTATTCGTCCGACATCAGAAACGTTATTCTGTGAGCATTTCTCGAAAATTGTTCAGTCGTACAATGATTTACCAAAGCTATATAATCAATGGTGCTCTGTTGTTCGTTGGGAAAAAACAACACGTCCATTCTTACGCACAACCGAATTTTTATGGCAAGAAGGTCATACAATTCATGAAACAGCGGAAGAGTCACAGCAAGAAACGATTAACATTTTAAATATATATGCGTCGTTTTGTGAGGAGTATTTAGCGATTCCGGTTATAAAAGGGCAAAAGACGGAAAAAGAAAAATTTGCAGGGGCGAAAGCGACCTACACAATTGAAAGTTTAATGCATGATGGCAAAGCGTTACAAACGGGTACGTCGCATAATTTTGGCACGAACTTCACAGAAGCATTTGATATTAAGTTTCTAGATCGAAATGGGAAGTGGCAATATGCCCATCAAACATCTTGGGGTGTATCAACGAGAATGATCGGCGGCCTTATTATGGTGCATAGTGATAATAATGGACTTGTATTACCACCAAAGATTGCACCAACGCAAGTAATGATTGTACCAATTGCACAGCACAAAGAAGGCGTGTTAGAAAAAGCAACTGAGCTGCAAACTCGTATTCAAAAAGTTGCGCGGGTGAAAATGGATGCAAGCAACAAAACACCAGGCTGGAAGTTTAACGAATATGAGATGAAAGGTATACCAATTCGTTTAGAAGTAGGGCCGAAAGATATTGAAAAAAATCAAGTTGTCCTTGTGCGCCGTGATACGAAAGAAAAAGAATTTGTAGCTATAAATGAATTAGAAGAACGTATTACAAAGTTACTTGAGGATATTCAGCAGTCTCTATTTGAAAAAGCAAAAGCGCTGCGTGAAGAAAAAACGTATACGGCTATTACTTTTGAAGAGATGAAGCAAGTAGCAGCAGAAAAGCAAGGATTTATTAAAGCAATGTGGTGTGGAAGCCTTGCTTGTGAAGAAAAGTTAAAAGAGGAAATAGGCGTTACATCACGTTGTATGCCATTTGAAAAAGAGGAATTAGCTAAGCAATGTGTGTGCTGTGAGAAAGATGCAAAGCATATGGTGTATTGGGGTAAGGCATATTAAAGAATGGATATAGTTACTTGTGTGGCAGTAAATGAGTATAAGAGAAAAAGGTTAGTGAAATGCTAACCTTTTTCAGCATTGTAAAGTGCATTTTCTTTGATTTTATTAAATATTAATAATCTTCAAATAATTATAATAGTGGTATTTATGCTATAATATTAGATGAGAAAATAAGGAAAGGAAGTGAATAGAGAATATAAAAATCCTTATATTCTAATAAATAATGGAAAGAACAACGAAGCAAATAATAGCAGGTACATTTATAGCGACAGGAGCATCTCTTATTTCTACAAATGCTTTTGCACAAGAAGAAAGCACAGCTACAGTAAACGCGACAAATTTAAATATACGTCAACAACCAACAACACAAAGTCCAATTGTCGGACAAGTAAAGCAAGGAACAACTGTAAAGGTATTAGAAGCACAAAAAGATTGGGCAAAAATTTCTTACAATGGTAAAGAAGGATATGTTTCACTGCAGTTTTTAAAGATAGCAGGAACGAAGCCTACAATAGAATCGAAGCAACAACCGAGTATTAATAGTGAACAACGTGAAACGGGTGTTGTAACAGCAGCACGTTTAAATGTTCGTAATAGTCCTGAAATAGGTAGTACTCTTCTTGGAAGTGTTCAAAAAGGAGAGAGTGTTACCATTATAGGAAAAGCAAATGGTTGGGCAAAAATTGAATACAAAGGAAAAGAAGGATATGTTTCGCTAAAGTTTGTGAAGTTAGAAGGTAAGGCAGCAGAGAAGTCGGCAGAAAATATTGTGACAGGTACACAAGAGACAGGAATAGTAACAGCAGTAAGTCTGTGGGTAAGAAGCGAAGCAAACAAAAGCAGTGAAATTCTCGGGGATTTAAAACAAGGCGAGAAAATAACGGTACTGGGGAAAACAAACGGCTGGGCGAAGATTACATACAAAGGAAAAGAAGGATATGTTTCGCTAAAGTTTGTGAAGTTAGAAGGTAAGGAAGCAGAGAAGCCAGCGGAAAATATTGTGACAGGTACACAAGAGACAGGAATAGTAACAGCAACAAGTCTGTGGGTAAGAAGCGAAGCAAACAAAAGCAGTGAAATTCTCGGAGATTTAAAACAAGGCGAGAAAATAACGGTACTAGGAACAGCAAACGGCTGGGCGAAGATTACATACAAAGGAAAAGAAGGATATGTTTCGCTAAAGTTTGTGAAGTTAGAAGGTAAGGAAGCAGAGAAGCCAGCGGAAAATATTGTGACAGGTACACAAGAGACAGGAATAGTAACAGCAGCAAGTCTGTGGGTAAGAAGCGAAGCAAACAAAAGCAGTGAAATTCTCGGGGATTTAAAACAAGGCGAGAAAATAACGGTACTAGGAACAGCAAACGGCTGGGCGAAGATTACATACAAAGGAAAAGAAGGATATGTTTCGCTAAAGTTTGTGAAGTTAGAAGGAAAAGCAGCAGAGAAGCCGGCAGAAAATATTGTGACAGGTACACAAGAGACAGGAACAGTAACAGCAGCAAGTCTGTGGGTAAGAAGCGAAGCAAACAAAAGCAGTGAAATTTTGGGGAATTTAAACCACGGCGAGAAAATAACGGTACTAGGAACGGCAAACGGCTGGGCGAAGATTACATACAAAGGAAAAGAAGGATATGTTTCGCTAAAGTTTGTGAAGTTAGAAGGTAAGGAAGCAGAGAAGCCAGCAGAAAGTATTGTGACAGGTCCGCAAGAGGAAGGAACAATAACGGCACCAAGTTTACGAGTAAGAAGCGAAGCAAACAAAAGCAGTGAAATTTTGGGGAATTTAAACCACGGCGAGAAAATAACGGTACTAGGAACAGCAAATGGCTGGGCGAAGATTATGTACAAAGGAAAAGAAGGATATGTTTCGCTAGAATTTGTACAAATTCGTACAAGTTCGAATGCTAGTAATGGAAATAATGGACAAATAACAGAAGAAAGAGGGATTGTAAATACATCTTTATTAAATGTACGTCAAGGTCCTTCAACAAATACTTCAATTGTAGCGCGCTTGAAAAATGGTGAGTCAGTTTCAGTACTAGGCAAGGAAAATGGTTGGGCGAAAGTTCGAATAAACAGCGTAGAAGGTTATGTTTCTTTACAGTTCTTAAAGTTAAAACAAGCATCTTCTTATGAAGTGGTCACAGAAACAGGAAAAGTTCAAAAATCGAATGGTGTGGAAGCAGAAAAAGAGCTGCAAACAAGGCAAGAAGACGGTTATATTGTTAGCGATGGAAAAGTTGTGGATATGAAACAAGGTTTTGTACGAGCAAATGGTGTGATTAATATTTATGATATTATAACTGGTAAAAAGTTAACATATGTACGAGAGGGAGCTGACTTAAAGTTCGTAAAAGTGGATGGAGATCGTGTACATGTGAAAATTTATGGTACGACAGGATATGTCAATATAGAGGATGTTACTTTATTTCCAAATATGCTTCATGAATCAACGTCATATTATACAGTAAAAAGTGGAAGTCTTTATCATTATGTATATGATCATTCTAAGGGTGAGTATACGACATATAAAATCGGCAATGCGCCGAAGCATTTACAAGAAGGGAATCGCTATGAGGCATTTGATAAAACGCAAATCGGTGGACAAGATAGTTATCAATATTTTGAATATGTGCCGATTCGTGTTACATCTACTTATACAGCGAAAGACATTGATAATTTTTTAATGAAATATAGTGCAGACAGCCCGTTGATTGGAACTGGAGAATATTTTGTTAATGCAGCACAAAAATATAATTTAAATGCAGGGTACTTATTATCTCATGCCATTTTGGAATCCGGTTGGGGAAAAAGTCGTATTGCACAGGATAAGAAAAATTTATTTGGTTTTAGCGCGGTAGATTCTGATCCTTATAACGGTGCAACGGCATTTCAAACATGGGAAGAAGGTATTAACTTCTGTGCTTCGTATATTGATCAAAACTATTTAAATCCAAATGGCTGGACATATAATGGCGGGAATTTGGGGGATAAATCGCAAGGTATGAACGTCATGTATGCAAGTGATGAGAATTGGGGACAACAAATTGCTTCTCTTATGAATAGACTTGATGCCATGAACGGCGGAAAAGATTTGAATAAATATCAGCTAGGTATGCTGCAAGCAGGATCTGTGTTATTTAAAAATGTAGGCGGTGCACAAGCAAGTGTAGCACCTCGTAATATTACAGTTGCAATTAAGAATACGATTCAAACTTCAAGTGGAACATACTATGAGCTAGTTTCTGATAACACAGCGTATAATAGTGTGTATGCGAAAGTAAACTCTGTAAAACTTATATCCTCATATTAAAAAATAGCTAGATTCGTAATGTTGATATTACAGGGAAATCGGTCAATTGAAATGAATTCTTAATCATTTGGCATAAGTGAAGGACCTAGTTCCAGCGCATGAACGATTTATATGTCAAATATCGTCCAAGGGTCTTTATCCCGCATTAACGGGCAGTACAGGTTGTGGAAGCATGGAGAAGAAGACTGTCCGTAAAAGCCCGATTGGGCGGGCTTTCCATCAGTGAGAAAGTCGTCACTGATGGAAGTTTCACTTTATATTGTGTCGAATCGCCGATATATTAGTGGACACGTAAAAGGCCCTGACCGTTTCTATACGCGGCCAGATGTTCTCATTCCCTCCTAAAAAAGAATGGGGTTTTTAGGAGGGGATAATTTTGGAATTGTTTACTTCTTACATTGGTGCAGAGAAATAAAATAGATGTTTTCATATAATCGAAAAATTATTCTTTTTCTCAATCTATGAAAAATGCTACAATATAAAGGAAGAATACAATATTTTCCTAGTTGAAAAATGGTTTGTAGAAAGGAAGAGACTTCATGCCTATTATTTTAGAAAAAGGACAGAAGATCGACTTAACAAAAGGACAACCAGGGTTAACAAAATTACAAGTTGGCTTAGGATGGGATCCAATTGGAAAATCGGGTGGATTATTATCTTCACTGTTTGGAAGTAAGCCAAATATTGACTGTGATGCATCTGTGATCATGCTTGAGAATGATCGATTTTTACATAAACATGATTTAATTTATTTTGGAAATAAATTATCTTCTTGTGGAAGTGTTACTCATTCGGGTGATAATTTAACAGGTGAAGGTGGAGGCGATGATGAAACTATTTTTGTTGAATTACAAAAAGTTCCATCTAGAGTGAACCGCCTAATTTTTGTTGTAAATATTTATGATTGCGTGAACCGTCGCCAAGACTTTGGAATGATTCACAATGCGTATATTCGTATTCAAAATCCGCAAACACGCGAAGAGTTAGTACGTTATAACTTAACGGATAACTACGGTGGAAAGACAACTTTAATTGCTGGTGAAATGTACCGTCATAACAATGAATGGAAGTTCTCAGCAGTCGGAGAAGGAACGCAAGATAAAAATTTAAGTGAAATCGTTACGCGTTATCAATAATTTTTAAGGAGGCGCTATATATGGCAGTTATTTCATTACAAAAAGGACAAAAAGTAGATTTAACGAAAACAAATCCAGGTCTTTCAAAAGTAATTGTTGGTCTTGGCTGGGATACAAATAAATATGATGGACAGGCTGATTTTGATTTAGATGTAAGTATTTTCTTAGTTGGGGCTAATGGTAAAGTTGGCGGAGGGGAAGATTTCATTTTCTATAACAATCCAACTGGAGCAAATGGTTCTGTACAGCATTTAGGTGATAATCGTACAGGAGAAGGCGCAGGGGACGATGAAACAATCAAGGTTGATTTGAAAAATGTTCCTGCGCATATCGAACGCATTTGTTTCACGATTACAATTTATGATGGAGAAGGTCGTCGTCAAAACTTTGGACAAGTATCTAATTCCTTTGTTCGCATTTTAGATGAAGAGAAGAACACAGAGCTAATTCGCTATGACTTAGGTGAAGACTTCTCGATTGAAACAGCAGTTGTAGTCGGTGAATTATACCGTCATAACAATGATTGGAAGTTTAATGCAATTGGAAGCGGATTCCAAGGTGGATTGGCAGCTTTATGTAAAAACTTTGGTTTAGATGTAGAGTAAATAATCTATGTAAATAGAGGTGAATCCCTATGGTCATTCAGTTACAAAAAGGACAAAAAATTGATTTAGGTAAGACAAGCCCAGGCCTTACGAAAGCGATTATTGGTCTTGGATGGGATATTAAACAATATGACGGCGGATCTGATTATGATTTAGACGCATCTGCTTTTTTATTAAATCAAGAAGGTAAATGTACGAAAGAAACAGATTTTATCTTTTATAACAATTTACAATCTCCTTGTGGTTCTGTTACACATACAGGTGATAACCGAACTGGAGAAGGTGCAGGTGACGATGAACAATTAGTTGTTGATCTAAGCAAAGTCCCAGCTGATGTACACCGTATTGCGATTACAGTTACCATTTATGATGCTGAGGGCCGCCGCCAAAACTTTGGCCAAGTTGCTAACGCATTTGTTCGTTTAGCGAATGAAGAAACAAATGAAGAAGTGCTTCGCTATGATTTAGGGGAAGATTTCTCCATTGAAACAGCGGTTGTCTTTTGTGAATTATACCGTCATAATGGACAGTGGAAGTTTAATGCTGTCGGAAGTGGCTTCCAAGGTGGACTAGGTGCGCTTGTAAGAGCGTATGGCTTGGATGCATAAGAAGGAAGCGACTTTCGTTTCCTTCTTTTCCGCTTTTTAGAAATTTAAAAACAGAATAGGAGTCAAGAACTGTATGGAGATTTTACACGGAATTCTTGATACGTATGCCCAATTCTTTGATTTAGATATGTGGGTAAAAGTATTACAAGATCCAGTATCTTGGGGATTAATTGGTACGCTTGTTATTTTGGAAGGCTTGCTATCTGCTGATAACGCGCTTGTACTAGCTGTTATGGTAAAACATCTTCCAGAAGAAAAGCGTAAAAAAGCTTTATTTTATGGACTTATTGGTGCGTATGCATTTCGTTTTATTGCCATCGGAATTGGTATGTACTTAATTAAATTAGCGTGGGTAAAAGTACTTGGTGCTCTTTATCTTGCATGGCTTTCTTTGAAACACTTCATTGATAAATCTAAAGACAATGAAGAAGATGAAGAAGGTCAAGGTATGAAGCAAGACAGCATTCTATTTAGAATGTTTGGCATGTTCTGGGGAACAGTAGTAATGGTTGAGTTAATGGACATTGCGTTCTCTGTGGATAGCGTTCTTGCGGCATTTGGTGTTTCAAATGAAGTATGGATTTTACTTCTTGGCGGAATGCTTGGTATTTTAATGATGCGTGGGATTGCCGGTGTATTTTTAAGATTATTAGAACGTATTCCAGAACTAGAAACGACAGCATATATATTAATTGCAATTATTGCTGGGAAAATGTTACTTTCTGTATTTCATATTGAAATGCCGCATTGGTTATTCTTTATAGTTTTAGTTATTGCATTTGGTGCGACATTTATTTTACATTATATGAAAACATCTCGCCAAACTCGTGAAGAGGTGGCAGCTTCTAAGAAAGAGGATTAATAGGTTAATAGACTAAATGGGTTTGCTCGTCATATGAGCGCCCATTTTTTATAAACGTTTCGTTTGGAGGTGAACAAGTATGTTTTCACGTTTTACATTTCACCCACAGCTACTCGGCGGGGAAGAAGCATTAAAACAGTTTGAAGTCGGTTTAGCAAAGCGGCCGCATTATGAAGTCACAGAGAATGATCTGCATTTTAGCTACATAGGATGTCGCATTCTTGGAGTACCAAATGATACGGATGAGTACTATAATCAATTATTTGAGTATAGTCAAAATGAGAATATCACTGTACTTCATGAACAAAATTTAAATAAAGTCATTCCTTCAGAGAAGCTTCGTGATATTCAAGAAGTTTTTTCACTGCACCAACAGGCAGCAAGCGGTTTAACTGTAAATCGTCTCGTTGCTCATTTATCGGGAAAGCGTTTATTGCCCGAAGTAGATCATCCCGATATACAACACTACATACATACAACTTTCATTTCAATTTTAAAGCTGTACGAAAAACAACATAATCAATCATTAAAAACAGAAGGTTTTCGCCGTTTTTTAATTGATATGATAAAGTTAAGTGAAAATTACGTTTCAAAATGGTTTTCACAAAAGGATTATAAAGTACAAATGCCGCAAATTATCTGGTACGGTGATGCGTCGGAAAGTCGAATTTACTTTTTATACTTCCTTATTATGCTCGGATGTGATGTATTGTATTATCATCCAGAAGGAAAAGATGGTTTTGAAACAATCGATGAAGAAAATCGAACATTTGTGATTTCGCATCCAGGTCGAATTGCATTAGAATCATTTCCGGATAAAAAGAGAGAGCGCGTTGCAACGGTTGCTTATCAAGCCTCAAAAGAGATTGAGCAGGTGCTTCATCATGATAATTCGCTCTTGTATAAACCGTGGCAATTTAGGGCGTATACGCCAGTTGCTCGGACGTTAAAGACAACATATGATGAACTGTTTATCATTACGAAAGAAAAAGCATTTATAAGACCAACATTCTTTGTAGAAAATCAACATATTTATATCCCATCGTTATTTGCAAAAGTGTCTGGTGTCTCTAAAAATGAGAAAGAGTATTTTCAAAGATTAAAAACGTTAACATCATATGAAAATAGTCTGTTAATCAATCAGTTTCCATTTACAAAGGAACAGAAAGCGAATTTTCAATTTCATTATCGTGATGCGTTAAACCGTTCTGGAAAACTTGATGCACAGAACATCATTCAAAGCCATTGGTGGCCACATAAACGCTTACCGGAAGGGTTGCAATATGGCATTGCAGAGGCAATGATTCATACATGTGAAAGCGGGCTTTGCAAAAAAATAGGGAATGAAACAGAGCAAGACATTGCTTTATATGTGTTTGCGCAGCTTTCACAAATTCCACCGAACATACTTGAGCAGCTTGAGAAATTTGATTATTCGCAAGAAGTGCCGAAAATAGTCATATTTAACAATGAGAAAAATGGAGAACTTACGCGTTCTGATGCGGTATTAATGCTCTTTTTAAATCAAATTGGTATTGATGTTTTCCATTTTAATCCGACAGGACGTAATGATATCGAGCAGTACATTGAAGCAGGAGCATTTGATTCCCATTGGTTAGAAGAAGTAAGCTTTGATGTGGAGTTTCACGGCGTTTCGTCTTATAAAAATTTATCAAATACTTTAAAAGGGTTATTCCGGCCATTTTTATAAAGAAAGGAAGATACATATATGAATCCGATTGTATTAGATCCAACAACAGAATTGAATGAACAAACATCACAAAATCTTCGCCTGCAGTTAAGACAAGATCCTGAAGTGCAGCGCATTTATAATGGTGTAGATATAAAAGATCAATTGGAACTCATTGAGTTAGGGAAAGAGCCATCTGTAGAAATTTCAAGGTTTGCAGATCAAATCTTGCATACGATGACATTATCTAAGGTAGAAGATTCGGGTGAGCTATTAAAACAGCTTGGGAAAATTATGGACAAGTTTGATAGTAAAGATTTCGTTGAAGAAAAAAGCGGTTTTTTCTCTCGTTTATTTAAAAAAGGAAATCAAATGATTGAACAAATCTTCAATAAGTATCAAACGATGGGACGCGAAATGGATAAAGTATACGTGGAAATCACGAAATATCAAGATGAAATGAAGCGCTCAATTGGTACGTTAGATGGCTTGTATGAGCAAAACTTAAAATACTATTTAGATTTAGAGAAATATGTTGTTGCGGGTGAAATGTTACTTGAGCGTCTGCAAACAGAATTAGTTCCAATGTATGAAGAGCGCGTTCGTAATAATGATCAACTTGCAGGAATCGAGCTGGAATCATTAAAGAACTCTGTAGAGATTTTAGAGCAACGCATTGATGATTTAGAAAAAGCGCGTATGGTTGCGCTATTAACAGCACCGCAAATTCGCATGATTCAACGTGGTAACAACAAGTTAATCGGGAAAATTAATACAGCGTTTATTACAACAATCCCTATTTTTAAAAATGGTATTATTCAAGCTGTAAATGCAAAACGTCAAAAGCTTGTTGCGGACTCCATGGCAGAACTTGACCGCCGTACAAACGAGCTGTTGAAGAGAAATGCACAAAATATCGCGACGCAAAGTGTAGAAGTAGCGAAATTAGCGGGTTCTTCAAGTATTAAGATGGAAACACTTGAAGAGACTTGGAATATTATTTCGAAAGGTGTTCAAGAAACACAACAAATTGAAGAACAAAACAAACGTGAGCGTGAAGAAAGCCGTAAGCGTATGGCAGAATTAACGGATAGAATTAAGAAAGAAATGCAAGGGTAAGGATAGAAAAGGCAATGAAGAATCTCCTCATTGCCTTTTCAATATTTTTATTATTTCATTTATTAGCAGCGGGACGATACTTAATAATAAAACAAAGCCCCAATCTTTTACTGTTAAAGTATGTACACCAAATATGCTTGCAAGAGGCGGGATCGAAATAATACATACTTGTATACATACGCCGATAAGAAGAGAAAAAACTAAATATTTATTTGTAAATATCCCGATAGAGAAGATTGATTTTGTACGTGATCGTAGATTAAAAGAGTGAACGAGCTGTGAAAAGCTTAGTGTGACAAAAGCCATTGTTTGGGCATGTAATAAAGCATCTTCTGCAATTTTTGATGGAAAGAGAGGAAAAAGATTCGTATCCCCTGTATATAATTTTGCGCCAACAATAAAGGCGATTAACGTGATGAGCCCAATGATAATCCCGTTTAGAATGAGAAATGGTATACTGCCGCTAAATAAGCTTTCTTTTACACGGCGCGGCTTTTCCTTCATAACATCCGGATCTTCTGGATCAACCCCGAGTGATAATGCTGGAAGTGTATCTGTAATTAAATTCACCCACAAAATGTGAATGGGACGAAGGGGTGTAGCCCAGCCGAGTAAAATAGCTAAAAAGAGTGCAATGATTTCTCCGAAGTTACAAGAAAGCAAAAATAGAATAGACTTTTTAATGTTATGATAAATGTTTCTTCCTTCTTCGACTGCTTTGACAATTGAAGAGAAATTATCATCCGTTAACACCATATCTGCTGCACCTTTCGCCACATCTGTTCCGGTAATCCCCATTGCTACGCCAACATCTGCTTGTTTTAAAGACGGGGCATCATTTACCCCATCCCCAGTCATAGAGACGATATTTCCTTTTGCACGTAACGCTTTTACAATTTTTACTTTATGTTCAGGAGAAACGCGAGCAAAGACGTTTAAATGATTAATTTCGTTTGCGAGCTGTTCATCTGAAAGATTGTCTAATTGTGTTCCAACTATTACTTCAGATTCTTTTTTAGCAATTCCAAGTTCTTTTGCAATGGCAAAGGCTGTATCTTTATGATCTCCTGTAATCATAACGGTGCGAATGCCAGCCTTCTTGCACTCTTTAATAGCTGCCTTCACTTCTAGGCGAGGCGGGTCAATCATCCCTACAAGACCAATGAAGATAAGATTTTCTTCTGCCTCATAGATGTTAATATGCTCATTATCGTATTGCTTGAAAGCGAATGAAAGTACTCGTAACGCTTCTGTTGACATCGTTTGTGCTGCTGCTACTATTTCATTTTTATCACTTTCGGTTAGCGGCTGAACAATGCCATCTTTAAAAATATGTTTGCATCTTGGTAAGAGTCTATCGATTGCCCCTTTTGTCATGCTAAAGTAGCTGTCTTCGTATTCATGCAGCGTTGACATCATTTTGCGATTGGAGTCAAAAGGAAATTCACTTAGGCGTTTATGCTTCTTCTCTAAAACATCTTTTTGAAGATCAAAGGCAGCTCCCGCAACAAGAAGTGCAATTTCTGTTGGATCTCCAGTTTGTGATTCAGAATTATAAGATGCATCGTTACATAAAACCATGTTTTCTAATAATAGGCGCTGAACATCATTATTTACGTTTAAATTTTCTAATGCATCATATGTACAGTCACTATAAAAGTTGGTAACTGTCATTTTATTTTGCGTTAATGTACCTGTCTTATCTGAGCAAATAATCGTAACAGAGCCAAGTGCCTCGACAGCTGGAAGTTTACGGATAATGACATTTTGTTTAATCATACGCTGTACACCGATTGCGAGAACAATAGAGACGATAGCTGGTAAGCCTTCCGGGATCGCGGCGACTGCTAAACTAATAGCGGTCATAAACATTTCTAACGTGTCACGGCCTTGGAAAAAGCCAATAAAGAACATGATGATACATATCGCTACAGAGACAAAGCCTAAATATTTTCCAACTTGCGCTAAGCTTTTTTGAAGAGGGGTTGTCTCATCATCAGCTTGATGCAAGAGAGTAGCAATTTTTCCTATTTGTGAATGCATGCCTGTTTGGGTAGCTACTCCAACACCGCGACCATAGGTAACAAGCGTTGACATAAAAGCCATATTCTTTTGATCACCTATTGGTACTTTTTCGCAATTTTTCTTGGAAGGATTATACGCTGCATCTTTATCCACAGGAACGGATTCGCCTGTTAAAGCAGACTCTTCAATTTTTAAATTTGCTGCTTCGAGGAGCCGTAAGTCGCATGGAATATAGCGACCTGCATCAAGTAGAACAATGTCTCCCGGAACGACATTTTCTGATGGAATTTCTTTTAATTCACTATCTCGTTTTACAATTGCTTTTGGAGTCGCCATCTTTTTTAAAGCTTCTAGAGCCTGCTCTGCTTTTGATTCTTGAATGATACCAATTACAGCATTTAAAACGACAACAACAGCAATAATGCTAGCATCAGCCCATTCGCCTACAAAGGCAGAAATAAGAGCGGCAATTAAAAGGACATAGACGAGAATATCATTTATTTGGGCAAAAATACGTTGACCCAAAGTTCTTTTTTTCTTCATCACGAGTTCATTTTTTCCGTATTTTTTTAATCGGGCTTTCGCTATTTCTTCACTTAAACCTTGTTGTTCATTTGTTTCTAGTTCACGTAATGTCTGAGTTTTTGTCTTACTGTACCAATTGCTCATATAAAAGCACCTCCAGTAGAAAAACAGTTAGCAATTGTAGCGTAGAAATTTTGTATTGTAGTATGTACTTTGATGTGAAGTCTTTGATGAGGGGGTTACTATTATTGTACAGTATTTAGAATGTGTGCGAATGAAAGTGGGAAGTTGTCATAAAATTGTTGGAAATGAAAGGAAATGCCTGTGAGAGAGGGATATGTTTTATCGAATGATAAAAATTATTGTAACTACTCAGCTATACCTTTTAGAAATTTAGAAAAGGGTATGATTCTAGTGAAGATGTGCCTCTCTATTACTTGTAAATTCATTTTTTGGCATATAGACTTCTGTCTTGCAAACAGGGCAGGAGCCTGCATTTATTGTCTACTTTTGTTTTCAAACCTTGCACGTGGCAGGAAAAGGACCTGACCGCTCCTATGCATCGCCAGTCCCTCTCGCCCATTTAAAAAATGCTTTTCTGCCTTTTTTTCATAAAGTAACTGAGTAGTTACAAATTATTTTAATTTGGACATAAAAAGAGGCGGCTACCAAAAGCTTGGTGATTACCGAGTTTTTGGTAGCCGCTTTTTGTTATTTCTTGATTAGTGTGCCTAATTCTTCTGTAATAGCTTGCATTTCGCTAATGCTGAATGTGTCGCGTTTCATAACGTGTTCATAAATATCACGTAAGTCTTCATACATGTCTTCATTGAAGTTTGAAGCTCTCATTGCACCAGCGTTTACCATACGTAATTTTTCTTTAATTGCTTCTACCATATATTCAACGTTCTCTTGTGTTTTTACGGATAAATCCACGGAAGTGTCCCCCTTTAAAATAGCATAGACTTATCTTAACATTTTTTTATCATTTTCGTTAATGGAAGTTTGCAATCATAGTGAATGCCCTCTCCTTAACACTTCTACGAGTTGTTTGAAGAAGGGGACTTCTGTTGGACTTTTGTTAAATTGGTACTTATTTTCTTTATAAGTAATTGTTGATTGTTTATACTAAATATAACAAATGCATCGTGAAGGGAAGAAACAAATATGGTTCGAGTTTTATTTGTTTGTCTAGGAAACATTTGTCGTTCTCCGATGGCAGAAGCAATTTTTCGTGAGCTTGTCAAAAAAGAAAAATTAGAAACAGTAATTATTGTTGATTCGGCTGGAACTGGGGATTGGCATATCGGCCATCCGCCTCATCATGGCACACAAAAAATTTTAATGGAAAATGCAGTGTCCTTTGAAGGAATTAAAGCTCGTCAAGTAGAAAAAGAAGACTTAACAAAGTTTGATTATATTATTGCAATGGACAATAAAAATTTAGACGATTTAAAGGCTTTAGGTAAAGCAGGCGGTTATATTGGCAGACTATCCGATTTTGTTCCAGACGGTGGCTGGACAGATGTTCCGGATCCATACTTTACAGGGAACTTTCAAGAAGTATATGACCTTGTAACAGAAGGATGTGCAAAATTGTTAGCGTTCATTCGACATGAGCAGGGAATATAAGGATGTTAGTTCAGAAAGTATAATGTGAAACTTTCATCGGTGGTCTTTAGTGATGATTAGTTACACCAATTAAGCTCTTATGGAGAGTGATCTCAAGTGTTTTCCTTTGAGATTTTATTGTTCGTTAGAGTGAGATAACTTTCTAACAAAATAGATGAAAGGGTGAAGGAATATGGCGAAGAAGGGAAATCTTGTACGAAATATTGCAATCGGTGTAGCAGCAGGTGTGGCGGTTTCTATGTTAAAGAAGGAAAATCGTGAAAAGGTGAAGTATACAGCAGGAAAAGCGAAAACAAAAATGATTGAAATTGGTGAAAATGCAAAGCTAAAAGAAAAAGTGCAAACAGTTACAGATAAAGGTCGTGAACTTGCTGACTTTAATGTTGTAAAAGCAAAAGTAGCGGAAATTAAAAAGTTAACACCAGCTGTTGTTGAAACTTTAAAAGAAACGAAAGATATTTTTAGTAAGAGGAAGAACAATGTAAAAGAACAACCAGAAACAATTGAAATTCAAGGAATCGTGCCAACTGAAGAGTTAAAATCAGAAGAAGAGCTGGTTGCCGCAGAAGATGGCGGTATGAAGGAATTTATTGCAGAAGAGAAAAAATCAGAAGCGTTTATCGAGTTAAAACAAAATAAAGAAGAAAAGAAAAGCGTTTAAAAAAGATGAAAACATTTTTACAAAAAGCAAGAACTCATCATGTTTTCACATTTGGAAAAGATTTATATGATCGAACATTGCGAGATGATGTAGCGGGCTTAGCAGCACAGCTCGCTTATTTTTTCTTGCTTTCTCTTTTTCCAGCGCTCGTTTTTTTAATAACACTTCTGGGATATATTCCGATTCAGACGGAAGATGTATTAGCCTTTTTAAAAGATTATGTTCCTGAAGATGCAATGAGTTTGATTGAAGTAAATGTACATACAATAGTAAATAAGCAAAATGGTGGATTATTATCATTTGGTTTACTTGCCATGTTATGGTTTGCATCCAATGGTGTCAATGCGGTGATGAAGGCATTCAACCGTGCCTATGATATTAATGAAACACGTTCATTTATTACAACAAGGGCATTATCAATTGTATTAACATTGGCAATGATTTTTATGATTGTCTTTGCTTTAATTCTACCTGTATTTGGTCAATTAATTGGAGCAGCGATTTTTAAAGTTTTAGGTTTATCTGAGGAATTTTCATTCATTTGGAGTATTGTTCGATTACTACTAAGTTTTCTCGTATTATTTGGTTTGTTTTGTTTTTTGTATAAATTCGCTCCAAATCGTCATGTAAAGAGAAGAGAAGTGGTGACCGGGGCATTATTTGCTACAATTGGCTGGATTGTGGTATCGTATTCATTTGCATACTATGTCGATAACTTTGGAAATTATTCTAATACATACGGTAGTCTCGGCGGTATTATTATTTTAATATTATGGTTTTATTTAACCGCATGGGTGATTTTACTTGGTGGAGAAGTTAATGCGATTTTAAATTGTTATCGAACGGGTGACAATAATTCCCGTAATCAAAAATAATCTTCTGTTCCATACTAAGAGGGAATAGGGGGGATTATTCATGGGTCAAAATAAAACTGGCAATAGCAAAAATGATAAAAATCAACGTAAACAACGCAGCAGCTCGCAGCCAAAACATAAAACGAGCAGCAGTGCAAACGGACATAATAGTTATCATTAAAAAAGGGGTTCCATATCGGAACCCTTTTAATTATTTGCTTTTAATAATCGTAATCCATTTAAAATAACGAGAATAGTACTTCCTTCATGACCGATGACACCTAATGGAAGTGCTAAAAATTGTAGGAAGTTTGAACAAATAAGCAGCATGATGACAGTCAATGAAAAGATAACATTTTGCTTTACAATGCGATTCATTCGTTTTGATAAGCGAATTGCTTGTGCTAAGCGGGAAAGTTCATTTTTCATTAAGACAACGTCAGCCGTTTCTAAAGCAACATCAGTTCCTTCGCCCATAGCAACTCCAATACTTGCTGTTGCTAATGCAGGAGCATCGTTAATTCCGTCACCAACCATTGCTACTGTACCGTATTTCTCTTTCAATTGTTTTATTGTTTCTACCTTTGTTTCTGGTAAGCAAGATGCGTAATACTCTTTAATATTACTTTCAGCAGCGATTGCTTTTGCTGTTTGTTCATTATCACCTGTAATCATAATTGCTTTGACGCCAAGAGTTTGAAGCTCATGAATTGCAGCAATTGTTTCTTGGCGCAATGTATCTTTTAAAGCAATAAGACCAAGAATACCTTTTTCATCGCTTACATATACAACCGTTTTTCCTTCTTGTTCTAATTGCGCCCAAATACCGTTATAGAATGATCCGGTTTCTTCTCCAATAAAATCAGCTTTTCCAATTTGGTACGCTTTATTTTGCAATGTTCCTTTTAATCCGAATCCAGTTACATCTTCTACGTTTTCTGGTTTTGTTAATGTAATGTCATGTGCCCATTTTGCATATTTCACAATTGATTCAGCTAGAGGGTGTGTAGAATGACTTTCAATGGATGCTGTAATGTGTAATAACTCTTTTTCGGATATTCCATCACGAGTATATACATCTGTTACTGTTGGTTTTCCTTGTGTTAATGTACCCGTTTTATCAAAGGCAATGGCTTTTAATGAAGCCAATCTTTCTAAATGAACACCGCCTTTAAATAAGATGCCATGCCGTGCACCGTTTGAAATTGCTGATAACGTAGCAGGTGTAATAGCTGCAACAAGTGCACAAGGCGAAGCGACAACGAGTAGAATCATCGCACGGTAAAATGTTTCATTCCAGCTCCAACCAAGAGCATAATGAGGAACGAACATCATGAGTGATACAACAAGAAGTACACCTTTGACATAGGTTCCTTCAAACTTTTCAATGAAAAGCTGTGAAGGAGATTTTTCGCTTTGTGCGTTTTGTACGAGACGAATAATTTTTTGGAACAATGTTTGATCACTATGTTTTGTAATTTTTACTTCGATGGCACCGCGTAAGTTAACAGTTCCTGCGAATACCTCGTCACCAGATTTTTTTTCACTTGGAATTGGTTCACCTGAAATGGCCGCTTCGTCAATATTTGTTTCACCAGTGTGAATAATACCGTCAGCAGGAATGCGTTCACCTGGTTTAATTAAAATGATGTCATCGATTTGCAGCTGTTCGATTGAAACACGCTCTTCTCCGCCTCGAGAAATGCGCAATGCTTCTTCAGGTTGTAAGTCGAGCAGTGCTGAAATTTCCTTTTGACTTTTGCTCATCGTGTAAGCTTCCATAGCTCCGCTTAAAGCAAAGATAAAAATTAATATTGCCCCTTCTGTCCAGTAGCCGATAATTGCTGAACCGATAGCTGCAAAAAGCATGAGCATTTCAACGTTCAGCTCTTTTTCGGCAATTGTGTCTTCAATACCTTCTTTTGCTTTTGCATAACCCCCAATTATATAAGCTAATACGTAAAATATGGTTGCAGTTGTTGTAATGCCATTCTTTGTTAGTAACCAACCTATCAAAATCAAAACTCCGGATGTAATTGCAAAAATGAGTTCATAATGTTTTTGAAATGTTGCAAGCCAAGGTGAAGAAGTCTTAGTTCCTTGTTGCCTTGATAATGTTTTTACTTCAGAATTCATAGATTTTTTGCTCCTTTCTATTGAGAAAAAGAATCATCATCGAAAGCCTTATAAATCGGCGAAAGCTGCCATCCATCTAGATAGCAGCATTCTGTTAAGTTGAAACGTTCTTTTGTTTTAAAAATATTTTTACTTGTGAATTCATCTCGTTTCACTCCTTTCATTGAGAAAAAGAATCATCATCGAAAGCCTTATAAAACGACGAAAGCTGCCATCCATTCGGATAGCAGCATTTCCTAGAAAACACACTCTGTGTAGTTATTTACTTTATTATTACTATTCTAAATTGTAACATATGTTTCCTTATACGGAAAGTTTTTTACTTATTCCGCTATTTGTGGGGAGTAAGTACCCACCTCAAGATTGAGGGAGAAGTGAAAATACTTGTTTTTTTGACTCCGCTTTGTTATATATGAATATTGTTCATAAAAAGCACGGAAAGGAAGACATCCAGTGAAGGCAGAAAGATTTTTTACACATCCGCTCGGTGTATTTGTTGCAGCATTAAGTGCAACTTTTCTATGGGGCAGTGCGTTTCCATTTATTAAATTAAGTTATGTCCAGTTAGACATTCAGCCTCATGAAGTAGGCGAGCAAATTTTATTTGCAGGTTACCGTTTTTTCTTAGCAGGAATGATGCTGTTATTCTTCTTTAAAGCGTTAGGGAGAAATGTATCTTTTCAAAAAGGAACAACGAAGCAACTTGTTCAAATTGGTCTGTTTCAAACGTTTTTACAATATGTTTGTTTTTATATCGGCTTGAGCTATAGTACTGGGATTGAAGGAGCAGTTATTTCTGGAACATCGTCATTTTTTCAAATTGTATTAGCGCATTTTCTATATAAAGATGATTCTTTAAATATGAGAAAAATCGTTGGTGTATCAATTGGTTTTTGTGGCGTCATTCTTGTAAACATTCCAAAAGGAAATATGGATTTTCACTTTGGTATTGGTGAACTGTTATTATTAAGTGCGGCAATGTTGTACTCATACGGTAACATTTTGGCGAAAGAAGGAAGTAAAACGATGGATGTAGGCTATATGACCGCATATCAGATGATTATCGGTTCTTTAGGCTTATTGTTTATCGGGGTTTTACAAGTTGGATTGATGCCATTTACATTCCATATGCAAACGTTACTTATGCTGCTATACTTATCATTCTTATCAGCAGCGGGATTTTGTATTTGGAATACAGTGATGAAATATAACAAAGTCGGAAAAGTATCGATGTACATGTTTTTCATTCCTGTATTTGGTGTCATCTTATCAAGCTTGATTTTAGGCGAAGCAATTCATTCTTTCGTATTGTTTGGATTGGCATGTGTAGCGACCGGAATTATTATTGTGAATCGTACACGTAGTGAAAGAAACGCATCGCATGCAAAAAGTAGCGCAATGTGAAGAGGTTCATGGAGAGCCTCTTTTTCATATGGAAAGCGAAATTTCTATCAGTGTCCGTGAATAGCGTGATAAAGTTTGGAACAATTTTTTTATGAAAATTATAGATAAAAGAAAGGAAAATGATGATTTTATATCGAATAACAGAGATATTAATTCATCAAGGAGAAAGATATGAATGAAATGTACGTACTGTTAATAGGACAAGTAGTTTTATTTTTGTTCGGGACCATTTATGCAATAAGACAATCAGAACAAACAAAGGAAAATGAACCGTTACCCTTATTCATTCGTTTACTCCTCACTTTCTCATTAACTGGAGCTGCGATATGGATGTGGATACAGGACCCGGCAACACCTTATCGCCAGTGGGTTGCAATTGGTATGATTTTATCAACAATTGGTGACTTGTTTATGGCCGGCTTAATTCCATTTGGGCATCGTCTCATTGGTGGAATGGTGACATTTGCTATTGCGCATTGCTTATATGTTACGGCCTTTTTAGAAACGGGTATTTCGTGGAATGGCTTGTATATTGGTTTAGCGGGATACGGCTTGTTTTTAATTATTGGTTGGTTCTTTTTTATTCGAAATCATAAGCAGGATCGATTATTTACAATAGGTGCGCTTGTATACGGACTTTGGGTTGGTGGAATGGCGTGTTTTGCATTTGCGCTTGCTTATTTGAATCAAGATATGTGGTGGATTCCAGCGCTTGGTGGTTCTCTATTTGTCATTTCTGATTTTATTATTGGAATTACTGATATTGGTGGACGGAATGTAAAATATGATCCTCTTTTAGTTTGGGCAACATATGTGGGAGCACAAATGTGTATCATTTATGTTGGTATATAGAATGTGAAAGAAGAACTGCTTGAGAGCGGTTCTTTTTTGTTGTTAAAAAATAAGAAGCATGCAAAGCAACTTATGATGAATTTAACGGAGGATTTTGGTCCGATGAAAATTTCAAAAAATAAAATCTTTGTAATGGGAGATAATCGATTAGTTAGCCGTGATAGTCGTAATGGATTAGGATTAATTGATAAAGATGATGTATTAGGAAGTTTAATTTCCATATATTATCCTTTTAGCCGGTTGCAGATTATAGATTAGAAGGAGGGAAGTTATGGAAGAGATTGTTGGTCATGTTTTAGCTGGAATCGCACGGGGAGCAGTTGCAATCGGGGAAATAGCGGTAGATGCTACTAAAGTTATCGTTCGAGGAACAATCGGAGTTGTAAGAGTTATAGGAGAAGCTCTAGCAGAAGAACTTGTAGAGTTAGCGTTAGAAACTATAGAAGGAAGAGAAAAGCGAAAACAAAGAAGATTTGCTCGTCATGTGGAAAAGTTAAAGGGACATGATTGGTTTAAGGTTATATATGAAAATATAAAATGCCGAGGTATCATTCATACAGACAAACGTTATCTACACTTGTTGAGTAAGCGGCGGTATGTACAGAAACTGGCTCGTAATGAAAACGAACGTAAGCAATTTATTCAGCGAATCCGTATTGAAGCAAAGGTTGATGATGTGATTTGGGATATACAACAGGATTAATTTTTTACATACATATAAGAAGTAACAAAGCAGCCGATATTGGCCGCTTTGGTGGTTTTATCTATTACAATTAAAAAATCGACTCCATGTTTGTTTCTAACATTAACTCTGTATCAGGATTCTCCTTATCTATACTTAAGACTACTTCATACTGACGCAATCTTAGTTCAAAGAGTGTTACAGGATCACGATAAACTTCAGGATTTGATTTCATTTTATGCAGTGTATTTTGCTGTTCTTGTATTTCTAAATGCGTGTGTTCCACAGCTTGTTTCAATGAACTAAATGGATCTCTAAAGAACATAGTAATATCTCGCTCTAATGCATTTTCAAATAACTCAAACTGCAAGAAAAACTTGTTTATAATAGAAGTAGTTACATCAGTAAAATCTTCATTTTCTAAATACTGTTTGTATTTGTTATACAGCATTGTTTTATTTTTAGGAAGAGATCCGAATAATTTTCCTGCACTTTTTAGTAAAAATTGCGCGGGCGTAAACCGGCGGAAGATATTTACTTCTTCCATTTGTATTCTATTCGTCATTCTATCTGTATCTCGGCGCCAATCATCAAGTATTTTAAAGTCGCATTCTAACTGGATTCGATTTTCTCCACATAACGAGTTAAGTCCTTCACTTATTTCTTCTAAGTATGATTGACTTTGAAGGAACTCGTTATTAGAAGTTTCAATCCAATTCTGCATGGATGAAGCGAAGTTAGGTAATACAGTTTGTTCTAGATAGTTTCGAATTCTCTCATTCATCGCGGTATTTAATTCAATATCAATGTGTCTAAAATCGCTGTCTTCACTGATTAGATCAGAGCAGCCTTGCAGTAGCCTCGGAATATGCTCTGTAAGATCGTTCGTAATTTTATGTTTCATTGTACGATATGAATCTGTAATAAAATGAATTTTTTCCTTTTCAAAAGCAGTGACATTATTAATAAAGCCATTTAGTCTCACTAAAATATCTTCATTCCAACTAATAGAATCCACTAAGTTGTTTTCCATCTCAACTCGTTTATCTAAAAGATATTGAATTGCTTTTCGAATGAAAAATAGTATTTTTTTCGTACGTTCTTGATCAAGATTTTTATACTCAAAGTTAAAATTGACAAAATCAGTTAACTCGTTTAGCTGTTGAGTGTTTGTATATAACGATGAATAAGGTAAAACCCTCGCATGTGGGAAATATGTGTGTATTCTTGTTTGCGTATCATGTATAACTCGTTTTACTTCAGCTTCGCTGTAAATGTTATCAATTTTATTTAATAAGAAATGAATTTGTAAATCTGGTGCATGTGCTTGAATGTTTAATAAAATGTCACGTTCTTTATCAGTAAAAGGAGAATCTGCATTCAATACGAATAACAAACTGTCTACTGAGTTTAAATATCCGAATGTTTCATTTCTAATATCGTTGTTTCTATTAAAGCCAGGTGTAACAACGAATGCTAGTTTGTTTTTACTTAAAAACTTGCAAGGTAATTTAAATTCAATACATGTTTTTTCTCTATATGTTTGTCGGTGCATAGACATCATGTTATGGAAATCTGAGAAATTATTAGTCGTTGAAATTGTTGCATCTGTTATTGCATTAATTTCTGTATGAGCGTCATCCTTAAAGATAACTGTATTTGAGCTTGAATCTTCTAATATATTTTCTCCTAGTACAGAGTTGATAAATGAAGATTTTCCGTTTCCAGAAGTTCCTGTTACTAAAAGACGGTTTGTTCTTAAATCTGCAAGCTCACAGACCAACCATCTAAAGCGATGTCCCATTTCTAAATCATTGTTTTGTGCCCACTGTGTAATAGAATCAAAAAGATGTAAACTATAGTCTAAATCATCCGTGTAATTGGTGGAATGTAACAATAGTTTTTCTGCATGTTGCACGTCTGCCGAATCTATTTTAGCAGGGAAAATCTCATCCCATGCCAATACTGCTGCAGATGGAAAGACAGAGCGAGAAGGATTGACCATTTTTAACCAATTCGTTAAAATATTCGGAACAATATCATGTAATTGTCTCAGCATATACTGGCCTTGAATTAATTCAAAATACGTTTCTTCATAAAGAGAAGAAATGTTGTCCCATTCATCGGTTGAATGTACTTCGATATGTGAGAAAAAGTCATTTATTGTTTTAAGCCAAAGCAAATAAGTTTGCTCATTCTTATAGCTGTGCCAAAGTGATGAAACAATTTGTGTAAATTGGATTAGGTCTACATTGTGTAATGTAACTAGTACCTTATAGAAATAATCTGGTGAAATGGTTTTCGTAAATCCTTTATCAATATATTCTTTTAAAATCTCAAACCATTGGAAGGACTCTGTTCGAATCATTTCATTTATTGCAAGTTCCACCGCACTATCCCAATCTTGCTGTTCTTCATAAAAGGAACGAGCAATGGTTGTAACGTTTGGATAATCGGGATTTACAGAAACAGCGTCTTTAATAACTTTGAAGGCTAAATCCAGTTTGTTTTGTTCTATGTAAAGAGAGAGTAATTGCAATGAAATTTCGGTCATAAGTATTTTATTATCAGTAGTAATGGACGTATACACAGTTTCGGCAGCTGATAATTGATTGAGTTCGAAGTAAGCATCTGCAATATTCTTCTGTGCCCATGGTTCTAATTCATTATTGACTTTCTCCCATTTAAAAATAGCGGATTCAAAATCTTGATGGTGATAATAAAACTCACCTTGTGCAAAACGAATATAAGATCCATCCGAAAATTCATTTTTTTGCTCAGCTAAATAAGCTTCTCCAAGTACTTGAAGAGGCGGATGTGTTTCATTTTCCATTAAAAATGTTTCATAATATATTTTTTTTATTAACTGTTTTTCTAGTGTCATGTTTTTCCCCCACTATATCTTGAAAAGTGTATATTCCTTTATATGTCAACACTTTTTTGCATTGATGCTCTTTATTCTAGCAAAGATTTTCTTTTGAAAAATTTCATTTTCCTTTCATTTTTAGAGTAGGATTGAATTTTCATGCATAAAGTTTCAGTTTTTTTTCAATTTCCTTTCAGTTCTGAAACAACATTGGCTCTTCCTAATAACATAATAAGACTATAATATTCTACATGAAGTTGTAACATTGGATGTAGAGTTCGTCATAAAAACAATGTATAGTGAATATGTATACCATGTTTGCTTTATTGATGGAGAGGGTACAATGTGGAATAACGATAACGTATAGGATGTGTCGTGCGAATGGAACAACATATTGGTGAATTAATCGCACACTACGGTTATTATGGAATTATTATTGCGCTTGCTGGAGGAATTGTTGGATTACCAATACCAGATGAATTTCTACTTACATTTGTCGGATATAATATTTCAAGGGGATATATGTCAGGAACAGAGGCGTTTACGAGCGGCATGGCTGGGGCTATAATTGGGATTACATTAAGTTATATGCTTGGTTTAAAACTTGGACTCCCTGTATTGAAAAAATATGGTTCTAAAGTGGGGATTAAAGAAGCTCAAATCGAGAAGACTCATATTTTATTTGAGAAGTATGGTCCTTTTTTATTAGTGTTTGGCTATTTTATACCTGGTGTTAGACATTTAACTGCTTATTTTGCAGGAATGTCGGGCTTAAAATGGGGTAAGTTTTGTTTATATGCGTATGGCGGTGCTTTCATTTGGGTGAGCGTTTTTATTGGACTTGGGTGGAAATTAGGAGAAAAGTGGCGAGATGTAGAGTACAATTTACATCGATACGGATTTTGGATTGGTGTTGTTTCAATCGTCATCGCTTTGATTGTTTATACATATGTAAAAATACAAAAAGATAAGAAAAACCGCTAATGTATATAGCGGTTTTTTATATGCTACTCTGTGATTTCTTCATATAAGAAGTACGTCACATTATAAATATGTTCTACTTCGTCATCTGTCATATACATAAGTTCTTCTCGTTCAATTCCTTTTTTCTTTTCAATAAATTCAATCATATTTTTCCGTTCTTCTCTCTTTATCATTTTTATTTCTCCTCCCAATCTGTTTTAATACAGTTTATTTAAGTTAGTACTATTATATAACAGAATCTTTAGAAAGTTCCACCTTTTTCAATTTTTTTTGGATAAGAACTTTTCGACAAAACAAGACCTCGCAAAATATTAAGTATATATGTATTAGAGAAGTAAGGTAAGAATGCGTGGTTTCTTACGATACGGTGTAATACGAGAGATACCAGTTTTTTTATAGTTTTCTTGCTTACTTAATAAAAACTCATCATTTACTTCAGCATGATTGTTAAGCTGATTTTTTCTTTCTTCAGGAACGTATTTTACAATATAACCTAACTCCACTTGTAGAAACATTGATAACATTTCTTCTTTCCTAAACATCGTTATTTTCAGTCAAATACACCTAACAAACTCATACCATAATCTCAGTTCCATCTATTTTTGTGCGCAAAGAAAATATAAAAAAGCATCCGTTATTTCACGAATGCATTTTATCTCATCATTTGCTTAATAAGTTCCCGGTTACGTTGTTTAAAAACATCATTATGGGAAGAAACCATGCCATATTCACTTGCATCCGGCTGAATAAATTGTTTTGCTTTATTCACGGCGTTCCCAGCATCTTGAAAAGCACCAGCGATTAAATGCAATTTACCCTCGTGTTTTAAAATATCTCCCGCAGCATATAACCCTTCTATGGAAGATTCACTATTTGCATTACCTGCAATAAAGTAATCATCTATTATTTCAATATTTAGTTCACTATTCTTCAATAATGTCATATCGCGTTCGTATCCATGATTAATAATGACTTCATCAATTGGTAAATATGAAACTTCTCCTGTTTCATGATTTGTTAATTCCACACGCTCAATTGCTTCATGATTATCACCTGTAATTAACTTTGTAATTGTTGTATGCAAGAAGCATGTTGCAGAGCTATTCATAAGTTGGGTTACTTGTGCTTCATGACCAGACAAAGTATCTTTTCTATATGTTAAATACACTTTTTTTGCGATCGGCTCCAGTTCATTAGCCCAATCGATTGCAGAATTGCCTCCGCCTGAAACAATGACCGTTTTATCTTGAAAATGTTTTAAAGATTTTACAGTATAATTTAAATTCGATACTTCGAATCTTTCAGCACCTGCAATTGCTAATTTTTGTGGCTTTAATATTCCGCTCCCTGTTGCTACAATAACAGTCTTTGAAAAATGTCTTTTTCCAGAGGATGTCTTTAATACAAAGATTCCTTCTTCATTGCGAGTTATCGATTCTACTTTTTCATTTAATACTACTTCTGGATGGAATGTTAGTCCTTGCTCTACAAGTTGATCAATTAACTTAGCCCCCATAACTGGTGGCAATCCTCCAATATCCCAAATCATTTTTTCTGGATAAACATGTATCTTTCCACCTAATTGTGGCTGAAATTCAATAATCTTCGTTTTCATTTCTCTTAATCCACTATAAAACGCTGAATAAAGCCCTGCAGGTCCACCACCAATCACAGTTATATCAAATAATTCCTCTTGATTCATTCGCGTTCACTCCTCAGTTTTTAATGTATATTGATTATCATTCTCAGTAAAATATAACCTGTTTCGATTAGATTTACAATCCAAATTACTATTGACAATATAAAAAGATAAAATTATATTATTAAGTGATTGAAATTGATAATCATTTTCAATTTGTAAACTATTAACAAAAATCGGAGGGAATATAACGCTTCATTGATTTATAAATCATTCAATTACTTTTATTGCAATAAATCTCGATAGCAAGATTTGTAAGCCCAATGTAGAACGAATTGTGAGATATCATCCTGTTAGAAAGCTATATATTACGTTTATTTTATAAAAAGGAGAAGACGAATGAAAAAATTATTCATTTCACTTACAGTTCTATTTGTACTTGTTATGAGTGCTTGTAGCAACGGATCAACAGATAAGAAAAACGATTCAAGTGCAAAGAGAAGTAAATCAGAAACAATTACATACCAATCTGAAAATGGTAAAGTTGAAGTCCCTGCAAATCCCAAACGTGTCGTTGTATTATCATCATTCGCAGGTAACGTAATGTCTTTAGGTGTAAATCTTGTTGGGGTAGATTCATGGTCCAAACAAAATCCACGTTTTCAAGAGAAATTAAAAGATGTTGCTGAAGTGTCAGATGAAAATATCGAAAAAATTATTGAATTAAATCCAGACTTAATTATTGGTTTATCTAATATCAAAAACGTTGATAAGTTAAAGAAAATTGCTCCAACTGTTACATTCACATACGGAAAAGTAGATTACTTAACTCAACATTTAGAAATCGGTAAATTACTAAATAAAGAAAAAGAAGCAAAAACTTGGGTGGACGATTTCAAGAAACGTGCACAAGCGGCAGGGAAAGATATTAAAGCAAAAATTGGAGAAGATGCAACTGTTTCTGTTATTGAAAACTTCAACAAGCAAATTTATGTATACGGCGAGAACTGGGGCCGTGGAACAGAAATTCTTTATCAAGAAATGAAATTAAAAATGCCTGAAAAAGTAAAAGAAAAAGCATTAAAACCAGGTTATTATGCATTATCTACTGAGGTTCTACCTGAGTATGCTGGGGATTACTTAATTGTAAGTAAAAATAAAGATACTGATAACTCATTCCAAGAAACAGAATCATACAAAAACATTTCAGCTGTGAAAAATAATAGAGCATTCGAAGTAAACATGATGGAATTCTACTTTAATGATCCACTTACATTAGATTTCCAACTAGACTTCTTCAAGAAAAGCTTTCTTGGTCAATAATACAACAATGAGGAATTCTTATTTTAAGAATTCCTCTTCCTTTATTCTATGAAAAGAAAAGATGTGAAACGAATGACAAAAAACAAGCCACGTGTAGCCTCCTTTACGTACAAATTTATTTTAGGAATCATTGCGTTTTTCCTTATTTTTATAATCGCGATGTTGTTTGGTGCGGCAGATACAACTGTAAAGGATGTATGGTTAGCGCTTACTTCTTCAGCCAAAGGAGAAAAGCTTTCCCTGATCCGTGAACTACGCTTACCACGTGAAGTTGCAGCTATTTTTGTTGGGGCCGGTCTCGCTGTTTCTGGTGCAATTATGCAAGGACTAACCCGCAATCCACTTGCGGATCCAGGTCTACTTGGTCTAACTGGTGGTGCTAACGCTGCACTTGCTATTACCATTGCCTTTGTACCCTCTGTAAATTATTTTTATATGATGATTGCCTGCTTTATTGGAGCAGCAATCGGTGCAATTATGGTTTTGGGCATCGGGTTGATTCGAAAGGGAGGGCTTTCTCCCTTTCGAATCGTCCTTGCTGGATCGGCAGTTTCAGCGTTCTTAGTTGCGGTTTCAGAAGGCATTGGAATTTACTTCAAGATTTCGCAAGACGTATCTATGTGGACAGCAGGAGGTGTAATTGGAACAACATGGAGCCAGCTACAAATCATTATTCCAGTTATTTCAGTAAGTATATTCATTGCCATTTTATTTTCAAAGAAATTGACGATTCTAAGTCTAAGTGAAGAAGTCGCAATTGGGCTTGGTCAAAAAATTATCGTCATTAAAACCGTTCTTTTTATTGTTATCATTTTGCTTGCAGGTGCCTCTGTTGCACTTGTTGGAAACATGGCATTCGTAGGTTTAATGGTGCCCCATATGGTACGACCAATCGTCGGGCCAGACTATCGCTTTGTTATCCCGATGTCTGCAATTGTTGGCGCTTCTTTTATGCTACTTGCTGACACAATCGGACGTACAATGAATGCTCCATATGAAACACCACTTGTTGCCATTGTTGCCATTGTAGGTCTACCATTCTTCCTATTTATTGTACGTAAAGGAGGAAGAACATTCTCATGATTCAACAATCAATTTTAAAAAAACAACGACTCATTATAATGGCTTTACTTATACTTATTATCGCAACAATCATAGTCGGTATGGGATTAGGAGCTGCTTCACTCTCCTATGATAGGCTGCTTCCAACATTATTTGGACAAGGAACATTTAAAGAAGAATTTGTTTTATTCTCTCTTAGATTGCCTAGAATTACAATTACACTATTAGCCGGCATGGCACTTGCCTTATCAGGGGCTATATTACAAGGGATTACTCGAAACGATTTAGCTGAACCTGGAATTATCGGTATTAATTCAGGAGCAGGTGTAGCGATTGCAATTTTCTTTTTGTATTTTCCAATCGATGCAGGTTCATTTGTATACTTACTACCAGTTGTTGGATTTATGGGGGCTTTTATTACAGCTTGCCTGATTTATGTCTTTTCATATAAAAAAGCTACGGGACTTCAGCCGATAAATTTAACATTAACGGGGATTGGATTTTCATTCGCACTCTCAGGAACAATGATTGTAATTATCTCCTCTGCTGAACGTACCAAAGTAGATTTTATCGCAAAATGGATTTCCGGAAATATTTGGGGAGATGATTGGGTCTTTGTATTGGCTATCCTTCCATGGTTAGCTATATTGATCCCGTTCACATTATATAAGGCAAACCGTCTAAACATTCTTGCCTTAAGCGAACCCGTAGCGATTGGCGTCGGGATCGAAATTGAAAAAGAACGCCGCTCTCTACTACTAGCCGCCGTTGCATTAGCCGCCGCTGCAGTTTCAGTTACAGGGGGAATCGCCTTTATCGGGCTTATGGCCCCGCACATTGCAAAATCTTTAGTTGGGCCAAGACATCAAATGTTTGTCCCTGTAGCCATTCTGATCGGTGGATGGCTATTATTACTTGCAGATACAATTGGTCGGCATATTGTAGAACCAAGTGGAATTCCTGCAGGTATTATGGTTGCTTTTATTGGTGCTCCTTATTTTATGTATTTGTTACTGAAAAAGTAGAAAAAGCCTTCGAGAATCTCCTTTCTCAAGGCTTTTTCTATTTCTTATTATTGACCATATCCTTCAAATTATATTTAAAATCTAACGAAGTCTTGTTTTGTTCGTTATCCCGCTATTTGTGGGCAGTAAAGGCTGGGGAAGCACGGGGGAAAAACTGCCCGTAAAAGTCCGATTGGGTGGGCTAACCATCAGTGGGGGAAGTTTCACTTTATAGACGTAAAAACTCTGGTTGTGTTGTACCAGCACTATCAATGTAATAAATGGTATCAGGATTAATTTTTATTAACACGTAATTTGGATCTTCAGGACCAAGTAACCAACGTTTTAAACTATTTGTCCAAAATTTATTTTTTAACGTACTGTCTTCTTCAATAGAAGCAATGCCTTCTATTTCAAGATATTCTTCTTCCCAGTGCTTTCCCTGGCGACCAAGTAAAACATGAACATTTGTATTTTGTTCGATATCTGTTATTTTTTTTGATTGCCGATCTGTTGCAGCGTACAATACGAAATCTTCATGAAAAAACATCATAAAGCAGCTATACGGTTTGTTGTCACGAATGGTTGCGAGGACACCAATTTGTTGGTTTTGGATAATCTTTTCAATTTTTTCTTTTAGATGCATTTGTTTCTGCTCCTTTCTAGTTAACGCTCATATTTTTCTAAAGAGGAATTTCTCGTAAGAGTCCAATCGGTTTTACTAATTGCACTTACGTTAGTGAAATTTTTTGCTCGCTCTTACTTTTTTCTTCAATGCTCTTTTTTAAACGTAATTATGATAAAAATTGGGTAAATTAGAAGAATAATAATGGTAATATAAAGAGTGATTGAGAAAGAAATGGAAGGATGAAAAGGATGTTTAATAAGATTTTTTTATTTGTTGCAGTCATTGGTGTACCGCTTTCTGTTCTTGGTAACGTAATGCATTGGCCACAAACAATTATGTTTGCTGTATATTGCGTTACAATTATTGCACTGGCCGGTTTTATGGGGAGAGCAACGGAAAGTTTGGCGGTTGTGTCAGGCCCCCGTATAGGCGGATTGTTAAACGCAACATTTGGTAACGCAGTTGAACTTATTATTTCTATTTTTGCATTGCAAGCTGGGTTAACGGAAGTAGTACTCGCTTCGCTAACAGGTTCTGTTCTCGGTAACTTATTGTTAGTTGGTGGACTTTCCTTTTTTATAGGTGGTCTAAAGTATAAACGTCAAAGCTTTAATGTTTATGATGCGAGACATAATTCATCTTTATTAATTTTTGCAGTCGTTGTTGCTTTTGTGATTCCCGAAATATTTTCAATGAAAATGAACGTCGAGAAAACGTTCCAACTTAGTATCGGCATTGCTATTATTATGATTGTTTTATATTTAGCAGCATTGTTTTTCAAACTTGTTACGCACCGCGGCGTATATCAGCATAAAGAAGAAGAAGTAGAGCATGATGAAGAGCCGGAATGGTCAAAAGGAAAAGCGTTGCTTATTTTAGCGATTGCAACAGTAGCAGTTGCCTATGTATCAGAGGCACTTGTACATACAATTGAAACAGTTGCTAAGACATTTGGCTGGAGTGAATTATTTATCGGGATTATCATTGTGGCGATTGTCGGAAATGCAGCAGAGCATGCATCGGCTATAGTTATGGCTTATAAAAATAAAGTTAATATTGCTGTTGAAATTGCAGTTGGTTCAACATTACAAATTGCTATGTTTGTTGCGCCTGTACTCGTCATTATTTCTATGTTCTTTGCGGTAAATATGCCTCTTGTATTCACGATTCCAGAATTGGTAGCAATGATTACGGCTGTATTTTTGACAATTGCCATATCAAATGATGGCGATACAAACTGGTTTGAAGGTTTAACATTACTTGCCGCTTATCTCATTATGGGGATCGGTTTCTATTTATTATAAAAAGTTTGGATAACAATAGAGAGCAGGGAAAAGAATATAACCGTATAGTCCCATTAGGAAGGAGCTTTACGGATGAAACGAGTGTGCAATATTTATATCACCATTATGTTCTCGTTTATCTTTTTATTTCCTTGTAGTAGTTTTGCGAAGACAGAATTGAATGTGAAAGTTCCGCCATCTGTTTTAAACGTTTCCAAAGAAAATACGTATCCAAATCCAACAGAGGACCTGCCGCGCTTACAACCGAGTGAATTAGCAAAAACGTTGCTTGAGACATCGCCGATAAAGATTGAAAATCCGGATTTAATTCGAATGTTTAATGAAACATCTATTTCAAATGCACCACTTGCAGTTGGATATCGCGCGAAAATTTATTTAGGACAATGGCCTTTAAATTATGAATCGATTGAAACAACAATGAACTGGGAATACAGGCAAGTCAATCGGAATGTTCATGATAATCGCGGTGGACAGGGATTTTATCCACTTCGCTATAAACAAGAAGCACAAAAACTAGTAGAAAGTGGGCTTACTTCTTACATTAAGGATGCAGAAGATGTGAAGAAGATGATGCTGTTAAAAGCGATGGAAAAAGTACGTTTACCTCTTTCGTTTAAAACAATTATTGGTTATGGAACCCAGCATGAACGAGTATATAATATTAGTCCGAAACAACTTGGATATTTATATGCGTATACGCCAGCAGTTAACGAAAAAGGAAAAGTAACATTTGGCGAAGTATATCTTGTCTTAAAAGGGAATCAGCGAAAATTGATGATTAAAAATATCACATCACAAGGAATTGGAGCATCCATACCAATTCAAGATCATCTTTCCTTTAAGTTTATTTCGTCTCCTGATCCAAGGTAAAGGTTCATACAAAAAACGTCAGCATGATAGTACGCTGACGTTTTTTCTTACAACGTGATGTTTGCTTGTTTCGTTAAGAAATTTTCTGTTGGATAATAACTATTTTTTACAAGAATGTTTGGTCCAAGGCATTTAACAGCTGGACAATGACAGCCTAATTCTTTTGCTGTTTGTGAGGAACTCCACTTGTCATAAGCTTCTTGCAGTGTATTTGTTTGAACATTTCCGAGCATTGGAACGTCACCGAAATCTGTAACGATAATACTGCCGTCAAAAATATTTACATTTAAACGAGAACGACCGTCTGGATCATTACGTACTGTGACATTTTTACTTGTATGCAGCTTTTTGAATACTTCTAAATCACGTTCGTCGTTGCTACATGCATAGAATGGCAATGTTCCAAATAGCATCCATACATTTTCATCGCGAATATCAAGAAGGTGTGAAATGGCACTCAAAATTTCATCTTTCGTTAAAATTTCAAGATTGCTAGCAAAATCACTTGGATACATTGGATGTACTTCATGACGTTTACAACCCATCTCTTCAACGATTTGACGGTGAATATGTTCAATATGCGGAAGTGTACGTTTATTGAGCATTGTTTCAGCAGAAACAAGAACACCTGCTTCTGATAAGGCTTTACTATTTGAAATCATCCGTTCAAATAATTTGGCACGTTGTTCATATGACGGTTTGCGCTCCATCATCGCAAATCCGCCCTCAACGAAATCATCAATCGTTCCCCAGTTATGAGAAATATGTAAAACATCGAGATAAGGAATAATTTGTTCATAACGGGCTAAATCTATAGTTAGGTTAGAGTTAATCTGGGTGCGAACGCCTCGTTCGTGAGCATATTTTAAGAGCGGTGTTACATAGTTATCAACAGATTTTTTGGAAAGCATAGGTTCGCCGCCTGTAATGCTTAAAGAACGTAGATGTGGAACTTCATCTAATCGTTGTAATAATAAATCAAGCGGAAGTGGGTTTGGATCTTTTGGCTGTAATGTATAACCAACAGCACAATGTTCACAGCGCATATTGCATAATGTTGTCGTTGTAAATTCAACGTTTGTTAATAATAATTTGCCATACTCTTCAAGGTCCATATAAGCTTCCCATGGATCATAAGAAGGAGTAATCGGCTTCATTTTTTGTGATGTATCCATTTATGAAATACTCCTTTGACTATTGAAATAACAATTTGTCCATCCTCTATGATAGAAGAAGATTGCTTTTTAATAAAGTGAAACTTCCAGCAGTGGGGAGTTTTTTTCCTTCCCACTGCTGGTTAGTTGAACCAATCGGGCTTTTACGGACAGTTATCCCCGCCTATCTCTTTTGCTTCTCTCTTCATCCTAGGAAGGGGATTTACTGACCGTTAATGCGGGATAAAGTGAAACTTCCAGCAGTGGGAAGTTTCACTTTATCCCTCGTCTATCTTTTTTGTTCTTTCTTCATCATAAGATGATGGAGTTTACTGTCATTAAATGGCCGGATAAACCATTTTACTAAAATTTCATGACCGCGATAATCGCTTTTGCTGTATAATGAAATAAAGATTCAACAAGTACACAAATGAGTATGCTAGATAGGAAATTAGGATAACTCGAATAAAAAGGAGAGAGCACCTATGGGAAATGCTACTTACGATAAGGATTCACAATTAGTATATTTGAAAGAACGTTTAAATATGTTTATAGAGGTTATTGATACAATTGAACCAGAAGACGTGGAACTAGAAGATGTAGATCGCCTTCTTGAAATGTTAGATGATATTGAGTTTAAGTGTGAGCAATTTAAAAAGAGTGAGTAATCAGAAGTCGACAACAAAGGTTGTCGACTTTTTTATTTTCACTGTAAATAGGATGAAAATATACTTTATAATGTGAATATGGAAAAGGAGGAATTATATGTCATATCATTTGATGGAGCCTATATTACAAGGAAAACAAGCAAGAGAAACAAAAACGTATAATATTTATAACTTTTTTGTTATTGGATTTATTTTTGGGATTATTCCGATTATGATTTTAGGAACTTGCAATGCGATTTGGTTAAAAGAGTCCAAAAAGAAAATATACACACTTCTTATGATAGGAATAATGACTTTATTAGCAATGTTCATCTGTGCGGCTCTAATTGGCGATATATATGTGCTAAAGATTGCTTCTCGAATAGCTGCTGTAGTCGTAACAGGTGTGTATGTATATGCGCTGCGGGAACGGTTTCGAATTCATAATTTAGTAAATGAAAATGTAGAGTCGTTACGTCGGATAGGTTTAATCATTGGAATAGTTGGTATCATTGCCCAAGCGGCATTGATAGCAGGAGGGGAGATGCTCCATGTCAACTTCACAAAGTGAAACGATGTTGTGGCAAGAAGCGTTGCATTATTACGAGATTGGTCATATTGAAACAGCACAGCAGAAATTGGAAAAATTGCTTTCTCATAATCCGCAGCATGCGGAGGGATTGTACTTTTTGGGATGTTGCTATGCAGATTTAGAACAATATGATGAAGCAAAAGAGCTTTGCTTATCAGCTTTGCAACATGGTTATACCCCAGAAGAAGTTCACTATACACTTGGACATATATATACAAATACGAATGAACTTGAAAAAGCGGAGCAAAGTTTTTTGAATGTCCTGTATTCAGACCCTTCCAATGCGCAAGCGATGGCGAAATATGCATACATTTTATTAAAAACAGGTCATATTGAAAAAGCTAAGCAACTTATACAAGAAGCAGTAGAAGTTAATCCGAACCATCCTACCGTTCTCCATTATCAATTTATTTTATTACTCGCAATAGGAACGAAACAAGAAATAGAGGAATCTTTAAAAGATAATTATTATGTATCAGATAACGAGGTAAACTTTTTAGTGAAGTTAGGACTCCATGCATCATCAAGGAAAAGGTATAGAGAAGCATACAAATATTACCGACAAGCGTTCTTGTTGGCGCCTAATAATAAAGATTTACTTGAAATTTTAGAAGAAGCAGAAGAGCTGATTCATCCGATTTTCTTTCCGAATGTCCTCATAGGTAAAGTAGGCGGTTCACTTATCTTTTCGGCAATAGGTTTTGGAATGTTAAGTTTATTCGCTGCATTACATTGGGAAGTTATGATGAGAGTCGTACTTTTATTGTATTTTATTATTTTTATATGGGGTTGTTTTTCTACACCGATGTACAAATTGTATAAAAAAATAAAAGAATCATGATGGGAGAGCGCAGGGTGAATAAAATAGATGTATTAAAACAAGTGGTAGCACAAGATGAAGAAAATGGATTGATTTGGTATTTGATTGGGGTGGAGTATAAAGAGCAGGGAGAGATAGCAAATGCGCTGCAAGCTTTATCGAAAGCCCTTCAGTATGGTGATCAAGAATGGAAGGATAAAGTTGCTGCTGAACTTGCAGCTTTATCAAAGGCGCTTACAAATCCGAAAGAAGCAATACATGTAACAGAAGAAGAGAGCCATTTTGAAAAAAACGAGCATTACGTAGTAGAGCCATCTCCGGAAAAAGAAAAACAGTTACATACAGCTTATGTAAATGAAAACGCGGAAGAAAATGTGATTCCGATGAACGTGCTTCAAGGCGGGAGAAGCAAACAAAAACATGAACAAGATCAGATTACATTTAAAGATGTCGGCGGTTTGCATGATGTGAAAAAAGCGATCCAAATGAAAATTATAAAACCTTTTACTTCACCGGGGTTATTTGAACGGTTTAAGAAAAAAGTTGGTGGTGGTATTTTATTATATGGCCCTCCTGGCTGCGGTAAAACATATATTGCAAAAGCAACTGCAGGAGAATGTGGAGCGCATTTTGCGACAATGAGTATTACGGATATTCTTGATCCGTATGTTGGCGTAAGTGAACAAAATGTACGGGAAATTTTCCGATATGCTCGTTCTAAAAAGCCATGTATTTTATTTCTAGATGAAATGGATGCACTTGGATTTAACCGGAGCAAAGCATCAGGGCATCCGACACTAAGAACAGTTATAGATCAATTGTTAACAGAAATCGAAGGTATTGATACGAATACAGACAAATTATTGTTAATTGGGGCGACAAATATGCCGTGGGATATTGATCCTGCATTTAAAAGACCAGGTCGCTTTGACAAAATGATTTTTGTTTCACCGCCCGATTTAGAAGCACGGAGCAGTATTTTTAAGATTAAGTTGGCGGGAAAACCAATTTCAACAATAGATTACGATATGCTAGCGAAAGAAACAGAACTCTATTCTGGTGCTGATATTGAGAATGTAGTGGAGCTAGCTTTAGAAAATGTTTTAGAAGAAATTATGACAACGGGCATAGAGCGGACCATTACAATGAAGGATTTAACCGATGCTATAGTAGAAACGAAACCATCTACATTAGAGTGGTTCCGTACAATTAAAAATTACATTAAATATGCAAATGAAAGCGGTGCATATGATGATGTACAAGCATATTTAAAAAGATACAAAAAAATATAATCCCATTGAGATGCTATTGAAAATAGAAGGAATAGAAAAAAAAGAGTATAATCAAATTGTGAAATTTTGCAATGCGTTTTGGTAGCGTTCACAATTGAGGGGGAAGTAATCATGAAAAAGCTTCAAGAAAGCATGTATCAACTAATTGTTGAAACGTCAACAAATTTACCGAAAGATGTTCGACGTGTGATTCAACAAGCGAAAGAGCGAGAAAGTGCAGGAACTCGTTCAGCGATGGCGCTTGGCACAATTACAAATAATATTAAAATGGCAGATGATAATATTTCGCCAATTTGCCAAGATACAGGGATGCCAACTTTTAAAGTGTACACACCAGTTGGTGTAAACCAATTACACATTAAAGAAGCAATTTACAAAGCGATTGAACAAGCGACGAAAGATGGGAAGCTTCGTCCGAACTCTGTAGATTCTCTGTTTGGTGATAACAGCGGAAATAACTTAGGGCCAGGAACACCTGTTATTAAGTTTGAACAATGGGAAAAAGATTATATCGATGCACGTCTTATTTTAAAAGGCGGTGGCTGTGAAAATAAAAATATTCAATACAGCTTACCTTGTGAACTTGAAGGGCTAGGACGAGCTGGTCGCGATTTAGAAGGAATCCGTAAATGCCTTCTTCATGCGGTATATCAAGCACAAGGTCAAGGATGTAGTGCTGGCGTAATTGGCGTCGGTATCGGAGGAGATCGCACGTCTGGTTATGAGCTTGCGAAAAACCAATTGTTCCGTGCGTTAGATGATGAAAATCCAATTCCAGAATTGAAGCAACTTGAAGATTATATTATGGAAAATGCGAATAAGCTTGGTATTGGAACGATGGGATTTGGCGGCGAAACATCATTACTTGGCTGTAAAATTGGTGTATATAACCGTCTTCCAGCTAGCTTCTATGTTTCTGTTGCGTATAACTGCTGGGCATATCGCCGCCTGGGTGTAACGATTCACCCAGAATCAGGTGAAATTATTGATTGGTTATACCAAGAAGGTGAAGATACGCTAAAACATGAGGAAACAAACGAAGAAGCAAATACGCAACGTGAAATCGTCTTACAGGCTCCAATTACAGAGGAACAAATTCGTGAGCTTCGCGTTGGTGACGTTGTAACGATTAACGGTATGATGTATACGGGCCGCGATGCAATTCATAAACATTTAATGGATAACGACTGTCCAGTTGATTTAAATGGACAAGTTATTTATCACTGTGGACCAGTTGTTGTAAAAGACGAGAATGACAATTGGAACATTAAAGCGGCAGGACCAACAACAAGTATTCGTGAAGAACCGTACCAAGGCGATATTATGAAGAAATTTGGTATTCGCGCTGTTATTGGTAAAGGCGGTATGGGTGCGAAAACATTGGCAGCACTAAATGAACATGGCGGTGTATATTTAAATGCAATTGGCGGTGCAGCGCAGTACTACGCAGAGTGCATTAAAGAAGTAAAAGATGTTGATTTCTTACAATTCGGTATTCCAGAAGCAATGTGGCATTTACGTGTAGAAGGATTTAAAGCAGTTGTAACAATGGATTCTCATGGTAATAGCTTACATGCTGATGTAGATAAATCATCTTTAGAGAAGTTAGCAACGTTTAAAGAACCAGTTTTTAAATAAGAAAGAGGAGCTGATTGTTGTCAGCTCTTTTTTGTGCGTCGAACGTTGTCGAAGGATCTTTATATTGTGTCGAGTCGCCGATATATTGCAAAGAGTGGTCGATATATTGATTGCTTTGTATTGGCATAAATGGAAAAACGTGTTCAGCATGAAACAAATTAGAGACACAGAAACTACAAGTACGATTCTATGTGAAAAGGAGCTTATACAATGAAGCGTAATTGGTTATACATTGGTATTATCTTTTCAATTATGATGGTACTTGTTCCGGCTTCTGTGCTTGCTTATGTGAATACACCAAATCATTGGGGAATTCCGCGTGCGAAGAATGAAACTCCTCCGGATGCTGGTCAGAAGTTTACAGAACTGCTGCAGAAAAATGGAGGGTTTTATTTAGGGGATACAAAGAAAAAAGATATTTATTTAACGTTTGATAATGGATATGAAAATGGCTTTACGGGAAAAATTCTCGATGTGTTAAAAGAAAAGAAAGTACCGGCAACGTTTTTTGTGACAGGACACTATATTAAAACTCAAGAAGATTTATTAAAACGAATGGTGAATGAAGGGCATATTGTTGGAAACCATTCACAGACTCATCCAGATTTTACAACGGTAAACGACGCAAAGCTTCGTGAAGAATTGCAAGTTGTAACAGATGAAATTAAAAAGGTAACAGGACAAAAAGAAGTACTATATGTTCGGCCGCCGCGCGGAATTTTTAGTGAACGTACATTAGCACTGGCAAAAGATATGGGCTATTATAATGTCTTTTGGTCACTTGCTTTTCTCGATTGGAAAGTGGATCAGCAAAGAGGATGGCAGTATGCTCATAATAACGTAATGAATATGATTCACCCTGGAGCAATTATTTTATTGCATTCTGTTTCGAAGGATAACACAGAGGCACTTGCGAAAATCATTGATGATTTGCGCGCGAAGGGGTATCATTTTAAAAGCTTGGATGATTTAGTAAAAAGCAATCAACCGTAAGCATGTATGCTTGCGGTTTTCTCATGCTATAATGATGTGTAAAAAGGATGAGGAATGTATGTGGAGCGAACAAATTACGTTAGACTATCCATATCGTTTTGAAGAAGTATTAAAGCGTTTATCTTTTGACCCGTTAAATATGATTCATTTAGAAGATAAAACAATTCATGTTCCGCTTACCATAGATGGAGAACAAATTGTTGTCCGTGTACAAGGGAAGGGGACAACAGAAAAGCCGCAATTTTGGATTTCTAGTCAAAGCAATAAACAAGACGAAATTATGAAGCGTATTTCTTCTATTTTTCAATGGAATCAACCTTTTCATGAGATTCAGCATCATTTTTTAAACACATCATTACGGCCGCTTTTTGAAACATTTGCATATACTCCAATTATTTTAGAGTTCGGTTATTTTGCTTGCCTTCTTCGTTGTATTATTCATCAACAAGTTCATTTGAAATTTGCGACAAAACTTACAGAACAATTTGTGAAAACATATGGCACAGAAAGAAAAGGAGTATTCTTTTTTCCGACACCTGAACAAGTAGCGAATATTACAGTAGAAGAATTGAGAAATCAAAAATTTAGTCAGCGGAAAGCAGAATATATGATTGGGCTTGCGAAACATATTGTGGATGGTAAGTTAAACTTAGAAGAGTTAGAAGGAAAAATGGACGAAGAAGTGAAGGCGATTTTAATGCCGCTGCGAGGTATTGGAGCATGGACTGTACAAAATTTCTTATTGTTCGGACTTGGACGTCAAAATATGTTTCCAAAAGCAGATATCGGGATTCAACGTGCGCTTCAACAGTTATTTCAATTAGAACAAAAGCCAGATGACGTATTTTTAGAACGAATGAAAGAAGAGTGTGAACCATATTGCAGCTATGCATCATTGTATTTATGGAAAAGTATAGAGTAGAGGTGTAACAATGATACAAAAACAACATGAGAGTAAGTTAGAAGTTGGTCAAACGTTTCCGGTGACAATTAAGCGTCTTGGGATTAACGGAGAGGGCGTAGGTTACTTTAAAAGACAAGTTGTCTTCATTCCAGGGGCACTTCCAGGAGAAGAAGTTGTTGCAGAAACAACGAAAATTCAGCGTGGTTTTGCGGAAGCAAAAGTGAAAAAAATTCGTAAAGCTTCGCCGCATCGTATAAAACCGCCATGTGCTGTATATGAGAAATGCGGTGGTTGTCAGCTTCAGCATTTAGATTATCAAGAGCAATTAAATCAAAAGCGCGATATCGTTGTACAAGCATTTGAGAAGTACATGAACGGAAGTATGGAAGATAAGATTCGTAAGACACTTGGCATGGGAGATCCATGGCATTATCGTAATAAAAGTCAATTACAAGTAGGACGCAAAGATGAAAAAGTAATTACAGGATTATATGAGCAAAGCTCTCATCGTTTAATTGATATTTCTCATTGTATGATTCAACATAAAGCAACAAACGAAGCAACAAAAGTGGTAAGACGTATATTAGAAAAACTGAACATTTCTATTTACAATGAAAGAAAACAAAAAGGTCTTGTACGTACAATTGTAACGCGTGCTGCAGTACAAACAGGGGAAGTACAAGTTACATTAATTACGAAAAAAGAAGAATTGCCGAATAAAGAACAGTTTATTGCAGAAGTGCAGAAACAAATGCCATCTGTAAAATCGATTATGCAAAATGTGAACTGGCGTAAAACATCTGTCATTTTTGGTGATAAAACATTCCGCTTAGCTGGAAAAGAAGTGATTCAAGAAACACTTGGTGATTTATCATTTGAATTATCTGCACGCGCATTCTTCCAATTAAATCCTGAGCAAACCGTTGTGTTATATAACGAAGCGAAAAAAGCAGCTGCTTTAACAGGAAAAGAAAAAATCGTAGATGCGTATTGTGGCGTTGGGACAATCGGACTGTGGCTTGCAAAAGATGCAGCCGAAGTACGCGGTATGGATGTCATTCCAGAAGCGATTGAAGATGCGAAGAAAAATGCGAAGCGTCACGGCTTTACAAATACAAAATACGAAGCTGGAAAAGCGGAACAATGGCTGCCAAAATGGGTAAAAGAAGGCTGGCGTCCTGATGTAATCGTTGTGGATCCGCCGCGTACAGGCTGTGATGATAAATTACTCGAAACAATTTTAAAAGTTCAACCGAAAAAGGTTGTGTATGTATCTTGTAATCCATCATCACTTGCGCGTGATGTGAAAACGTTAATGAAGAGCTATGACGTAGAATATGTACAGCCAGTGGATATGTTCCCGCATACGGCGCATGTGGAGAATGTTGTGAAGCTTGTTAGAAAAAGTAGCTAACTAAAATAAATTTTTTGCCCTTTTCGTTGAAGTAAAAAAGGATAATTCCTTCTGTTTTTTCCATCAAACTGGCGCTCTGTCGGTGCAATGAATTTAATTAAAAGGGCTGTTAGGAACTTAAATATTTACAGAGAAAGAAGCTAATCATCTATTATATGTAGAAGATTGGCTTTTTCCTCTAGATATGCTAAATTCCCTATTTGAACAATGAATCAATTTTTTCTCGACCATCACATGAGTGAGAAATTCAAAACCTAGAAAAGGAGTTACTATGAGAAATATAAAAGATTTATTTATAGCTTCCTTGCTCGGTGGTGCTATCGGTGATGCTCTTGGTTATACTGTGGAGTTTATGACACTAGATAAAATTAAATCCAAGTTTGGGGAGCATGGAATAACAGGGTTAAAGTCAGATAAAGTCACTGGTAGGGCTCTTATATCCGATGATACACAGATGACCTTATTTACAGCAGACGGAATGATATGGGCATACCAGCGTTGTAGCGAGAGAGGCATTGGATCTTTTGCTGGGAGCGGCATTTATCAATCCTACCTTCGTTGGTACTATACACAGACTGAAAAAACGCCGACTGATGATGGTAAGTTTTGGCTGGAATCACAGCCACATGAAGAAAGAAATAGTATTTTGGATTATAAGGAATTGTTCTCTAAAAGGGCACCAGGACATAGCTGCTTAATGGCTCTTGGAAGTGGGAAAATGGGAACAGTGAAACAGCCAATCAATAATAGTAAAGGCTGTGGAGGAGTAATGCGTATTGCACCAGTAGGTTTGTTTCTTCATAGAGAACCGGAATATGCATTTCGAACTGGAGCTGAAGTTGCGGCAATCACTCATGGGCATCCTACAGGATATCTTGCAGCAGGAGCACTTGCCGTTATTATTGCGGAACTTATAAATGGAAAAAGCGTTATTGAAAGTATAATGATTGCAATTGATGTACTTAAAACGCATAAAGGCTGTGAGGAAACTTTAAATGCAATAGAAAAGGCCATAGAGCTTACCAAAGGTGATGAAGACCCCCAACGAGCTATTCAAAAATTAGGTGAAGGTTGGATTGCAGAAGAAGCATTAGCCATTGCTTTATATTGCGCGTTAAAGACATCTACTGTTAAAGAAGCTCTCATTATGTCCGTCAATCATGATGGTGATAGTGATTCTACAGGAGCAATTTGTGGTAACATTCTCGGTGCAGCTTATGGCATAGCCGCTTTGCCAAAGGAATGGATAAACAATCTTGAGTTAAAAGATTTGATAACAGATATGGGAAGTAAATTGTTTGATATGTCAAATCAGGTGGATTTTTGTTGTAGTTGAATATAAGCATATAACTGTTCTTCCATCCCGTACAGGAGAAGTACGGAACATAAATAATAAAAAAGAAGCAGAAAATCACTTAGGATTTCCTGCTTCTTTATTTTTATAAAGAAAATACTTGAGATACTGCTATTTACTAGTACACCACAACCGGTTCATAAGTACTGAGATTATCATACACGGTTTTCGCAATACTAGGAGAGAGATTGACACATCCGCCTGAACCTCCCGTTAAATAGGCAGTATTTGCCCAGTCTGTACGCCAGCCGGCATCGTGGAACCCTTGTCCGCTGTTTGTGAACGGAGCCCAGTAATCTACTTTAACGGAATAATCAGGTTTACCTACTGCACTGCCTTTGAGTGTGTACGGTGATCGTTTATAGAGGATATACCACACTCCCGGTGATGTATCTTCATTGGTGCTATGTTTACCTGTCACTACATTCGTTGTGACTGCCAATTTTCCATCTTTGTAAATCCAAATTTGCTGTTCTGCAATTGACACTTCCGCATACGTGTCTCCAATGCCGTTATTCGATGTTGTTTCATAACCGATGCCTTCATTATTCCAGCCATTTCCGTGAATATTAGAAGCGGAAAGCGATTTTTCGCCTTTTTCAAAGGCTTGTTGGACTTGCCTTGTTTCTTTTTCAATATCTAGTGCCCAGCCATAGCCTTGTCCTTTTACTGATATGACCGAACCAGAATGGGTTTTAAATGTGAAGTCTTTATTTAATGTTGATTTAGAATTATTAATTTCAGCAATCTTGTTCTTAATGTCGCTCGCGTCGATTGTAACTTTCATATCCTTTGACATAGAGGCATTTTTAATTAGATCTTTAGCTTTTAAAGAGTACACTTCATTTTGTACCTTATAATCAACAGACTGTTGCAGGAGATCCTGTAGCCTTTTCTCCTCTTCTTTGACAACCGGATTGTTTTCTTTAATAGGCTGTATGTATACAGGCTTCAGATGGATTTCACTTTTATACTTCTGCTTGTCGTAATCCTTCAATAGACCAGCAACATCATACTGTTTTCCATCAATGCCTTTTGAGATAATAACTTTGCCCTGTTCGAGCTTCGCCATAGCATCTTGAGGCGCTTTTAAATTTTTATTCATAGATAAGAGCTTTTCTTCTACAAGTTTTTTCATCGTTTCGCTTCGATACTGATCCGCCTTTTCCGGTAGCAGCGAATAATTTTTTTCCTTTGAGGAAGGGAAAAATGTCCACTGGCTTTTTAATAGTTTCTTAACTTTAGGCAAATCTTCTTCCGTAAGTTCCGTTTGCGTATTTTTTTCATCTAAAATTTGTTGTTGGCCGATATAGACTTTGTTTTCTAATCCAGATATTTTTAATTTCTGTATTGTCTGATCAGCAGTCAGACCGCCGACTTTTGTGTCATTAATCGTAACCTGTGAATTGAAACGAGTTGTCTGATAATAACTCATTCCCCCAAGGAGAAGTGCAATTATACCGCCACCCGCTGTGATAAACTTCCAATTTGTAAAACGTTTGCTTGAGTTTACTCGTTTTTTATCAACTTCTTCAACTGAATCATTTACTGTATTGTTGTTCATAAGCTATTCCTCCACATACATCAACGTCAACCGATTTTAAACTAAAACCATTGATTAGTTTACCTTATTATTCTTAAATTTTCATTATTTTTGACTAGATTTTATTGTATTAAATTGGTCGGATTTGGATTTTGAATAGAATGACATATAAAAATGATAGCCAAATTCTTTCGATTCACACTGAATAGCCCCTTACAATCTCCTTGCAAGCCCATCAAAAGCCCCTTACAAGTAATAAATCATTACAAAAACAAAATAAAAAAATTACTACTACAAGAATCATCCCGAAAGAAATAAAATCATAGTAGTTATTTTTTATAAAAGCAAATTACCAAATTTCCTCACTCGTCTTTATATCTATTATGGAAACGGCAATTTATTCACATTTTATGAACAAAACTTTGGCGGCTTGTCACCATATACAAAGGATGAACTGAATGCGTGGATGGATGACCTGTCAGATGAACTTGTATTGAAAGCACTCCAGAATGCCCTTCACATAAGCAAGCATACGCTTGCTTATGTGAAGGGCATTTTACGGGACTGGCATGAGAGAGGATGTACGAAGCTTAGTGAAGTAGAGGAAGCAGTAAAGACTAAGGCGTTAGCAAAGATTGAAAGGCTTGAAGATGAAATAAGACAGCTCGATATAGCCATGGCTGCCGATCATATCGAGTATGAGGAGCTTAATCAGCTATATGGTAGGAAACTTGAATTACATCATGAACTAGATTCGGCGATGGAGTTGTGGTTAAGTTTTGGGGATTAATTTGAATAATTAAGCGTGTATACAAGAGACCGAGTAAAATCGGTCTTTTTGTATATTCCTCATCTACCATGATGCTTTATATCATGGTATTTTTAAATGTAGAGGTTTAGAGGTACACTGATTAAAAGGGTTCAGTGTATTTTCTAGATATAAGAAAGGCGGTGAGTCTGTTACTAAAAACAGAATAGGCTTAGTAACAGAAAACAATGAACAACTACAAATTAACAATTCAATATGATGGCAGTCGCTATAAAGGCTGGCAGCGGCTCGGCAATAGTGAAAATACCATTCAAGGAAAAATAGAAAATGTATTATCTGAAATGTTAGGAAGAGAAATTGAAATCATTGGATGCAGCAGAACAGACGCGGGTGTACATGCTCTTAATCAAGTAGCTAACTGTAAGATTGATGAGAATTTGACGGAACCTAAAGTGAAAAAGTATTTAAATCAATACTTACCAAATGATATTAGTATTACTGATGTGGAATTAGTTTCGGAGCGTTTCCATGCCCGTTACAATTCGAAAGCGAAAACGTATTTATATAAGATTTGGAATGAAGAACATACGAATCCATTCATGCGTAAATACAGCATGCATGTTGGGAAAAAGTTAAATATTGAAAGTATGAAAAAAGCAGCTCAATATTTTATCGGTTCGCATGATTTTACAGCTTTCTCTAATGCGAAGTCGAAGAAAAAATCTATGGTTCGTGAAATCTATTCATTAGATGTAACGGAAAAGGATGGCTTCGTTCAAATTAGAGTAAGCGGAAACGGATTTCTTCACAATATGGTGAGAAAAATTGTTGGAGCGTTAATAGAAGTTGGATTAGGTCAGTTAGACGCTGAAGCAATACCACAAATTTTAGAGGAAAAACAACGAAATCAAATCAATTGTCTTGCTGATGCAAGTGGATTGTATTTGGAGAAAGTTGATTTTTAGGGGGAAATAAAGGCCGTTTTTTAAGTTAAGTAATTCAGTTATTATGGAAAAATCCTAAATAACAGACCAAAAAGCTCAGAGCAAAAAAGCTCTGAGCTTTAACAATATTCTTCAAATCATTTCCCCAGTTTGCTATGGGAAAATTGAAATTCGTTCAATAATCTTGTCCTTTAATGGAATACAGTTTAATCATTTCAATGAGCCATATTCCGCAAGCGCCCCCGTTAATTTAATAAAAGTAATAATGTAATTTCCTTGATTACATAATACTAACAAACAAATTATGAAAGGAATGCAATATAATAACCGACCAAAGCGATCTTGTCTTTTTAAATATTAATCCAAAGAATATGCCAATTAGAAAAACATAGATATGACTCCAAAGGTCAAAGAATACACCATCATAGATCCAAATAGCGTAGTGTATGATTAGAAATAAAAAAGAAGTGATTATGTTAGCCTTCCAAAAAGATAATATTTTATTAAGTTCTTGTAAAATGAAGCCTCGAAATACAATTTCTTCAGTAATTCCAACCAACAGAATTCCATTCATATAGTTATTTAAAGATAATTTAAAATTAAAAGATTGATCATTTAAAATGTATACTTCAAAAGCAAAACAAAGACCTAGAAGTAGCGAAAGAGATATTCCCCAAAACATACCTTTATTTACATTTTTTATTTTTAGATACTTAATTGGATTAGCGTGTAAGTAATACTTTATGTATAACCAAACAGGGAATATCCATACTAAACCTTAATCGATGCATTTAAAAATGTGGATGTAGCTTCACTCAATGGTTCAATATACTGTACTAACCATAATTCTTTAAAAATCCAAACAGAGTTGAATAGAAATAGATAAATTAATAATATTTTTACATTATTTTCGATCTGTTTACTTTCTGATTGTAATTTTATTTCCATTATTCCCCTCCTGAAATGTAAGAGACTAATATTGCAACTGTAAAAATTATACTATAATTCACCTATTATTCTGATTTTTTTCTCTTAAATGTCAATTTTAATAGCACCCTAAATACCGTTTGGTAATAACTATTGTCATGATTGTAATCGAAGTGTGATTTTATGTTCACGCATGCATTTAACCCTTATAGAACAAGAAAAAATCGAGTATAAAACCTTTGAGATTTCGTACTCGATTTATACTGTTTCTATTGTTTCTCCACGTTATCTAAACCATTTATCCCGCATTAACGGGCAGTAAGACCCCCACCTCAAGGTTGAGAGAGAATCGAAGAAGATAGGTGGGGGATAACTGCCCGTAAAAGCCCGATTGGGCGGGCTTTCCATCAGTGGGAGATGAAGAAACCCCCCACTGATGGAAGTTTCACTTTATCTTTAAGAATGGTCGCCTGCGCTTCTAGAAACCTCTAAGATTACGTATTCAACCCATACTTTTTTAAGCGATATTGCAGGTTTTGCCTACTTAATCCTAAGTATTTTGCGGCTTGCGAGATATTTCCATTATGTTCGCTAAGAATTTCGATGATATATTCTTTTTCCATTTCTTTTATTGTGTTCTTTAAAGTTTTCGATTGATTGTTTTCCCATCTGGCTAGAGGCGGATGAATGGGAAATTCGTTTTTTGTTAGCTCATAAAAACGGGTTGGGATATGGGATGTTGTAATAACGTCCTCATCTTCAATTAAGTTCATAGAGCCTTCAATGATGTGCTCTAACTCACGTATATTACCGGGCCAGTCGTGTTGATAGAAAAAATTTATTACGCTGTCATCTACACTTTGTACTTGTAAGCCAAACTGCATATTATATTTTTCAATAAAACGATGAAGAAGCGGTAAGATGTCTTCTTTACGCTGTCTTAAAGGTGGGAGAAATAAAGTAACGACGCTTAATCTGTAATATAAATCTTTTCGCAGACGATTATGCGTAATAGCTTCAATCGGATCTTCATTAATTGTAGCTATGATGCGAACGTCTACTTCTTTTTCTTGTGTTCCTCCGATTCTTCGGATTGTTTTATCTTGGATGGCACGCAGCAATTTAGCTTGCAGTGCTGGGCTTAATGAGTTAATTTCATCTAATAATAAAGTTCCTCCATGTGCTTCCTCAAATAAACCTGGTTTATCGATTGCCCCTGTAAAAGCTCCTTTGTTTGTACCGAATAATAAGCTTTCCATTAAAGTTTCAGGTATGGCCGCGCAATTTTGCGAGATAAAAGGCTTTCCAGCACGATGGCTTTCATTATGAATACTTTGTGCAAATAGTTCTTTTCCAGTTCCTGTTTCTCCCACAATCAGTACAGAGGAAGAGGTACGTGTTACTCTTTTTGCTTCTGTAATAACCGATTGAATGGCGCTAGAATGACCTATTATATGATCGAAGGTAAATTTAGTATGATGCCCTCGAATGGCGTTTCCTTTACTAATTTGTTTTAAGGGAGGAATCTCCTTTACTATTTCAATAGCGCCCTTGATTTTTCCATGCTTCACTATAGGAAAGGTATCATTAATCGTTGTAATCTCTTGTCCTTTATTATTAAAATAAGTTTGTTTTATATTTTTCTTCGCTTTTCCAACTGTTAATGCCTCGATAAGAGTACTATTCTGGTTTTCTTCAAATGCAAATACTTCTAAAAGATTTTTATATAGTACATCTTTACGATCCATCGATTCAATCTCCATCATTTTGCGATTATAGATGATTGTTTTGCCTTCTTCATTAATCATGTGAATCCCAATATCAATTTCATTAAGTAAAGTCTCATATAGCATATTCATTTCAATTAATTTTTTGAAATTGATTTCTTCTGTATACATGTTTCATCTTCTCCTTGTTACACCCTGTGAAGACTGATTTTTCTTAATTTTAATAAAATTTTTGCGAGTATGCAAAAAAAATTTGCGCTTTTAAGGTTAAAAGTCTTTAAGAGAAAAGAAAGATTTTGCGTAGAATGAAGGTTTTTTCAGTATGAACTCTTAATCTCAAGTCAGAAATTAGGTTGGTACATATCTTGCATAAATAATAATTGAATTCTAGCAATTTGGAGGTGGGTTAAAAGGCTTACAAGCGCACTTAATAAGGAAGAGAGGTTTAAAAGATGAAAACAGTAGTAGAAAACGTGTACAGTCCTTGTTATGGCAGAGTTGCAAAATTATTTATTGATGAAAGCTCTTATGTTTATGAGTGGGAGAAATTGGCTTTAATTGAAACAATGGATAAACAAAAAGTAGAAGTTAAAGTGGGAATTAGCGGCTATGTGGAATTGCTAGAAGTAGAAGAAGGACAAGCTATCACGAGTGAAACATTATTAATAGCAGTTAGGGATGATTTATTAATCACAGGAAGTGATTGATATATATAAATTAAAAAAAGCGACATAAAAACTTCCTTTCTTTTTAAGGGAGGGCGAGAGCATCTGGCCATGTATAGAAGCGGTCAGGCCTTTTCCTGCCACATGCGAGGTTTGAAACAAAGGGAGAAAGCAGGTAGCGGTTATGTTGTATTGTGCATAGCAGCGACTTACGTGTTGCCAAATGAAATGGATTTATAAAGTCCCTCTGGATAATGTACTGTTTTCTGTTAATCTTTTAAACAATTATGGTAAATGATAAAAAATTTTTCGTAGCAACTATCTATCGGGTTATCGGTATTTCCTTGGATTGGGAGATTTTCTTTTGAAACATCTCCCTCCTGTTACAAATCTATATTAATAATGAGAATGCACTTTATTCTTTTTATATTATTTTTAAAGCGTTTACATCTTTGGGTAAGGGGGATTCATATGGAAAAGCAAAACCAGGAGTTAAAGCGAGAGCTAAAAAGTCGACACATATTTATGATTGCACTTGGAGGGGTTATTGGTACAGGGCTTTTCTTAGGATCTGGCTATACGATTCATGAGGCTGGACCAGGCGGTGCACTTGTCGCGTATCTTGTTGGGGGCTTTGTTATGTATTTAACGATGCTCTGCCTTGGCGAATTAGCAGTTGCCATGCCGAATGCAGGATCTTATCAAATGTATGCTACAAAGAATATTTCGCCTGCGGTAGGTTATGTAGTCGGTTGGATGTCATGGCTAAACTGGTCTGTTACGATAGGTATTGAACTAATCGCAGTGAGCATTTTAATGAAGCGCTGGTTTCCACATGCTCCATCTTGGATTTGGTGCGTTGCTTTTGCAGTACTTCTTTTTGCTATTAATGCATTATCATCACGGAGTTTTGCAGAGGTTGAGTTTTGGTTTGCGAGTATTAAAGTCATTACGATTATTGCGTTTATTATTTTAGGCGGTGCAGCGATGTTTGGTTTTTTACATATGAAAGGAAATGAAGCAGCACCGATGCTTTCAAACTTTACGGATCACGGGGGACTGTTCCCGAATGGACTGAAAGCGATTCTAGTTACAATGATTGCCGTCAACTTCTCCTTTCAGGGAACTGAAATTGTTGGTATTGCGGCTGGGGAGAGTGAAAATCCGGAGAAAACCGTTCCGAAAGCAATTAATAACACGGTTTGGCGTATATTCGTTTTCTTTATACTTTCGATGTTTATACTTGCTGGCTTATTCCCATGGCAACAAGCGGGATTAGTAGAAAGTCCGTTTGTAGTTGTATTTGATAAAATTGGGATTCCATATGCTGCAGATATTATGAACTTCGTTATTATTACAGCGGTGTTATCAGTAGCAAATTCTGGCTTATATGCAACTTCTCGTATGCTTTGGTCTATGTCGAACCAAGGGATGATTAGCCCGATTTTTGGGAAGTTATCTAAAAAGGGTGTTCCAATTTATGCATTAATTACAAGTACGATTGTTGGTTGTCTTTCCTTATTATGTGGTATATATGCAGAGGATACAGTTTATTTATGGCTTCTTTCAATTGCAGGATTCGGTGCAATACTAGTCTGGGCATCTATTGCTTTATCAAATCTTTTAGGTAGAAGAAGGTACGTAAAGCAAGGCGGGGATATTAAGGATCTGAAATTTAAAACGCCGTTGTATCCGTTTGTGCCGCTTCTTTCTTTCATATTAAATATGACGGTAATTGTGAGCATGGCTTTTATTCCAGATCAACGTATGGCATTGTATTGTGGCATTCCGTTTATGTTAGTTTGCTTACTGTTTTATCATTTTTCTAAGAATAAAAAAATGAAACAGGTTGAAGAAACGAATACAAAAGAAGTACATAGTTTATAATAAAAACAAAGAAAATCGGGGCATGTTGCCCCGGTTTTCTTTGTTTTTTATGTGGAATCATTTATTCTTCTTTCTCCGATTTGTTTTTAATCTCAATTAATTTTTCCTTTGCTAATTCTACTGCAATTGCATCATCTAAGTATCCAATGGGAAATACGTAATCTGGAATAATATCTGTTGATAAAACGAAATAGAGCAAGGCACTTCCGATAATTACTCGTTCTTGCGGTGTAATGGCTTTGTTGCAAAATTGATGATACATATCTGTTAATTGATCAATGAAAGGACCTGTACTATCAAGTTGTTGCAATTTTGTTGAGAATCCTTCATGAATAAGGCGTGTGCCTTCTGTTGTTTGTGCATAGCGTTCGTAATTTTCAAGCTCTTGTTTTACACGAGTTGTTGTGTACTTGTAATCAAATAAGTTGGAGGATTGTAATGTGTTTTGAATGGCATCAATTGATGTATACATTTCAGTCTGGGGTTCAGTAGTTTGTTGAGGCTGTTTGGCATACGTTGCATCATATAAGAACTGTATAGGGATTTGTAGACATTCTGCAAATTTTTGAAGATGCTTTTTCTTCACTTGTTGCTTTCCATTAATAATTCGTGAAATGGTGGAAGGATCAATAGCGGTTAGCGTTCCAAACTGCCGCATCGATAATGAACGCTCTTGTAACAATTCTTTTAATACCGTACCGAGTTGATGGTTTATATTTTGAGTAGACATAGTTTTAGGCGCTCCTTTTTGTTTCTGAAATGTTGAGATTTTATTAAAAGTATATGAAACAGACAGGCACAATTGCTCAATATTTGCATACGATGCAATAAAAAGTGCAATAAAGGAGTGCTTATTGGTGTATATAACAAGTTTGCTTTCCATTCTTTTTATTGGGATTGCTTCAAATTTAGATAATGCGGGTGTAGGCATTGCTTATGGGATTCGGAAGATTCATATCTCATGGTTCAACAATTTTATCATAGCTTTCTTTGGCTTTTTCTTTACACTCTTGGCAGGTTTTTTCGGGAATTGGCTTTCCTTGTTTATTTCAAGTGCTGCCGCTAATACGATAGGCGCTATCGTACTTGGAAGTATTGGCGTATTGGTATTATGTCAGCCGCTGCTTAGTAAAGAGGAAGGAGAAAGAAAGCAAAGCAATGTGTTGATGCGTATTTTACGTAATCCAGAAGCAGCTGATTTTGATGAGTCTAAAATAATTGGCTTTTCAGAAGCAATTGTACTTGGCGTTGCATTATCCATTAATAACATTGCAGGTGGTTTTGATGCAGGTGTGACAAATTTGAATTTGTGGATAACGGCTATAATTTCAGGTTGTTTTAGCTTCTTATGTGTTAGGTTCTGTTCGTATATCGGTAAAAAATACTTAGCGCTATATCTAGGGAAATGGGCAACTATCATTGCTGGAGCTTTGCTTATTATCATTGCAGTTAAGCAGCTTTTGTGAAAGCTATATAAGTTAAAGAACGACATAAAACCCCTTTTTTAGGAGGGACGAGAGCATCTGGCCGTGCATAGAAACGGTCAGTGCCTTTTCCTGCCACATGCGAGGTTTAAAAACAAAAGGATTAAGCGAGCAGGAGTCATGGTGTGTTTTGCATAGCAGCAAGTATAGAGTAAAGCGATTCTACTGCTCGTTAAGTAACGAATAAAACAATTTTCTACCATTTCCTCGGAAATACAACAAACTATTGCATATGTCGACGCCCTTTTATTTATACTAACATAGACTTTAGGTAAAGGAAGGTGTTAGTATGGGACGCGGTAAATCCTTTGATCATAAGAAAAAAGGACACGATCATCAACCTCCAAAAGGTGCGTATATTCATAAAGATGTAAATGAACATACGTTAGAAGAGGAAGAATTACCAGTGAATATTGAAACGTATAAAAATAGTTTGAAAAAACATTAAAAAGCACCTAAAAAGGTGCTTTTTCTACATGTAATGGAAGCTTCATCTTACCGAATATCTTCAAATAATTGTTCCGTTTCTTCATACATTTCATAGTCACTTAGTACTTGAATACAGCGCCATTTTAACTCTTCGATATTTTGTTCTAAATCTTCGGGGATTAAATTTTGAATGTCTTCTAATTCAATGCCAAAATGGATAATTTCTAGTACTTTATCATCAATACTTCGATCCATTAACAATTCCAGCACATCTAGATTAAATATGTATCGATAGGCTTCATCAAGGGAGACAACTTTTAATTTTAAACTTTCAACGATACTTAATACAAAAAGAAGGATGGTCTTCTCAAGAACTGCCTGATCTTCTGTTTGAAGGATGAGTTTCATGGGTACCTCCGTTTTATCCAGTTTGTTCACCGAATACTTTCCGTAAGAGCTGATTAGTTTAAAGATATTCCTCGCATGGGAGTTTCATGTTATAAAACATTAGGTTGTACTATACTATTCAAACCTGTACAAAGAATATGCACAATTATAAAGAAAAAAGCGCCTTTTTAGACGCTTTTTAGAAAATACTCCAGCCTTCTTGTTCAGAAAGCAATTCTAATATTTTAAGTCCAGCAAGGCTATTTCCGTTTTCATCTAGTGCAGGGCCGAAAATTCCAATACCCATTTCACCTTTGACGCAGCCTAAGATACCGCCAGCTACACCACTTTTCGCTGGGATCCCAACGCGAATTGCAAATTCTCCAGACTCGTTGTACATACCACATGTCACCATAAATGTTTTACAAATTTTTGTAATATGTTTGGGGATAATTTGTTTATTATAATATGGATCATAACCATCCATTGCAAAGATGAGTCCAATACGAGCTAAGTCGATGCAACTTACTTCGATTGCACATTGACGTGTGTATAGGTCCATTAACTCTTCGATATTCCCATCAATAATGTTGTTTTGTTTCATATAGTAACAAAGAGAACGATTTAAAAAAGCCGTTTCTAATTCAGAGATGGCAACTTTAGAAGAGTAATTAATGGAAGGATTATCTGTTATATCACGAACAAAGTGAAGGATACGTTCCATTTTTTCTTCATTAGAATTTCCTGCAATCATACTTGTAATAGCTAATGCCCCGGCATTAATCATTGGATTTAATGGTTTAGATGGGCTTGTTGTCTCTAGCTTAATAATAGAATTAAAAGGATCACCAGTTGGTTCCATGCCAACTTTAGAAAATACATACTCTTCACCGCAATCTAAAAGTGCGAGTGCAAGGGTAATTACTTTTGAAATACTTTGGAGTGTAAAGAGTGTCTGGGATTTTCCGGCATGAACGTAATGGCCGTCTTTATGATAAATGGTGATTCCTAAATCATCAGGATTTGCGTTTCCTAACTCAGGAATATACGTTGCAAGTTTACCTTGTTTCGTATAGGGCTGAACTTGATCTAATAATTGTTGTAAGTTGTTAGTCTCGATACACTGCATAATAAACACCCCTAGTTGTATTAGTTATTAAATTTAACTTTCCCGACAAGCGTGGAAATAAATAATAACATGAAATTGAGGAATGATAAAATGCAACTTCTATTCATTTCCTTTATATATATAGGAAATGAATAGAAAACCCTCTTTTTAGGCGGTCGAGAGCATCTGGCCGCGCATAGAAGCGGTCATCTTTTATTCTGCATAGCAGAGACTTATATGCCAGAAAATTAAAATGGATATATATAGAATTAAATAAAGGAACATAAATTTATAAAAAAATCGATTATAATAACTACACATCTATACAACTATATGTTATTATGATTTTGTAATAGAAAGCGTTTTCTAAAACTTGTTTACAAATGGTAACGATTTCATAATTTTAGATAGGGGGAATTCACATGTTGCAGTTTTTACAACGTATTGGTAAAGCGTTAATGCTCCCAATTGCAGTATTACCAGCAGCGGGTCTATTACTTCGCTTAGGGCAGCCTGACGTATTTAATATTCCTGTTATGGCACAAGCCGGCGCAGCAATCTTTGATAATTTAGCACTTATTTTTGCAATTGGTGTTGCTGTTGGGTTGTCTGTTGATGGCAGCGGTGCCGCAGGTCTTGCAGGTGCGATTGGCTATCTTGTTTTGAAAAATACGACCGATGCTTTAAGTAAAGGGTATTCAGCGGCAGAATTAAACGATAAATTGAAAAGTGTTCAAGATTTAGTTGGTTCTGTAGATCCAACTAAAGTAGCAGATACTTTAGGAAAGATTTCCAAAGCGGCAACGTTAGCACCAAAAATTAACATGGCTATTTTAGGCGGTATTATTGCTGGTATCGTTGCGGGATTACTATATAACAAATTCTATAAAATTAAATTACCAGAATGGTTAGGATTCTTTGCTGGTAAACGTTTCGTTCCAATTATTACATCTGTAGTGATGCTTCTGTTAGGTTTAGTATTTGGAGAAATTTGGCCAACAATTCAAAGCGGTATCGATGCGGTAGCACATGGTATCGTTAACTTAGGAGCAATTGGTGCAGGACTTTTCGGTTTATTAAACCGTTTATTAATTCCAATTGGTTTACACCATGTAATGAACACGTACTTCTGGTTTGTATTTGGTGAATTTACAAACTCAGCAGGAGCTGTTGTAAATGGCGACATTGCTCGTTTCTTTGCAGGAGATCCAAGTGCGGGTATGTTTATGACAGGTTTCTTCCCAATCATGATGTTTGGTTTACCAGCAGCATGTTTTGCGATGATTGCAGCAGCAAAGCCAGAAAAGCGTAAAGCAGTTACGGGTATGTTAATTGGTCTTGCCTTAACTTCATTTTTAACTGGTATTACAGAACCAATTGAATTCTCATTTATGTTCTTATCACCAGTATTATATGGGATTCATGCTGTATTGACAGGTCTTTCTTTGTTTGTAACAACAAAGCTTGGTATTCACGATGGTTTCTCATTTAGTGCTGGTGCAATTGACTACGGTATTAACTTCGGTATTGCAACAAAACCAGTATTATTAGCAGGTGTAGGCTTAGTTTACGCAGCAATTTACTTCTTTGTATTCTATTTCTTAATTAAGAAATTAAACTTAAAAACGCCTGGTCGTGAAGATGATGAGTTATTAGAAGAAGGAACAATTGCAGCAGGTGAAGCTGGCTCCATCGGTGAAATTTATGTAGCATCGTTAGGCGGAAAAGAAAATTTAACTGTTATCGACAACTGTGCCACTCGTCTTCGTCTGCAAGTCAAAGATGCAAACTTAGTAAATGAACAAGCATTAAAACGTGCTGGTGCAAAAGGTGTTATGAAATTAAGTGATACAAGCATACAAGTTATCGTTGGGACAAATGTTGAGTCTGTTGCTGATGATATGAAGAAGCATGTATAAGGAATATGAAAAAAATCTCTCATTGATAAATGAGGGATTTTTTATTACGAATGTAACGGCTATCTTGCATTTTGGGTGCTCTTTTTTATTTTTTTGCGCATAACGTTGGTAAAATACTGGTTGCGTGATAAAGTAAGATGTGAAATGAGCCACTATGTGAAAAGGCAGGTTTTATTGTTATGAAATCTCGCAGACCGATTGTATATATCAAACGCACGATTATTCTCAGTCTGTTGTTTGCCCTTGTATATTGGGGGTATACGAAAGTTACTTCTAATAATAAAGAAAAGGCAACGCTACAAGCAATAAAAGAAGTAAAACAAGAAGTGAAAAAAGAAGTAAAGCAAGAAGTAAAACAAGAAGTTGTAGAGAAACCAAAAGAAGAATTGATAGCTGAGCAACCTCCGCAAGAAATAAATAATAATGCCGAATTAGATGAGTATGTAAAGAGTAAAAACTTTAGTGGTACAGCGGTTGTTGTAAAAAACGGAAAGGTTCTTTTGAACAAAGGGTATGGACTTGCCAATCAAGAAAAAAATGTCGCTAATAATTCAGAGACATCCTATTATATTGGTTCAATTACAAAAGCTTTCGTCGCAACTTCTATTATGCAATTGAAAGAACAAAATAAATTAAACATAGAAGATACTGTCGCAAAATACATTCCTGACTTTCCAAGGGGAGGAGAAATTAAATTAGTACATCTTCTTACGCATACATCAGGGATTCCGGAGTACAGTGAGGGATCAGAGAATATCACCCATGAGGAACTAATCAAAAGAATAGGAAAGCAAAAATTGGCATTCCCGCCCGGATCAAAATGGAAATACTCCGATTCTAATTATTCTGTGCTTGCGTATATCGCCGAGAAAGTGAGTGGACAATCTCTTGAAGATTATATTCAAAAGAATATCTTTGAAGTAGTCGGTATGAAACATTCAGGGTTCGGTGATAAGTTTCAACAAGGAAAATATCCATCTACTGGTTATAAAATTGTAGATAATAAAATGACAACACCAGCTTTACCAAGTATGTCGCAATTATTTGGCTGTGGTGATATATATACGACTGCATATGATTTATATTTATTTGATCAAGCTTTATTTACAGGAAAGCTTATTTCAAATGAAAGTTATCATCAAATGTTTACAGCATTTAAAAAGGATTATGGTTTCGGCTGGTATGTGGACCCTGGTAGTTATTCAAATCATGGCGTTATGCCAGGATGGAATTGTTTAAATAGTTTTAGTAAAGATGGAAATACGTATGTTGTGTTATTATCTAACATTCAAAATAATATTAAATCGTTTGGTACCGTAAGTAATGATATTTATACGAAGGTACGGCATGTAGAAGGTTAGAAAGCTATCTTACGAGATAGCTTTTTTGTAGTTTTATATGGGGATTTTTGTGAAAAATAAAAATTTAAAAGCCTAAAAACCTAAAAACCTTTTCTTTTTAGGTGGGCGAGAGGATCTGGCCATGGATAGAAGCGGTCAGTGCCTGTTCTTTCCACGTGCGAGGTTTAAAACAAAAGGAGAAAGCGAGGGCAGGTTATGTTGTATTTTTCATAACCGTGATTTGTATGTCGAAAAATTAAAATGGATATATCCCCCCCTTTTTAGGTGGGCGAGAGGATCTGGCCATGGATAGAAGCGGTCAGTGCCTGTTCCTGCCACGTGCGAGGTTTAAAACAAAAGGAGAAAGCGAGGGCAGGTTATGTTGTATTTTTCATAACCGTGATTTGTATGTCGAAAAATTAAAATGGATATATCCCCCCTTTTTAGGTGGGCCAGAGGATCTGGCCATGGATAGAAGCGGTCAGTGCCTGTTCCTGCCACGTGCGAGGTTTGAAACAAAAGGAGAAAGCGAGAGTAGGTCAAGTTGTATTTTGCCTAGCCGCTACTTATATGGTGAAAAATTAAAATGGATGTATACATTTGGAAAAAGTGTTTGGGAATGAGATAATAATAAAAATATGTAAAAAATAAGGAGGTAAAAATGGGGATCCATGAGCACCATGCCCGGAATGGAAAAAGGTTATTTCTTTTTTCTATTTTTATATTTTTAATTGCTATTATAGCGTTTATCCTTGATTATGTTCGAACGCCGCATTTCCAATGGAACAAAGATACGATGACCTTTATTAGTATGATTATAATGGCCTTTCTTTTTATGATTTATAGTTTTGTAGAAAGAGAGAGGGCGAAGAAAATTGGTACAACAATTTGTATCGAAGGAGCAGCGTCGCTCTTGCATCAACATCGATTCGTTGTACGAAGAGAAGTATCTTTAGTGATTACAGTTACATACTTTTCGATGGATGGAAATGCAATGGGGATATTAAGAGAAGAATATAAAACAAAACTACAAAAATTATGGAAGATTTTCATATCGTTTATTTTGAAATCATTAAATGAAAAGCGCTTTGTTTTGTATAACGAACTGGGAGAAGAGATGCTGATTGTAAAGCAAAGAGCAGGCATCCCACTTTCTTATACGTTTTATGACTTAGCAGGGAATAAGATTTGTGAGTTGAAGCAAACATTAAGCTTAAAAAAGTTGAAGTGGCTCTTACTGACTGAGCATGATGAAGAAATTGGCGAAATTAATGGGGATTTGTATGCGAATATCCAAAAGGGACAATGGAAAGATGGGAGTTATATTGAAGTAAAGGAAGATGCAATTCCAGTAGAAGCGATTGAATATTTTTCGGCTAGTGGTGGATCGCTTGTTGATTTATCAATTGTGGAAACCACAAAGTACGAGAAGGCTTTATATTATGCGGTAGCTGCAATACTGACATTGAAAAATAGTTAGATATCTTTTAAATTATGGTAAAGTAAAGAAGGGCAGATGACATAGTGTATCTGCCTTTTTTACTCTGCTAGTGGGCATTGAAATACTTATTTATATATAAATTCATTTTAATTTTTCGTCATAGAAATCACGGTTATGAAAAATACAACATGACCCGCTCTTGCTTTCTCTCTTTGTTTTAAAATCTTGCAAAAGACCCTGACCGCTTCTATGCGCGGCCAGATGCTCTCGTCCCCCCCTAAAAAGAAGAGTGGTTTATCAGCTTTTTAACTTATACAAGTTTTTCTTTATTTAACAACCTCAATTTTCAGCAGATTTGTTGTTCCACGTTCGTTGACAGGGACACCTGCTGTTACAATGACGATATCTTGCGCAGTGATAAGCTGTTGTTCTTTAGCGTTACATAATGCTTGTTCAATTACTTCATCTGTCGTTTGTTTTGGTGCAGTGAAAAATGGATATACGCCCCATACGAGTGCGAGTTGCTGCATAACACATTGTTCAGATGTTGTTGCGATAATCGGAGTGCGCGGACGGTATTTTGAAATCATTTGTGCTGTATAACCGCTTTTCGTTGGTGTTAAAATTGCCTTTGCTTGTAAAGAATAAGCCGCTTGGACAGCAGCAGCACCGATTGTTTCTGTTATTTGTTTGTAGTCATTGTGAAGTGATTGCTTTTGGTTTTGGAATAAAGAAGATTCTTCTACTTGCAGAGCAATTTTATCCATCATTTGTACTGCTTCTATTGGATATTCACCGGCAGCTGTCTCTCCTGAAAGCATAATTGCATCTGTTCCATCAAAGATGGCGTTTGCTACATCTGATGCTTCCGCTCTTGTCGGTCTTGGATTTCTTTGCATAGAATCAAGCATTTGTGTTGCTGTAATGACTGGTTTTCCTAACGTATTACAAGTGTGAATTAATTGTTTTTGAATGATCGGTACATATTCTGCAGGGATTTCAATCCCCATATCACCACGTGCAACCATAATTCCATCCGTAACTTCTACAATTTCTTTTATATTATCAATTCCCTCTTGGTTTTCAATTTTTGCGATAATACGAATATGCGAGGCGTTATGCTCTGCTAATATATTGCGTACTTCTAAAATGTCAGTCGCTTTACGTACAAAAGAGACTGCGATGTAATCAATCTGTTGCCCTATGCCAAAAATAATGTCTTGTTTATCTTTTTCAGTAATACCAGGGAGTCGGATTTTGACATTTGGTACGTTTACACCTTTATGATCTTTAAGTATTCCACCGTGTATAACTTTCGTTTGTAATTCACCATTATCTTTGTTTGTTACTTCTAGCTCTAATAATCCATCATCGAGTAATAGATGAGACCCTACTTCTACATCATCATATAGACCTGCATATGTGACGGAAAATTGTTTAGGTGTTCCGAGAACTTTTTTCATTGAAACAGTGACAGTTGCACCTTCAAGTAATTCTGCTTGTCCTCCCTCAAATTCATCTGTACGAATTTTTGGTCCTTTAATATCTTGTAAGAGCGCAATGGTCTTTTTAGAGGCTACTGCGGCTTTTCGGATTGTATTTATACGTGCTTGATGTTCTTCGTGCGTTCCATGAGAAAAATTTAACCGAGCCACATTCATTCCGGATTCTAGTAAAGAAAGCAATGTCTCGTATTGTTCACTTGCAGGTCCAATTGTACAAACAATTTTTGTTTTTCGCATATAAAATTCCTCCTTTTTAAGTCACCTATTAGTGGATAGTAAGTTCAATACAAGTTTGAAGTTTCACCTTATTATGTTGGCAATTGTATATGCACTTCATGTATAGGTATGTGATTTGTTTTATAAAAAATGTGCAATTTGTTTAGTACCAAAATTAGCATTTCTGTATACCTTGATAAGTGTAGATAAGTTGTCCATACAACAAACTGGATATAGGAGGGAAGGGTAGTGTCTCTATTCAAAAGTTGGCAAAAACTTGCACGGGTTATTCGGGAGCAATTAGATTGCTTTTTTTATGAAAAGTTAATGCCTGCTCTAGAAGAAATATTATTTTCATCACAGTTTGCAAATTATATAGAATTTTATACAAAAAAAGGTGTCAAAGAATATATTGAGTCTGAGGAATTTCAAAACATCATTTGCCTTATTTTAAAAGAATGTAATGTTTCTCCATTTAAAGAAATTGCACAGCAATTGCTAGGAAAAGAAGTTGAAATTACTGTAACAGTTGGCATTTTAACAGGTGTAATTTCACAAGTAGGAGATGATTTTTTAACATTACAAGAATCAGCAGGAAGCATTATTTTATTACCATTTACAAGTATTCTTTCAATTCGTGAATTATAGGGATAGGAGGGAAGAAAATGAAGTTTATTGATGCATTACGGTCTCATGTGGGACAACTTGCTCAAGTTGTACTTGTTGGAGAAGCTGTGACGGGAATTATTTTATCTGTAACAGATGGAGTAGTTATTATACGAACAGCTCCGTCTTATGGTCCACCAGAAGATGTTATTGTAAGAATTCCAATTGTTTCATATGTTCGATTGTATAGTTAGGAGGAAGAAAATGCGTGTGTCTGTTGTGATTCCAGCACATAATGAGGCTCAAACGATAGGAGGTGTGCTAGAAGAAGTAAAAAAGGTACAACCTTATGAAATAATTGTTGTCGATAATGGATCTACCGATCGAACGAAAGAAATCGCAGAGGGCTTCGGATGTAAAGTCATTTATAGTAAGAACTCGTTAGGTAATGATGTTGGCCGGGCAATTGGAGCAAGGGAAGCGAAAGGAGAAATTATTTTATTTTTAGATGGAGATATTATTATTTCGCATCAAGAGTTACTACCATTTATTCAATGTATTAAACAAGGAAAAGATATTGCAGTTAATAATTTAACATGGTCTGTTTATTTGAAGATTCGTCCACATTATACAACAGTGAGTAAACTTATGTTAAATCGTTTTTTAAATCGAAAAGAGCTTGTTGTGGGTTCACTCATTGCCATCCCACATGCGATAAAAAGAACTGTGATTGAGAAAATAGGCTGGTGGAATTTAGCAGATCCAGCATTATTTCAAGCAATGGCCGTTATAAAAGGGATGACCATTGGGGACTTAGGATCTGTAGATGTCATTCATTCTAATAAGGTTCGCCCCGTTCATACAGGGACATCCCCTGGATCACCTTATCCAAAAGCGACAAGCCGTATTATGGGAGACCATTTGCGTGCATTGCATCATATGATTGAAATATATGGCACGCGGGGTGGATTTACAGATGGTGAACGAAATCGGGATGTTGTAAGTGATTACACTTGTTTTATTCCGAAAGAAAAAAAGGCAAAATATAGTGCAGTTATTCCGGCTGGTGCAGAACGAGAAACAATTACAGCTGTTATTAAAGAAGTAAAGCGAGCAGGAATTGATGAAATTATTGTGGTTGCTAATGGTGCAGATAAAGAGACGATTCAAAAGGCTAAAGCAGAACAGGTTATTGTAGTAGAGTTTCGGGAAGCGCTTGGTCATAATGTTGCAAGAGCAATCGGAGCGATGCGTGCAACGGCAGATGTTCTCTTATTTATTGATAGCGATTTTGTTATTCAAGCTGAAGAGCTATTGCCGTTTATACAAGCTATCGATAATGGTGTTGATATAGCATTAAATGACATGCAATGTTTGTTAGAGGAGTTTCATCCAGTGGATCCAATTAGCGCTGGAAAATATTTTGTAAACCTAGCAGTAAAGCGTCCGGACTTATGGAACAACTCTTTAACAGCTGTTCCACATGCGATTCATAGAAAAGTAATAGATACAATTGGCTATAAAGCATTAATCATTCCGCCGTTAGCTCAAGTAAAAGCGACATTAGCAGGTTTTTCTATCCAAGCTATTCATTATGTTGATGTTGTAAAACCGAATCGAATTCGTCCAGAACAACATCATGTTGTGAACGGACGAATACCCGCCTTTGATCGTATTTTCGGGGATCAATTAGAAGCTATAGCTTATTTATTAAAACATACAGATAAACGAGGAAGTTTTACAGATGGTGAACGTGACAGGGTGATTATAGACCAACTTAGAAAGGAAGAGGAGCATGGAAATTAATCATCGCAAAGTGGCGGTTATCGGTTTAGGATATGTCGGTTTGCCGCTGGCGATTCATTTTGCGCAGAAAGGATATAAGGTAGTAGGATTAGACAAAGATCAAGAGAAAATAAAAAGCATTCAAAACGGTTTTAGTTACATCCCTGATGTTACATCTAAAGTGTTGCAGCAATTAGTTAAACAGGGCGGCTTTAGAGCAACAACCCCAGAAAAAGGGGTGAAAGCATTTGAAGAAAGTACTCACATCATTGTAACGGTGCCAACACCGATAGATCAAAATGGTGAACCAGATTTAAGTGCCATCATCTCCGCCTCGCATTATATTCAAAAACATCTTCAAATGGGCCAAACCTTCATTTTTGAAAGTTCAACATATCCAGGTACGTTAGAAGAAGTAGTTATTCCGATTCTATCAAAAGGCGGTAAAAAGGCTGGGATAGATTATTATATCGGATATTCCCCTGAACGTATTGATCCTGCAAATACGACACATACAGTACAATCTATTCCAAAAGTTGTAAGTGGTCAAACAGAGTTGTGTAAGAAAAAAGTTATGGAATTATATGGAGATATATTTGATTATATAGTGCCAGTTAGCACGCCGAAAGTTGCTGAAATGTGCAAGCTCTTTGAAAATATACAACGGCTCGTTAATATTTCATTGGTAAATGAAATGGATTTATTATGTAAGGCGTTACAAATAGATTTTCGTGAGGCTTTAGAAGCAGCAGCGACGAAACCATTTGGATTCACACCGTATTGGCCAGGGCCAGGAATTGGTGGGCATTGTATTCCCGTTGATCCGTTATATTTCCAATGGAAAGTGAAACAATATGGTCTGGTTAGTCATTTTATTGATGTTGCACACCGTATTAATGAGGAAATGCCGAAACATATTGTGAAACAAGTAAAAGAACAAATAACAGAAAAGGCAAACGTGTTGTTAATAGGTCTCGCCTATAAGAAAAATGTAAATGACTTACGCGAATCAGCTGCTCTTATAGTTGCCGACTTGTTACAAAAGGAAGGATATAACCTGTCGTATCATGATCCATATATTCCGGTTGCAAACATTTCTGGTAAAAGTTATGAATCTATTTTATTAACGAAGGAAGCGATTGATCAAGCGGATATTGTAGTTGTTTTAACAGATCATTCTATTATTGATTGGAAGTTAATTAAACAAGCAAAGAAAGTATTAGATACACGTGGCGTATTAAAGCAGGTGAATATATGAAAAAGCGATGTTTAATTACAGGAGGAGCTGGCTTTATTGGCTCTCATTTAGCCGAAGAGCTTTTGCATCGTGGCTATGATGTAACGATTGTAGATAATTTTTATAAAGGAGAACGTAAATATCATTTAGAGTTAATGAAGAAAATTTCAACTGTAAAAGCAAGTGTGTTAGATAAAGAGAAAATTGAAAAACTGGTTCAAAGTCATGATGTCATATTTCATTTAGCGGCTATTTTAGGTGTAAGAAGCACGATGGAAAAAAGCGTTGAGCTCATTGAAACAAACTTTGACGGGACGAGAAATATTTTGCAAGCTGCTTTAAAAGGGAAGAAAAAAGTTGTATTTGCGTCCACATCTGAAGTGTATGGAAAAGCAAAACCACCTTTTTTAGAGGAGGGTGATCGTCTATATGGTGGAACTGCAAAAATTAGATGGAGCTATGCGATTTGTAAAACGTTAGAAGAAACGCTTTGTTTAAGTTACGCTCGCCAAGGATTGGCAGTAACAATTGTCCGGTATTTTAATATATATGGACCACGCGCTAAAGATGGTCCGTATGCAGGGGTTATTCCGAGGTTTATTAGTGCAGCTTTGCAAGATAAAGCAGTTCCTGTATATGGGGACGGTGCACAAACGCGCTGTTTTACGTATGTAACAGATGCAGTAGAAGCAACAATTAGAGCAATGGATGAGAAAGTAAATGGTGAAATTATTAATATTGGTTCTGAACATGAAATTTCTATTCAAGAAGTTGCTGAAATTATTCGAAAGACAATTCAAAGTTCTTCGGAGATTATTTATCTTCCATTTGAGGAAGTATATCCTGATGGATTTGAAGAAATTCCACATCGACGTCCGAGTGTAATGAAGTTAACTACTTTACTGCAATTTCAACCAAAGGTGTCATTTGAAGAAGGATTACAGAAAACCATCACTTGGTTTCGTGAAGAATTATATGGTTAAGTCGTTATCTATTATTATTCCTGTATATAATGAAGCCGATTCTATTCGAGAGGTAATCCTTTCTGCAAAGGAGCTGAATCCGCTTGAAGTTATTGTTGTTGCGAATGGATGTACAGATGATTCGGAACGAATTGCAAAAAAGCTGGGTTGTACAGTATTAAGTAGTAACGAAGTGTTTGGAAATGACGTCGGTCGTGCAGTCGGCGCCAAGTGTGCCAAGGGTGAAGTCTTGCTATTTTTAGACGGTGATTTTCCTATTCCTTCATCTAGCCTCAGTTTTTTTCTCAATCCCATTTTACATGGACAAGCAGACGTGATTCTAAATAATTTTGACGCTTTATTTAAGAAAAAACAACGTCCGTATTCAATTACCGTCTGGCGACAAATTTTGAACGATATAGTGAACCGAGCCGATTTACAAATTGATTCAATTTTATCAGTACCGCATGCGATAACGAAAGAAGCGATAGAAAGTATTGGTTATGATGCATTATGTAATCCGATTGTTGCGCATGTTCGTTTAATAACACAAAAATGGCGAATACAGAGGCACTGTGCAATTGATGTCATTACTCCAAACAAGTTTCGTCCAGCTGAGCATGAAGCATATGGGGATCAACTTGCACATGCAGAGCAACGAATGATAGGGGATCATATAGAAGCATTGGGCGAATGGTTGGCTAATTATGATAGCCGAGGAGTATATACAGATGGAAATAGGAGAAGAGATATTGTATTAGCTTTGCAAAAGCTCGGGGATCAAGCATTGCCGCCGTATTATAAAGGTTGGGGTGTTCAATCTAATTTATATAATGGTAAACAACTTTCTATTATCATTCCTGTTCAAAATGAAGAAATGACAATTGCAATGGTTATTCAAGAAGCACGTAAAATTGAACCGCTTGAAATTATTGTTCTTGTTAATGGATCAAATGATCAAACAGCAACGATTGCAAAGCAGTGCGGAGCTACAACTGTTGTATATGAAGAAAGACTTGGAAATGATGTAGGGCGTTCTATAGGTGCTCAAATGGCTAAGGGGGATATTTTACTATTTATTGATGGTGATTTTGTGATACCTGCAAAAGATTTGTATCCTTTTGCCAAAGCGGTTGCAGACGGGCAAGATGTGGTATTGAATGATTTAAATTACTATTTGGATTTACGAGCGCCATTACACCTTGTTACGGCGCTAAAATATGCTTTAAACTTAGCTTGCAATCGAAAAGATTTAGGGATAGGTTCGCTAGTAGCTGTACCAAATGCGTTTAGTAGGAGTTGTTTAGAGTGTATTGGGTTTGATGCTTTATTATCTCCATGTGTAGCACAGGTAAAGGCGATATTAGCAGGCTTTTTAATTTCTTGTGTGCATCGCGTGGATGTGGATCAGCTGAATCGCATTCGTCCGAGCGAACATTTTGCAGTGAAAGGACATGCTCCTGCTGTACTTCGAATTATAGGGGACCATATAGAAGGTATGTCATGTGTGATAGAGGAACTTGGTGTTCGAGGTGGTTTTCATGATGGAGGGCGTAAGAGGGAATTGGAATGAAAAAAGGTGTGCCGAAACAGGTACACCTTTATTTATTCTGTTTCAAAAAACTATAACAGAATAAAAGAGAAGAGTATTACAGTTTACAATAGGCACGATTCTTATACTACAGAGAAGGATTCCTTTATTTGAATGCCAAAAAAATAAAATTGCTAAAAGAGGGCTAATTTACCAAAGTTTCAAATGATGTTTTCACTATGTAAATAGGGGTTTGCTCAATTATTCACAAACATGTCACAACTTTAACGTTCACTTTTTTTAAAAAGTAGTATCCTAAATACGTAAGCTGTTATATAAAAATTCTTAGTCCTGTACTAATCATAAAATGGAGGAGATTAGGATGACTGAAGTATTAGAAAATGTAAAAAACGCATGGGAAAACTTTAAAGGTGAAAAGTGGAGAGCAGAGATTGATGTTCGCGACTTCATTTTAAATAACATAAACGTTTATGAAGGTGATGATACCTTCTTAGCCGCTGCAACAGAAGCGACGAAACAACTTTGGGATCAAGTAATGGATTTAACAACACAAGAACGTGACAATGGCGGCGTCCTTGACATGGATACAGAAATTGTTTCTACTATTACATCACATGGTCCAGGATATTTAAATAAAGATATTGAAAAAGTAGTTGGTTTCCAAACTGACAAACCATTCAAACGTTCATTACAACCATTCGGTGGTGTTCGTATGGCAGAGCTATCTTGTGAAGCTTACGGATACGAAATGGACAAAGAACTAAGCCGTATTTTCAGAGACTATCGTAAAACGCATAACCAAGGTGTATTCGATGCTTATACTCCAGAAATGAGAGCAGCTCGTAAATCAGGCGTTATTACAGGTCTTCCAGATGCATATGGCCGTGGTCGTATTATTGGTGACTATCGCCGCGTTGCATTATACGGTATTGATCGTTTAATTGAAATGAAAAAAGCAGATTTAAACTTAACGAGCAGTGTAATGAGCGAAGAGACAATTCGTTTACGCGAAGAGTTATCTGAGCAAATGCGTGCCCTTCAAGAATTAAAACAAATGGCAGCTTCTCATGGTTTTGATATTTCTAAACCAGCAACAAATGCACAAGAAGCATTCCAATGGTTATATTTCGGTTATCTTGCAGCAATTAAAGAGCAAAATGGTGCAGCAATGAGTCTTGGCCGTACATCTACTTTCTTAGATATCTATGTTGAAAGAGATTTAGCAAACGGTACATTAACAGAAGAAACAGCACAAGAAATTGTTGACCACTTTATTATGAAATTACGTCTTGTGAAATTCGCAAGAACACCTGATTATAATGATTTATTCTCTGGTGACCCAACTTGGGTAACAGAATCTATCGGTGGTATTTCACTTGATGGTCGTCCATTAGTAACGAAAAACTCATTCCGTTTCTTGCATACATTAGATAACTTAGGACCAGCTCCAGAACCAAACTTAACAGTTCTTTGGTCTAAACAATTACCAGAGAACTTTAAAAACTACTGCGCGAAAATGTCTATCAAAACATCTGCAATTCAATATGAAAATGATGACATTATGCGCCCAGAATATGGTGATGACTACGGTATTGCTTGCTGTGTATCTGCAATGAGAATTGGTAAACAAATGCAATTCTTCGGAGCACGTGCAAACTTAGCGAAAGCATTATTATATGCGATCAACGGTGGTAAAGACGAAAAATCAAAAGCACAAGTTGCACCTGAATATGCACCAATTACTTCTGAAGTATTAGATTATGAAGAAGTTATGCGTAAATTCGATGTGACAATGGAATGGTTAGCAGGTCTTTACTTAAATACATTAAATGTAATTCATTACATGCATGATAAATATAGCTATGAGCGTATCGAAATGGCACTTCATGATACAGAGATTATTCGTACAATGGCAACAGGTATCGCAGGATTATCTGTAGTAGCTGACTCTTTAAGTGCAATTAAATATGCGAAAGTAAAACCAATTCGTGATGAAAACGGTATTGCTGTTGATTTTGAAATCGAAGGAGATTTTCCTAAATACGGTAACAACGATGACCGTGTAGATGAAATGGCAGTAAACCTTGTAAAAACATTTATGAACAAGCTTCGTAAGCATAAAACATATCGTAACTCTGTTCATACAATGTCAATCTTAACAATCACATCTAACGTTGTATACGGTAAGAAAACTGGTAACACACCAGATGGCCGTCGTGCTGGTGAACCATTTGCACCAGGTGCAAACCCAATGCATGGCCGTGATACAAAAGGTGCACTAGCATCATTATTATCTGTTGCGAAATTACCATATGAAGAGGCAAGAGATGGTATTTCTAACACATTCTCTATTATTCCAAAAGCGCTTGGAAAAGAAGAAGATGTACAAATTCGCAACTTAGTATCTATGTTAGATGGGTATGCTGTAAAAGAAGGACATCACTTAAATATTAACGTATTTAACCGTGAAACATTAATGGATGCAATGGAACATCCTGAAAAATATCCACAATTAACAATTCGTGTATCTGGTTACGCTGTTAACTTCATTAAGTTAACTCGTGAACAACAAATTGACGTTATTAACCGTACAATGCACGAAAGCATGTAAGTAAAAAAGTTTCCCTCTGTTTTTCGTAGGGCAGAGGGGAGCTGTTTTAATAGAGGAGGAAGTAACATGGTAAAAGGAAGAATTCATTCTGTTGAGTCTTGTGGTACTGTTGACGGCCCAGGGATTCGTTATATCATCTTTACGCAAGGGTGTTTACTACGTTGTCAATATTGTCATAATGCGGATACGTGGGAAATTGGTAAAGGGAAAGAAATAACAGTCGAAGAAGTGATGCAGGATGTTACATGTTACATTCCTTTTATGGAAGCTTCCGGCGGTGGTATTACTGTAAGTGGCGGTGAGCCGCTATTACAGTTAGACTTTTTGATTGAACTGTTTAAGAAATGTAAAGAGATCGGCATTCATACGACAATTGATTCTTCAGGTGGGTGCTATTCTGAAGATGAAGAATTCCAAAGAAAACTAGATATTTTGATGGAATATACAGATTTGGTATTACTTGACTTAAAACATATTGATTCAAAAAAACATCGCAAATTAACAGGAAAACCGAACGAACATATTTTACAATTTGCTCGTTATTTATCAGATAAAAAGAAACCAATTTGGGTGCGTCATGTACTTGTACCTGGAGTTACTGATAGTACAGAAGACCTAGAGAAATTGGCAGCCTTTATCCAAAGTCTTGATAATGTACAAAAGATAGAAGTATTGCCGTATCATAAGTTAGGGGTCTATAAATGGGAGGCACTAGGTCACAAGTATCCTCTTCAAGGAGTAGAGCCTCCAACGGAAGAATGTGTTCAAAAAGCAAAAAGCATTTTAGGAGCAGTCTAATCCAATTTTGGATTAGGCTTTTTGCTTTCTTTCGATAAATAGTAGAGTAAAAATAAGGAAAAGAGTATACTTAAATTATATAATGACTATTTTTGTAAAGAAATGATATGGATAAATTTACGAAAATGTAAAGGGAAAACGAAACAATAGAAAGAATTAAGAAATAGTATAGTGCGTATCATGGAGTATAGATAAATGTCAAGTTATTGCGAAAGCAGTTATAGGAAAGTATAATGTTAAGATATGAGCAGATGGGATTAAGGGGTCAATAACATATGCTTTGTATATCCACGACAGGTACATATCCAGCGGGAAATCGTTGGAATTCAAACATGCAAAATTATAAGGAAATTGTTTTTTATATTGTGACAGGTACAATATAAAAGACCGAAAAAGCTAGGAGTGGATTTGTTTGATTAAAAACCCCAAGGTTTTAATATTAACAGCACATTACGGTAACGGTCATGTACAAGTGGCAAAAACATTAGAACAAACATTTCGTCAAAGAGGACTTAAGGATGTAATTGTATGCGATCTTTTTAGTGAATCACATCCTGTCATAACAGATATTACAAAATATTTATATTTAAAAAGCTATACAATTGGGAAAGAGCTATACCGCTTATTTTATTACGGCGTTGAAAAAATTTACGATAAAAAAATTGCATCATGGTATGCTAATTTTGGGCGAAAACGTTTAAAAGCGATATTACATGCTGAAAAACCCGATATTGTTATTAATACATTTCCAATCATTGCGGTGCCAGAGCTAAAAAAACAAACAGGTATTTCTATTCCTGTTTATAATGTACTTACTGATTTTTGCTTGCATAAAATATGGATTCACCGAGAAGTGGATCGGTATTTTGTCGCAACAGATTATGTGAAGGACATTATGGTAGAAGTAGGAGTACCTGCTGAGCAAATTGTAGAAACAGGAATTCCGATTCGTAAAAACTTTGAAGCATCTGTTAATGTAGAAGCTTTGTATGATAAGTATGATTTGTCACGAGACAAAAAGACCTTACTTATTGTAGCAGGGGCACATGGAGTGCTAGGAAGTGTAAAAGAGTTATGTCAGTCCTTTCTATCAGTTCCTAATCTACAGATAGCCGTAGTTTGTGGGAAAAATAAAGCATTGCAAGAAGATTTGCTACAACTACAGGAAAGCAACCCAGATGCACTAAAAGTATTCGGTTATGTGGAGAATATTGATGAGCTGTTCCGTATTACCTCTTGTATGATTACAAAACCAGGAGGGATTACATTAAGTGAAGCAGCAGCTTTGCAAGTACCTGTCGTTTTATATAAACCAGTACCAGGACAAGAAAATGAAAATGCGAAGTATTTTGAAAAACAAGGTGCAGCAGTTGTTATTCGTGAAGATCATGAAATCTTTCAGAAAACGAAAGAATTATTACAAGATGATATGAAGTTATTGCAAATGAAAGAAGCGATGAAACGCATTTATCGTCCGGAACCAGCGTTTCATATTGTGGATTCTATTTTAGAGGAAAATCACGTACGGGTACATTCACCAGTACGTTCATCAGCCCTTGTGCAATCTTTTACTTAATATAAGAGCCTCTTTTCTATCTGAGTAGAAGGAGGTTTTTTTCGTTATTTCGGGAACGTTTGTATAGTTGTATCTCACTATTTGTGAGAGTTGATACTTGCATCAAGATTTTGAGAAAAGAAAGAAGGCGAATGTGAATATCACTTTATCCACATAAGAATCCGCTTTCAATATACAGTAAACTTAAAATATTAACAAAATTATCCACAATATCCACAAAAATTAGTAAATATATCCACAAATCAAACAAGCTAACTGTGGTTAAATTCCTCTTTTATAGAAAAGATATTCGAATTTATACACATGTTCAGTAATTTTGTGGATAAAGTTTTCCACAAAAAAAGCTACCTCTTCTGAACGAGAGGTAGCGATATGCTAAAAAATTCCTTTTGGTTTATACCCAGCAGCACGATCTGCTCTTTTGAATTCACGTTGATAGAGAACTTCTTGTGTGCTAGATAATTTACTTTTTGATTTTTCACGTCTTTTCTTATCCATTACAGTTCACCTCGTGTCATAAAGTTATTACCTATCGTTACCAATGACAGAGGGAGATATACATAGATTACGCTTCTTTTAAATGGTGAGCGTCTTGGAATGTTGCTTCGCGCATTGTGTGTAGTGTGTATTGATCTTTTGGAATTTCATATAAGTTATATACTTCACCGTTTGCGTTAATTTGATCGTATACACATTTACGTGTTTCATTTGCTAGATTGACGTATGGTAGTTTTTCGGCAGCTTTAATAGAACGAGTATTTAATTTGCGAATTCGCATGAAAATAGTCTCAATATCTAGTTCATAGAAAAGTTCACTAAAGAAAGCGTCTTTTGCTGGCTTATTATAACCTTTTCCGTGATATGGTTTGCCGAGCCAAGTGCCAAGAAAACCTGCTTTTTCTTCGATGTCAAATAAGGTTATTGTTCCGATTGGATTTCCCCATTCATCAATAATTGTGCGTGAAATTAATTCTCCGCGCTCTTCAGCCTCAATCGTTTGTTTTGTTAAAAACAAAAATTCGTCATAAGAAGATGCCTTTTGACGCACAAAGGGGAAGACATCAGGGTGAATCATCAAATCATATAGAACGTGGCTGTCATGTAGGTCACGTTTTTTTAGCATACTATCTCCTCCTAAAAAGAGGGTAGCATGACGACAAAAAACACCCCACCCTCGAAATTTTTATATAAAACTTAAAAAAATTTCGGGGTGGGAATCGAACCCACTAGAACCAGTCTACAATGCTGGTGGCGCACCATTTGCCTTCCCCATTCATCAATTTGAAATTACTAGTCACGACACAAATTGATCATGGTTTCATTCAGTTTATAATCGTATAATACTTCATCTAATGAAAAAAATAAACTAGTTTTTATGATTTTTTTGTATGGATAATTTTTCCGTCTATCATTGTTAATACAGGCTTGGCTAAATAGTGAAAAGGATGATGAGTCCACAGGACAAGGTCAGCGTCTTTTCTAGGTTCTATGCTACCGATTTTCTTTTCTAAACGTAAGTTGCGGGCAGGTATAATCGTAATTCCTTCTAGAGCCTTATGTTCATCTAATCCTTCTCGCACAGCGATAGCGGCGCAAACATTTAAATATTGAATGGGGGTATAGGGGTGATCTGTCGTAATAGAGACTTCAATCCCATGAGTAGATAGAGTATGATATGTTTGCCAAGATTTGTTTTTAATTTCAATTTTTGAACGGCGTGTTAATGTTGGACCGACAGATACTTTTAAAGCGTGGCCTGCTAATTTATCAGCAATGAGATGGCCTTCTGTACAGTGTTCAATACGTAAATCAAGATTAAATTCCTTAGCAAAGCGAAGAGCAGATAAAATATCATCGGCACGGTGGGCGTGGGCGCGTATAGGAATTTCGCGGCGGAGCGCTTGCAAGATAGGGATCATTCGAAAGTCGGTATCATTCCCATAATGCTTTGCTTCATAAAAGGATTCTCGCAGCATTCCCATAATTCCCATACGGGTAATAGACTCTTTGTTTCCGTTGCTATGCATGCGTTTTGGATTTTCTCCAAACGCAATTTTTAAACCGGCAGGTTCTTGAATGACCATATGATCAATACTATTTCCTGCTGTTTTTATGACGCATGTTGTTCCGCCGATTACATTTTGACTTCCAGGCATAACATGTACGGTTGTAATACCGTTTTGCAGGGCATCTTGAAAAGCAATATCAAAGGGGTGAATGCCGTCTAAAGAACGAATATGAGGAGTTAGGACTTCTGCTGTTTCATTTGCATCATTTCCAGCCCATCCTGTTCCTTCATCATATAAACCAAGGTGTGTATGCACATCGATAAAGCCTGGAAGAAGATGAAGGCCGCGTGCATTAATAACAGTCATATCTTCGCTAACTTCAATAAATCGTTCTAATGCAACAATTTTGTTATTTTCTACTAATACATCACCTTGCAATTTAGGGGATGTAATAGGATAAACAGTCGCTTGCTTAAATAATGTTTTCATAATAACCTCTTTAGTTTTTATGCAAGTTTTTTCTAGGGTAAATTCGGAAATTATTAGTGCAATACAATATTTTGAAGAGCATGTTCTAAAGTAGCATAAGAATGTGTATATCCGTGTTGTATTGCCTTTTGAGGTAATGCTCTTTGTCCTTGTAAAATAAGGATGCTCATTTCGCCGAGCAGGGTTTTAAGTGCAATCGCAGGTACTGACAACCAATGTGGTCGATGCAGCACAGTCGCGATTGTTCTTCCAAATTCCTGCATTGTTACAGGGTGAGGAGCTGTAATATTGAATGCACCGCTTATTTCCTTTGTGTGAATCACAAAATCAATCATTCGAACAACATCTTCAAGGTGAACCCAAGAAAGTAATTGATTTCCCGAACCGATTGTTCCTCCAATCAAGAGTTGATATGGAAGTAACATTTTCGGTAGTGCTCCTCCATCTTTGCCAAGAACAATACCGAAGCGCGTATAAATAGTACGAATACCAAGGTCGGCTGCTTTACTCGCTTCTTCTTCCCATAATTGTACTGTAGTGGCTAAAAAATCATTCCCTTGTTTGGAATGATCTTCTGTAAATGTAACTGTCTCTGATGTACCATAATAGCCAATTGCACTTGCATTGATAAACGTGTTTGGGTATTGGCGTAATGTTTGTAATTGTTTAATTAAGCCCCTTGTCGTGTTTAAACGACTATTTATAATTGTTTCTTTCTGTTTCTTAGTCCAGCGACCATTATTAATAGATTCTCCGGCAAGGTTAATAACGATATCAACGGAAGGAAGCGGGAATTCTGCAGCATTAGCATTCCATTTTATATACTGAATATTTGCAGGGGAATGATTTTCTCTTAATTGACGTGTCAGGATGTATACGGTATGTCCTTTGCTTGTTAAATATAAAGTGAGTGCTTTTCCAATAAAACCTGTTCCTCCAGAAATAGCAATTTCCAAGAGAAATCCCTCCTCATTATATATATTCAAGAAATTCAAATTTGTTTCATGTATGTTAAAATGATATTGAGGTGAAATTTATGGCTGTCATTACAAAAATAGAAGTACAAAAACGAACGAAAGAAAGATTTAATATTTACATTGATAAAGGTCATGGAGAAGAATATGGTTTCAGTGTTGATCAAGTGACCTTAATAAAGCATGGGCTTCAAAAAGGTTTGGAATTTGATGATATTGAATTAACAAATATTTTATATGATGAAGAAGTACAAAAAGCATATTTATATGCAATTACTTATTTATCGCATCAAATGAGAACGAAGCAAGAAGTAGAAGAGCAATTACGGAAAAAAGAAATTGGACAGGCCATCATCTCTGAAGTTATTTCAAAACTATTACGTGACCGTTATATTAATGATAAAGAGTATGCAATTGCATATGTGCGTACGCATAGCAATGTGAGCCAAAAAGGACCAATTGTAATTAGACGTGAACTGTTAAGTAAAGGGATTTCGGATGTAATGATTACCCATAGTTTACAGGAGTATCCCGAGGAGAAGCAAATTGAAAATGCTCTTGTACTTATAGAAAAAAAGAAAAAGTCTTACCAAAAACATTCTTTTCTACAAATGAAACAAAAATTAGAAGAGATGTTAGTACGCAAAGGGTATGGGCGTGATATCATTCAAATTTGTTTAGAAGAACTAAAAGATGAAAAGGATGATAAAAAACAAGAAGAAGCTCTTATATATCATGGTAATAAATATCATGAAAAATATAAGAAATATGATGGTTGGACGTATGAAAATAAGATGAAGCAAGCGTTATATCGAAAGGGATTTTCGATTGATGAAATAGAAGTGTTTATTCAAATGAAACGTGAAGAGAGATGAGGGAGAAAAACATGAGAAATATGCCAAAGCGCTATAGTGAGATGACACCACATGAATTAAGAGAAGAAATTGGCATTTTAAAAGAGCGAGCAGTAAAAGCAGAACAACTTGGCATTGTAAATGAATTTGATGTTTTAATGAGAAAAATTGCGATGGCACGTGCTTATATGACAGATATAAATGAATTTCAGGTTGGCGAAACATATGAACTTGTAGAAGAACCAGGGACATCGTTTACGATTACGTATTTTAATGGGGTATTTGCTTGGGGGCACAAACAAAATGAAACAGAGGAAATTGGAATTCCTATTTCGTTATTGCAAAAGAAGTGAAAACTAGAGAGCCTTGGCTGCTCTAGTTTTCACTTTTTGTAATTGTTAAAGGAGATAGGCAGTTAAAATTGACGTTTTCTCATCTCATTTGCCAAAATAATGAGAGATTGCGTTTGCTGCGTTTGTCCATTTACTTGCGCTTTTGCATGTTTTGGACGAGCCCACGTTGGAGCGAATAATTCAGAATGACGGTCTAAATGGTTACGATAGCTCATTTTATCACCTCGTATAAGAAGTTATCGATAAACATTTATGCTTCTTCTTGATTAGCGGCACGCATTCGCTCTTGTGGATGCGTGTTAATAGTGCCGTTAGGTCGTTTCGAAGCAAAACGAGCTTTTGCTTGTGTAGGACCGTTGATTTTGCTGTTGTTTTTGGATTCAGACCAAATTTCAGATTGTTTGCCCAAGAGGAACTCCCCCTCGCTACAAATTGATACAAAAAGTATCACTTATAGATTGTGCAATGTGAGAGAAAATATTCTAGAGAAATACAAATAAAAAAACGATATAAAAACTATACAAAAAACCCCTTTCTTTTAGGTGGGCGAGAGCAACTGGCCACGCGTAGAAGCGGTCATGTTGTGTTTTGCATAGCCGTGACTTATATATTGAAAAAAATGAATGAATTGACTAAAGGAGATATAACATGAACGATATTTTTGAAAAATTAACGAAAGAACTTCTTGAAAAAAATACTTCTCTTTCTTACTCTCAAGCACGTACTTGGATTGAATTGTTATGGGAGGACTTTGGTGCGACATATGCAAAAGTAGGAACGTATCAAGGAATTGAAATGACAGAAAAAGTTGTGCGAGCGTGGATTAACAACCAAGGGGCGCGTTTACATGAAATACAAACGAATAATCCAAAGTACAGTCATTTAATTAATCAAGAAAATCATGTAAAACATTAAAAAAACGACCAATTTTGGTCGTTTTTTTAATGGGGAATTAATTCTAACTTTTTGCGTAGTTTTTCTTCGCTGAAAATCCATCCTGTGTATGAACTCATAATTTCAAAATCTTTATTCAGCTGAACAATGGCAACAAACGGATAATAATCTTTGCTGCGGTAGCGCAGATCAATAAAGCGAACTTCATAATAATCGTTGTATTCAAAAATATCCCAGCGATAGACAGGAGAAAATGATAAGAATGCTGAAATGTTTTCATCTTTTTGAGCGGCACGAATGACATCGTTATCAGGTAATGGAATGCGCTCGAATTTATCATGAACCATAATACTACCGCGATGCCAACGGGCAACAAAATAATGATCTTTTGTAACAATAGCTAAGTGATAATGATAAAAGCGGTATGACGGTGAAATGATGACTTGTTCAACGTCACGGAACCGTTTCTTTACGACATTCTTTACATTTTGGCGCATCATAATTCGGCCAATATAATAAATGGTCATTAAAATATAAGCAGCTGCTCCGGCATAACCTTTATTTGCACCGACAAGCATACAGGCAATTGCTAATGTATGAATGAAAAAAATCACTACATCAAATGTATTAATAACACCTAGTGCTACCCATTTCTTAGTGAAAGGTCGTAGTGCTTGTGTACCATATGCATTGAAAATATCAACAAAAACATGAAGAAACACAGCAATAAATGTCCATAGAAGAATGTGAAGATAGGGAGGGCTTTGAAATACTGCAAAAGTAATCCCACTAACAAAAAATGACCAAAAAATAACGGCCGGGATAGAATGAGTAATCCCGCGATGATTTCGAATATATTTTGCATTGTTTCTTAATTTTAAAACAGTATCAATATCAGGGATGTTTGAGCCGACAATTGTTGCAAACATCACAGCTTGTGGTCCGAAGTCACTTTGACTGAGCGCTGGATCTAGCGTTGCTAAGCTTCCTAATGTAACGCCCATGACAAGATGAGTGGCTGTGTCCATGAAAACCACCTCCGTTTTTTATTAATGTAACTCTTTTTATTCTATATCACAAGGCATTTGCCTTTTATTTCTTACAACTACTTACTTAAATTTTCTCCTAAATTCTTTATAATAGTACGTATATGCAAAAAATGAGGGGGATCAAGTTTGAAGCTTGAGATATTAGATGACTTTAACATAGAAAAATTTCGGCATGATTTAATCAGTTGGTTTGAAACAGAACAGCGTGATTTACCATGGCGTATGAATAAAGATCCGTATCGTGTTTGGGTTTCGGAAATTATGCTTCAGCAAACGCGGGTTGAAGCTGTAAAACCATATTACGCAAACTTCATGGAAAAGTTTCCAACGTTAGAAGCGTTAGCTAATGCTGAGGATGAAGAAGTGTTAAAAGCGTGGGAAGGACTTGGTTATTACTCGAGAGCACGTAATTTACACACTGCCGTAAAAGAAGTAAAAGAACAATATGGTGGAAAGGTTCCTAGTGATGTAAAACAAATTGAAAAGTTAAAAGGTGTAGGACCCTATACAAAAGGGGCAATTTTAAGTATCGCTTACGGGATTCCAGAGCCGGCTGTTGATGGAAATGTGATGCGTGTATTATCACGTATTTTGTCAATTTGGGATGATATTGCAAAACCAAAAACACGTAAAGTATTTGAAGATGTTGTTCGTCAAATCATTTCAAAAGAAAATCCATCTTATTTTAACCAAGGGCTGATGGAACTAGGGGCACTTATTTGTATTCCTAAAAACCCATCTTGTCTTCTCTGTCCTGTTCGGGAACATTGCCGCGCGTTTGCAGAAGGAGTACAAAAGGAGTTGCCAGTAAAAAGTAAAGCAAAGGCACCGAAAATGGTGCCGCTTGTTGCCGGTGTCCTGCGTACAGAAGATGGTAAATATGTAGTTAATAAAAGAGAGAGTACAGGATTACTTGCTAACATGTGGGAATTTCCTAATGTAGAAATTGGAGAAGGTATCCGTAATCATAAACAACAATTTACAGACTATATGAAAGAGAAGTTTTCTCTTTCCGTTTCTATTGATGAGTATGCCATGAATGTCCAGCATACATTTACTCATAGAATGTGGGATATATTTGTATTTTACGGCACCGTAACAGGAACCATTGCTGAAGCAGATCGTTTAAAGATGATAACGATCCAAGAATTTGAACAATTACCAATTTCGAAATCACATCGAACAATTTTTGAAGAATGTGTCAAAAAACTCCAACCATAATGGCTGGAGTTTTTTGACATAAATATAACAATTTCTTACAAATATTTCATATTTCCTTAACAAATGACAAATACAATGAAAGCTGTAATGAAAAATGTAAAGGGGGATAGAAAATGTTTAAAAAAGCAATCCGTTCAGCAATTGTAGCAACTTTCTTGCTTCAAACATTAGCTGGGTCAGGCTATGTCACTCTTGCTGAGGAGAAGGAACAAAATCAGCAAGCTTTCATTTCAGAAGTTCATTATACAGATGATCTACGCTATATCGAATTGTATAACTTATCGACGAAAGTTATGGATATGAAGAATGTTCAACTGAAGGTCAATGGAAAAGTGCTAAAATTTAAAGAGGAAAATGAAAAGCAATCTGTACAACCAAAAGAGACGAAGTTAATCTTATTTGGAAATAAAACAGTTAATGAGATTAATGAGCGCTATAAGACAGAAATAAAGGAAGATCAAGTTTTATTTGCTACTGAGGATTTAAGTGATGAACAAATTAGGATTGAAGTAACGAATGAGAAAAATAAAACGGTAGATGTCATTGAAACAAGAAAAGAGAATAAAGATATATCAATTCATTCTTTTTGGAAAGAAACAAAGAAAGAAATAAAAAATGAAATACCATCCCCTGGGACTTACACTACATTCCAATCACACAAAAAAGAAAAAGCATCTACAGAATCCACACAAAAAGAGGCAGTCCAGCCAAACTCCAAACAACTAGAGCCTGCACAAAAAGATAATAATCAAAAAGAAAAGCCATTACAAGAAACAGCGCATGTACCTAAAGTGAAAATTAATGCACATGAGGATTTACCGATTGAGCTTCAGTTAGCAAGTACATACGATGAGGCAAAAGTAAACCTTGTATATCGTAGTGCCTCCGGTTTGTTAGTGAAAAAACTGAAAATGAATAAAGGTGAGAATAATCGGTACTCCACTGTTGTTCAAAAGTCAGATATTTGGTCTGATACGTTTACATATTGGTTTGAAATTGAACAGGGTGGAAAGGTTATTACCTTTCCAGAAAAAGAACAATATGTAAGTACTGTTCAGCATCAAGTAGAAGATTATACAAAGAATAGGCCAGTTATGATTACTGAGCTAATGCCAGATACGATAAATGTAAATGGGAAAGATGGATATGAATTTATAGAGATATACAATAATTCAAGTGAAGCAATACAATTGAAAGATTATAAACTTATTTATCAGTATTCAGAAACTGGAAGTGAAGATTGGAATTTCACAGAAAATGCAACAATCCCATCAAAAGAAACGAGAGTGTTTTGGATTAAAAATGAAGGAAATGCAGGGGTATCAAAACAAGATTTTATTCAAGCGTACGGTGGAAATATAACTGAAGAACAAGTACTTCAAATTGAATCAGATGGGATGTCTAATAGTGCTGGAAGAACCATTCAATTTGCTGATAAGTACGGAACAGTTTTATCATCTGCAACATATGAAAAATCGGATGTAAAGGTTGGTCAGAGTGTTGCTTATGCATACAAGCCTGAAAGTGTTGAAATGCAAAAAGTAGGTTTGTTTGAAAAAGGAACACCTGTTGTGCAAATATCATTTCAAGTACCGTTAGAGCCAGTAAAACAATCAGATCAAGTTGGCGTTACGATTGAGCATACAGCATCACCTACTCATACCGAAGCAAAGGATCTAATTATTACTGCAACGATTAAAGGTGGGGAAAATGTAGCCGTTTTATATACTCAAGATGGCAAATTAACACACAAAAAATTGCAGATGAATAAAGAAGGAAATAGCGATATTTATAAGGTGACAATTCCTCAAAAAGAGCTATGGGGAAACTCATTATTCTATAAAATTGTCGTGCAAGGTAATCAAGAAACAATTGAAAAATCCTATGAAACAAAAATAGAGCATAAAAAAATAGATCCGCAAAGCGTACCGCCATTTTTGATTACCGAAGTGACGCCAGACACGACGAATGTTGGGAAAGCAGATGGATATGAATTTATTGAAGTGTATAACAATAGCGAGCAGGATCTTAATTTTAAGGATTATACAATTCGGTATCGTTATCCATCTGAAGGACCAGAGGGGGATCTCATTTGGGGATCCACTCCAGATGATGTTGTAATTCCATCAGGGCAATCTCTCGTATTTTGGATTATAAATGGTGAAAATAATGAGAAGAATGTAGCTGATTTTAATAAACAATTTGGAGTGAACTTAGTAGAAAATAAAAATATTGTTAGAATATACTCAAATGGAATGGCGAATGGAAGTGCCCGTGGCATTGTCGTTGCAACAAAGACGGGGAAAGAAATTGCAGCTGCCTACTACAATGATCAAGCAAACCAAGCTGATGTGAAAGCAAATAAGGGAATTTTATATCGCTATCCTCAAGATGGCTCACAAATGATGCAAAAGATTAGTAGTGCAGAGCATAATGCATCTCCTGGAACTGTATTCGAAGGGCAAGTACCGGCTGAACGAGTTGCTTTGAAGGCAGATGCAATTCCGCCGACAATTTCACATGAACCGGCAGAAGGGCTAATTTCTGAATTTCAAGATCATAAATTGAGTTTTTCTGTTCTTGATAACGAACAAGTTAAAAGTGTGAAATTATATTACAAAACGAATCCTAATGCAGAATATAAAGTTGAAAATTTAGTAGAGAATCGTGTAGATAAAAAATATTATTATACCATTTACTCACCTGAATTAATTGGAAAAGAGAAAATAACATATTACTTGGAAGCTTCTGATGGCTTACATGTAGTAAAAAGTGATATGTACGCAGTGCAAATAGCTAGTGAGAAAGATAAAGGCCCTCTTCGTCTTAATGTAAAAGATGATGAAGTGGTCGCAAATCAAGTTTTATTAAAAGGAACCTCTTCGTCGGTTGGGTCTGAACAGCTTTCTCTTTTAGTGGACGGAAAGAAAGTAGAGACGAACACATATCGTGCTCTAGAGAAGCCTGCCTATTTTGCTTTCGATGTAAAACAAACTGACTTGTATTTTAAAAACGCAGTCACAATTGGAAATGAAGTGTTGCGTGTATTTGATGATACGTATAGTGATTATGTCACATTAACTGTAAAAATTGATCAATCAAAAATTAAATATAATGAACCGTTCAAAATTGATATTCGATCTGGCACAAAAACGTCTCCATTTGATGATCGAGTGGAAGAGAACAAAGATGATTTTTATTTGAAAAATGTTCGCCTTGTATTAGCGGATGGAACGACTTTATATGATCCGAACTTTGCAAATCCAAATCAGGAGTTATCAGTTGGTGATGGAGATACATCAACACCAGTATTTACGTTCGGATTCCAGGTTCCGGAAGACAAATTTATTTCGAACGCGTATTTATGGGATACAAAACAAGAAAAGGATGGAAATCATCGAATTGCAGTGCAAGATGGGGTAAATAAAGAAGTCATTGCGAATGTAAAAGTTGATAACACACCACCACAGATTTCTACTACGGTACAGAACGAAAAAAAATATAAAGGGAAAATTCCAATCGATGTAACAGTTACGGATGATATAGCAGGAGTAAAAAATAAAAAAGTTATATTGGACGGTAAAGAGATTATAACTCCGTACGAAACATCATCTGCACAATTAGCAGCAGGAAAGCATGAGCTACATGTGGAGGCGGAGGACCAAGTAGGGAATCGTCAAGAAAAGACAGTTATGTTTGAAACCTGGGCAGAAAATCCAACAGATCCTACTCCGATTGCACCTAAAGACGGAGAGGAAAATGTGAATACGAGTCCGACACTTGAAGCGAAAGTAATTGATCCAACAAATGATGCAATGAAGGCAACATTTTATAAAGGGTATTCGTATAAGCCGAATGAAACAGATCATATGAAAATTACCGAAAATGCAATAGAGCAAGAGCCACCACAAGCATTTGCTGTAAATGGTGAGAAAAGCTTTGACCAAGATCAGCTAAGTAAAGTTAGTAAAAAAGATGGGAAATATTATACAACGGAATCAACAGAGAAATTCCCGTACCATCGCTTTGATGTAACAGTTGCTGATGATGTGAGAAATGATGATACGGTAGAAGTAAAGTGGTATGGTCGTTCTCTAGAAGGAAGAAAAGTTACAATGTATGCTTGGAACTATATGACAAATAAGTGGACAGAACTTATATCGAAAATTGCTGGAGACAAGGATTTTGAATTAAAAGGTGCTGTATTAGCAAAAGAATATGTAAAAGATCAAAAAGTAAGTGTTATCGTGCAAGACCAAATTCCAAGTTCACCAAATAAGTTTGATTACACATTTGTATGGATGTCTGATACACAGTATTATTCCGAAAGTTATCCACATATTTATAAAAGTCAGGTTGATTGGATTGCTGCGCAAAAAGATCCATTAAATATTAAATATGTGTTCCATACGGGAGACCTTGTTGATAAGTCATATCAAGAATTTCAATGGCAGCGTGCAGATGAATATATGAAAGTACTTGAGAATGCGAAAGTACCGTATGGTGTGTTGGCTGGGAATCATGATGTAAATCATAAAGATGAGGACTATACAGCATACTCAAAATATTTTGGGGACTGGCGTTTTAAAGATAAGGCATTTTACGGTGAAAGTTATAAGGATAACCGTGGACACTATGATTTGATTTCAGCAAAAGGTAACGATTTTATTATGATGTATATGGGATGGGGCATTACAGATGAAGATATTCAATGGATGAAGGAAGTATTGCAGAAATATCCAAATCGAAAAGTAATTTTATCATTCCACGAATATTTACTTGTATCAGGTAATCGTAGTCCGATTGGCGACAAAATTTTTAATGAAGTAGTTAAACCGAATAAAAATGTGTTAGCTGTGTTGAGCGGACATTATCATGATAGTGAGACATTAGTTGATGAAATTGATGATAATGGGGACGGAATCGCAGATCGTAAAGTATATCAAATGTTAGCGGATTATCAAGGTGGTTCAGAGGGTGGACAAGGTTATATGCGTCTTTTGCAATTTGATACAACCGCAAACAAAATGTATATCAAAACGTACTCTCCATATTTAAATGAATATAATTTTTATAAACCAGAAGAGTATCCAGGAAAAGATGAATTTGAATTAGACGTTGATTTGAAACCTGCGATAAAACAAGTTGCAACAGATTATGTAGAAGTAAACGTGTACACGAATGAAGTAATTGGTAAAGATAATTTTGTAGCAAATTGGCGCAACGCAAAAGTAAAATGGGAGAACTTAAAGGAAAATACGACGTATCAATGGTATATGAAAGTCGAAGACCGATATGGTGGTCAAGTAACTTCACCAGTTTGGTCCTTTACAACAGGTAAGAAAGGTAGGAGATGGAACGTGTTCCCAAGTTAGGGAACACGTTTTTTAAAATCGTAAGAAATTTATCCCGCTATTCGTGGGCAGTAATACCCCCACCTCAAAATTCAGCAAAAGCAAAGAAGGTAGGTGGGAGATAAACTGCCCATAAAAGCCCGATTGGTTCAACTAATAATCAGTGGGGGATGAAGAAAACCCCCACTGATTAAAGTTTCACTTTATGTGCCATTGGTCCAACTAGCTTCGTTTTTTTGTAAACCACCGCGTGCTTCAATTTCTTTTACAATTTCTTTATAAATAGTTTGGCCTTCTACATTTAAGTAGGGCATCATTTGTTGTAAGGAATGATGAAAATAAGCGAGTTCTTCTTGATTCCATTGATCTTTCGGAGTCATTGATAACTCTGTCATATCACGTCCAACATGCATTGTGCAGCACCTCCATCATCATTAGTTTGAATGAATGTTTTTGTCTGTATACGTAAAAAATATTTTTCTTTTCGTATTTTTAACGGATAGGTTCAGTCAAGGATGGTTACATTATTTGTTGTGGAGGTGAGAAAGATGAACAAAAAACAACAAAGTTTAGGTAAAACAACTTCTGGTGCTAGCATTCAAAGCGCAGGTTTTGGAACAGAATTTGCTTCTGAAACAAATGCACAAGAAGTAAGACAACAAAATGCACAAGCAGAAGCTAAAAAATCACAAGCTTCTAGCGTTAGCGCTCAAAGTGCAAGTGCTGGCTATGGTACAGAGTTTGCAACTGAAACAAATGTACAAGCAGTAAAACAACAAAATGCAAAATCAGCAGCAAAAAAATCTTAGTACGAATCAATAACAAAAAACACTTCTCTAATGTAAGGGAAGTGTTTTTTCTTTGTTATGTTTTCATAATTTTACTTTTATGTGAGCCGACATAACTTCTAATAAGTCAACAAATGTAGTCAAAGGAGAAGATACGGCTTTATTCGAAAATATGTAATAGTATTTTTAGGGGGGGATGGAATGAAACTGTTTGATGAACTGGTTGAAGAACAATTACGGACGATGGATGAATTATTAAAGTTACAAGTTCATTTAGAAAAATATCAACACCTTGAAAGGAATCAGCAAGATGTGAAGGAACTCTATTTTATTCGCCAAGAAATTCAAAAAACAGAAAGAGCATTAAAAGGTTTACAGTTGAAATTTGAGCAACAAACAGCAGCGGTGATTCATTCTTTTGAAAATGAGAAGATGCTTTCGAACGAAGAGACGATTTCATGAATCGGCTCTTTTGTTTTAAAATTTCGACAGAAACGTTATAATAAAAAGAAAAGTGAATTCGGCTCAATATGTTTGAAAAAGAAATAAAAAAGGCACTGTATCTCAAATAACAACTTTAGAAGAGCTTTCACGACGAAAGAAGGGAGAAAGTATGGGGTTTCCCAAAGAAGGAGAAAAAATACAAATACATAGTTATAAACATAATGGTTCTATTCATAGAATGTGGGAAGAGACAATAGTTTTAAAAGGGACACAAAGTTGTGTTATTGGAGCAAATGATCGCACTGTCGTAACAGAAGCTGATGGGCGCACGTGGATTACTCGTGAACCGGCTGTTTGTTATTTTCATTCAAATTATTGGTTTAATATTATTGGCATGCTAAGGCAGGAAGGTGTGTACTACTATTGTAATTTAAGTTCGCCATTTGCCTATGATTATGAAGCATTAAAATATATTGACTATGATTTAGACATTAAAGTGTATCCAGATATGACCTATACGTTGTTAGATGAAGATGAGTATGAAAAACATCGTGAGCTTATGAATTACCCACCTGTAATTGACACTATATTAAAGAGAAACGTTGAGTATTTAACGCAATGGATTCATCAGCGAAAGGGGCCATTTGCTCCTGATTTTATTGATATGTGGTATGAACGATATTTAATGTATAGAGATTAAAGAAAAACCTGCTCGGGCATCCAGCAGGTTTTGTCCTTTTAACATGAGGGGGAGTGGCATGAAAGGAATAAAACGGTATCTACAATTTGTAAAGCCATATCAGTGGCTCATTACGATTACTATCGTAATAGGTCTTATTAAATTTGGTATTCCGCTTATTATGCCGTGGTTATTAAAGTATATTATTGATGATATTATTCAAGGAGGAAGTTCAATAGAACAGAAAACATCTCAATTATTTGTAGCTACCGGGATTGCATTGTTTATTTTTGCGGTATTACGTCCTCCCATTGAATATTATCGTCAATACTTTGCGCAGCGTATTGGAAATGCAGTGTTGTATGATTTGAGAAAGCATATTTTTGCGCACTTACAAAGATTAAGTTTACGTTATTATTCCAATACGAAGACTGGCGAAATTATTTCACGTGTGATAAATGATGTTGAGCAGACGAAAGACTTCGTTATTACGGGATTAATGAATGTATGGCTTGATACAGCAACGATTTTTATTGCAATTGCGGTTATGTTTTCGATGAATATGAAATTAACGCTTGTTTCTTTACTTGTATTACCCGTTTATGTAGTTGCAGTCAAATATTTTTTTAGTCGCCTTCGAACATTAACACGTGAGCGTTCACAAGCGTTAGCGACGATGCAAGGATATTTACATGAGCGTATTCAAGGTATGCAAGTGACACGAAGTTTTGCTTTAGAGGAGTATGAAAAAGAAAAATTTCAAGAGAAGAACAGCAAGTTCTTAACGAAGGCATTAGCACATACGAGCTGGACAGCAAGGACATTTTCTACCGTAAACACGTTAACGGATCTAGGACCTTTAATCGTAATCGCTTTTTCTGCCTATGAAGTCATTCATGGATCGTTAACGCTCGGTACAATGGTAGCTTTTGTTGGATACATGGATAGTTTATATAGTCCGTTGCGTCGTCTTGTAAACTCTTCGACAACGCTTACACAAGCTTTTGCCTCCATGGATCGTGTTTTTGAATTATTAGATGAAGAATATGATATTATAGATTGTCCAGATGCTATTACGAAGAGGTCCATGCGCGGCGAGGTTGTATTTGAGGGTGTTTCATTTCGCTACAATGAATATGAACAAGATGTACTCCGAAATATTTCTTTGTCTATTTCACCAGGTGAAAAAGTAGCACTTGTCGGTTTAAGCGGGGGTGGAAAGTCGTCACTTGCAAGTTTGATTCCGCGTTTTTACGACGTTTCTAAAGGGACAATTTATGTAGATAAGGTAGATGTTAGAAATTACAATGTTCGGAATTTACGCAGCCATATTGGTCTTGTCTTGCAAGATAACATTTTATTTAGCGATACAATTAGAGCAAATATTTTATATGGAAGGCCTGAAGCAACGGATGAAGAGGTAGTAGAAGCAGCTAAAGCTGCACATATTCATGATTTTATTGTGAATTTACCAGATGGATATGAAACGGTTGTTGGAGAAAGAGGTGTAAAATTGTCTGGTGGGCAAAGGCAGCGCATCGCCATTGCGCGTGTATTTTTAAAAAATCCGTCATTGCTGATTTTAGACGAAGCTACATCTGCGCTGGATTTAGAAAATGAACGTTATATTCAAGAAGCGCTGCAAACGTTAGCTGCTGATCGAACTACAATTATTATTGCGCATCGATTATCGACAATTACACACGTAGATACAATCATTTATTTAGAGGATGGTGAAATAAAAGAAAAAGGTTCGCATCAGCAATTAATGCAAAAACGCGGTTATTATTATAATTTATATCAAATTCAACATATAAAAGAAACGACCCCTTCGTAATAGGAAAGGGTCGTTTTTCATTCGTCCTCTTGTTTTTCATGAATTTGTAGTTCATTTTCTGGGTTATGGTACGTATAGAAACTGTCTACAAGTAAATCTAAATGTTCTACTTCCTCGCTATAATTAATAATAGCTGAAACGAGAGGAAACAGGTGAAGCCATATTCGATAGCTTTCTTCATCATCTTTATTTTGATAGTTCATAAATATATCAATTAATTGTTGTTTACCAACAGAAACTTCGTCAAGAATTTCAACAGATTGTTGTTTCTTTGCTTTCCCAATAAATTTGAGTAATACTTGCTCATGATAATGAGTTAATGAATCCAGCTCATTTTGAATCGATTCTTGAAATGATTCTGGCATATATCGTAACTCGTTCTCTGTTCGATGGAGCGCCTTTAATGTACTTAAAGCGCGACTTGTTGTTGCTAACATTTGTCTAAATAGGACTAGTTTACGAATTTTAGCAACTTGTACTTTTTTGGTATAACTTCTTTCTTCTTTATACAGCAAATAGTAATGATTTAGACGAATCATTTTTTCTTTCATACGGTCAATATCTGTTTTCAATGTTGTGAAATCAGATGCTTGCCTACTACTCATTCGAATCCACTTTACAATTTCTTCTGTATTATCCACGATTTTATGATAAAGCTTTGTTTCGTATTTTGGCGGCATAAATATTAAGTTTACGAGAGATGCCGCAATAATCCCAACCATAATTGTTGCGAATCGTAATAGGGCAAAATCAAAGAAATTTGCTCCTTGATATTCCATAATGGCAATAACAGTTACGAGCGCAATGGAAATTGTATTTTCTAGATGTAATTTTAAAGCGAGTGCAATAACTAATATACACGTTAATCCAATAATAAAAGGATTACTTCCGAAGGCAAACACAAAGACAATGGCAAAAATTGCCCCCATCACATTTGCTTGAATTTGTTCTAGAGCTGTTAAATATGAGCGGTACACAGAAGGCTGTACAGCAAAAATTGCTGAGATTCCCGCAAATACAGGGCTCGGTAATTCAAGCAGCAAACATATAAATAAAGCTAATGTAATGGCAATACCCGTTTTTAAAACGCGAGCACCAAGTTTCATACTTTTTTTTTATATCCTTTCTTCCTTGTCAGAATGAATGTACAATATGATACTATACATTCATTAACTTATGTTAGCAAGTAGTATTTTAATGAAAAAACCTGCTGAACTTCAGCAGGTTTTTTTGATTTGTTATAGAGTACTATGAGAATCAAAAGGCGTCAATGAAAAAACTGTTATCCCACTATTCGTGGGCAGTAATATTCCCACCTCAAAATTCAGCGAAAGCATTGTCCAGCTTCAGTGGCTAGAATGTTCGGTGGCTTCGCTTCTTCCTACGAGGAAAAACCCCCCTCTACGTCAGAAGCTCCATCCTCCTCACATTCTGAACGAGCCACTTCCGCTTTTCTTAAGAAGTTAGGTGGGAGATAAACTGCTGGCATGCGCCCGATTGGTGAGGGCTGATAATTAGTGGGGGATGAAGAAAACCCCCACTGAATAAAGTTTCAATTTATTCTTTTGGTTTACTCTGTTGAAACAGATGGATCGGCTTGCTCTTTTGTTGGAATTACTTCGAAGAAATGAGAATTTAGATTGGTTAACAAAGGTGAGAGAAGAGCGACTTCTTCGTATTGTTCATGTTCATTTAATATACGAAGATAGTCTAATAATAGCTCTTTCACATCAGATTCTCCTATTTTGCTGAGTGGACGAATAGTAACATTCGCTCCTTTTGCAATTCGTCGTCTTAATGATTGTTCTGTTAATCCAAAATCAGGAAGATGACGCAAGTATACAACTCCACCTGTCATTCCGGCACAAATCCACGGTCCAGGGTCACCGAGGACGAGCGCGCGGCCGTTTGTCATATACTCAAAAGCAAATCCTTTTATATTAGCGTGAACACCGATATTTCCATGTTCTTCTTTCGGAAGTGGTTTTGTCATTTTTCCACCAATAATCATATCAGCTCCTGATAGACGAATCCCTGCTCTAGCGTCAGCGTTTCCTTGTATATATAATGCGCCTTTTTGTGCTCCGTATCCGAATCCCTTTCCAACAGAACCGTTATAGTATTTACCATCTTTTCCTTTTGTTTTTGTAATGTAAATACCACCGCCAAAAGCTGTTTTTCCAATGCCATCTTGTGCGCCGCCATTGACGTGAATGAAGAGATTTTCACTATTATAGGCGCCTAGACCATTTCCGGGAACAGATCCATTTGTGTATTTTAATGTGACGGGATCTAATACACGATTTTCATATAGTTTACTGCGAATACGGTAGCAAGATTCCATGCCCCCCATAACACGTTGATCGACGCCGACATGAATAAGTTCTTTAGATGCAATGGAATAATGAGCCTTGCTACATTCTTGATGCGCTGTTGTTTGCACGGCATTGTATGTTACATCTTCTAATGTTTGTAATAAGTAATGTAAATTTAGTAAATGCTGGCCGTGTGTTTGTTCCAATAAATCAGAACGACCGACAATTTCTTGTAAGTTGATATGGCCAAGCTGTCCCGTTAATCGTTTTAGTTCTGTTCCGAAAGCTGTGAATAAATGTAACAATCCTTCTACAGCACTTTCGAAATTTCGTGGTACGAAGCGGCGCAGGCCATGTTCTTTCGCTTGTGCTTCTGATTCGATTTGCGTTGCAATCCCGACATGACAAGTATCTAAATGACAGCCGCGGCATGTCGTACAACCGATTGCAATCATAGAAAGTGTACCGAAGCCAATGCGGTTTGCACCAAGAAGCATAATTTTTAATGCATCTGCAGCGCTGCGGATGCCGCCGTCAGCCCAAATTTCTACACGCTCTCTCATCCCAGCTTCTAACAGCGCGTTATGAGCAGCTTTTACACCAATTTCAACAGGAAGACCAACGTGCTGCAGGGCATGAATACGTGCGGCACCTGTCCCGCCATCGAAACCGCTAATGTTAATAAAGTCAGCACCAGCTTTAGCGATACCTACTGCAATGGTTCCGATATTAGGGACAACAGGAACTTTAACAGCTACTTTCGCATGTTGGTTGGCAGTTTTAATTTCAGTAATGATTTGGGCTAAATCTTCAATTGAATAAATGTCATGGTTATTGGAAGGAGAGATTAAATCCGAACCAATTGTTGCATTTCGCGCTTCTGCAATTTTTGCTGTTACTTTTGACCCCGGTAAATGTCCGCCTTCTCCTGGTTTTGCTCCTTGCCCAATTTTAATTTCAATTAAGTTAGATGAATTGAGGAGTTCAGCGTTGACACCAAAACGTCCTGATGCAATCTGTTGCCCGCGTGTATGTGGATATTTACCGATCATATCTTTAATTTCGCCGCCTTCACCGTTTAAACTAATCATATTTAATCGATCAGCGGCTTCGGCATATGCGCGGAAGGCAATTTCATTTTGTGAGCCAAATGACATCGAACTAATAATAAATGGTAGACTATGATTTTTTACTGCAATTGAGACTTTTTCAATTGGTGTTTTATGATTTGTTTCTTTTATTTTTATAAGGTGACGAATTGCTGTTGGATTTTTTTCTTCTAATTCATCCAGTTTTTCACGGTAGTCATCGTATGCATTTCCCTTGGAAATATCTCCAATCGCTTTCCAAATGCGCGGGAATAGATGAAATGTTTTTCGTATGTTTGCTTTTTCATTTGTATAATCGATTGCCCGGACTTTTGCATCTTCTGCTAGTGCTTGTAGCGAAAAAGCCAACCTACTAGATCCAAGGAAATTCGTAATATCCAATATCTGTGCAATTTCTTCGTGTAGACCAATGGAAGAGAAGAGGCGACCATAGCCGCGTAATTCATGAATTCCAAGTGTTGAAATCACTTTTTCAATTCCTTTATTCAATGCGTTATATAAATTGAGAAGAGGCGTTTCTGTTTCATCGTTTACTGTTGCAAATGTAAGGTATGGATTGATAACATCTGCTCCTAAACCATATAAAGTTACAATGTCGTGTAAAGAGCGAAGTGCTCCCGAACGTACGGCAATTGCACAATTACGGCGGAGTTTATGCTTCACGAGCTCTTGATGAACTTTGGCTGTAATTAAGTGCGGATCAATCCATAACTGATTGTTTTGATGAGCTTTTGCATCATCAATGATAAGAAGTGATGTACCTTTTTTTATTGCTGCTACAGCTTCTGTCCCAAGGCGATTGAGTGCCGCACCTAAAGTTTCATCTTCTGTAAACGTTCCAGATACTTTATAAACCGTGCTGTGTAGAGCAAATAGCCGTATGAGTTGTTCATAAGATACTGTGTCTAGATGCCCTGCAGCTTGTTGCCCCAATGTGCCTTCTAAGATAATAGGGCTTGGAAGTTCTACAATGAATGGTTGTTCGTTTGCTGTATACAGAGTTGGTCGTTTCCCTACAATTGTACGCGTCGAAAAATGCTCTACTTCCCGGTCGCGATCAATTGCAGGATTTGTTACAACAGCAACGCTTTCCTTTATAAAATCAGCAATATTTTGTCTTCCTGTATCGAGTGCTGCAAGGGGGGCATCATGCCCGAGGGAACGAATTGGTTCAGCGCCTTTTTTAGCCATTTGTTCGAGAAGCTGAATATGTTCTCGGTCCCAGCCAAAAGCCGCGTATTGCTCTGTTTTTACTTCTGTAATTGAAACAAGGTTATCTAATTCATCTGTTGGCGGAACATGTAGGTGGTAGCGATAATCGGTAAATTCAATTCGTTGTTTCATACGTGCATATACTTCTTTTTGGTATGCATCGTATTCGTATAAAATAAGATCACCCTTCGCGTTTCGCTTTAGGCCTACTTTTTCCCCTGGAGCAAGTGATTTTGGTTCTGCCATGTATTCAGCCGGAGAAATAACACCTGGTTCAGAGGAAAAAATATAAGAGCTTTCCGTTTCTACTTTCCAAACGGGGCGTAAACCAAGGGAGTCGACGCTAAAAACAGCTTCATCTTTATGTCGTGAAATAATTCCAGCCGGTCCTTGAGCAAAATGTCCCCATGCTTCACGTATATACGTATATAAGTCTTGCATATGCGGCTTGTATAATTTAATTTCATTAATAATTGGTGGAAATAATATATCCATTGCTTCGAATAAACTATAGTTGTAATGGGTGAGAAGTGTTTCTAGCGTACGATTTAAGTCTTGAGAGTCGCTGCCTCCAATTGCAAGGGACACATCAATCATTTCAGCTTGATCTCGCAGCTTAGCAATAGTATTAATTTCTCCATTATGTCCAAGGATGCTAAATGGTTGAACACGAAAAAAATTAGATAATGTATTAGTAGAATAGCGGTTATGTCCAAGAGTCATTGTAGATGCAATAAGTGGATGACGCAGGTCAGCGTAATATGATATAAGTGTATCCCCAGCTCCGAGTACCTTATAAACAACATAATTAGGACTAAATGACGCAACATGAATTGCTTCATTTTTTTCGATTTCTATCGTTAGCGAGAATAGTAATTGATCAATCTGTTCATGTTGATTTTTTGGAATAACAGCAATTTGCCAAAATAGCGGTTCTTCTTGTTTACCAAGAGGTCCAAGGGCATTAGAGTTAGTTACGGCGCTAGTTTCAAATATAATCGTTAAATTTTCTCTCTGTAGTAAGGAACGGATATCATTTTGTGAGGCATGTGTGTCTTGTTTTTGATGTAGAAAAAAATGTCCAACGATAAAGTGAGGATGGTTCACTAATGTTGGGTTATAACCATATTTAGTTAATTTTTCTTCCCAAAGTGCTTTAGGAAGATCGATATGAATTCCGATTCCATCGCCTTCGTTATTAATAAATCCAGCACGGTGATTCATTTTTACAAGAGATTGTATACAAAGATCGATGTTTTCTTTCGTTGGAATATTTTGTTTTTCCATTACGGAAACGATTCCACATGCATCATGTTCTGCATTTGCATAATTTTGAAATGAAGACGGTGTCCATTTATTTGTTGTACCCGGCATCCGTCAATCCCTCCTCTTTTTGAATTTGGAATAATCAAAATATTCAAGGTGTACAACACCTTGTATTAAACATAATAAAGTGAAACTTCCATCAGTGAGGGGTTCTTCATCCCCACTATTGATTAGTTGAACCAATTTGTATCTGAAATTAAAACAGATAATTATGAATAATTATACTATTGATGTGTGATTTATGAAATAGTAAAAATAAAAAAACAGAGTGTTACCTCTGTTTTTTTATTTTATTCCTATTAAAGAGGGTAGTGTATTTTGTTGTTTATGAAAAATTTTATTTTAAAGCAGCAAATGCTCTGCCAACAGCTTCAATTGTGTATTCAATGTCTTCTTTTGTATGTTCTGTAGTTAAGAACCATGCTTCATATTTAGATGGTGCTAAGTTAATTCCTTCGTGAAGCATGAGTTTGAAAAACTTACCAAACGTTTCACCATCTGTATTTTGTGCAGCATCGTAGTCTTCGATCTTATCTTTTGTAAAGTATACTGTTAAAGCACCTTTTAGGCGATTTACTGTAATATCGATGTTATGTGCAGTTGCTTGTTCTAGAATACCTTTTTCAAGCATTGCTCCAAGTTCATCTAGTTTTTCATATACTCCTTCTTGCTTAAGTACCTCTAAGCATGCGATACCAGCAGCCATAGAAGCTGGGTTTCCGGCCATTGTACCTGCTTGATACGCAGGACCGAGCGGCGCAACTTGCTCCATAATTTCTTTTTTCCCGCCGTAAGCACCAATTGGAAGGCCACCGCCGATTATTTTGCCAAGTGCAGTTAAGTCTGGTGTTACTTCAAGTAAATCTTGAGCGCCGCCATACATAAAGCGGAAAGCTGTAATAACCTCATCATAAATAACTAACGCACCTGCTGCATGAACAAGTTCATTCACTTTTTCAAGGAAGCCTGGTTTTGGTTCAACGATACCGAAGTTTCCAACGATTGGCTCTACAAGAATTGCGGCAACTTCATGTCCCCATTTATCTAAAGCTTCTTTTAATGTATCTACATTATTAAAAGGAACTGTAATCACTTCTTGGGCAATACTTTGTGGTACACCAGCAGAATCAGGAGTACCAAGTGTAGAAGGACCAGAGCCTGCTGCTACAAGAACTAAGTCCGAATGTCCATGGTAGCAACCCGCAAATTTCATAATTTTTGTGCGTCCTGTATAAGCGCGAGCAACGCGGATTGTTGTCATAACAGCTTCTGTTCCTGAGTTTACAAAACGTACTTTATCCATCGCGGGTATAGCTTCTTTTAGCATTTTTGCAAATTTTACTTCTAAAGCTGTTGGTGTTCCGTATAACACCCCATTTTCGGCAGCGACTTTAATCGCTTCTGTTACATGTGGATGAGCATGACCTGTAATAATCGGTCCGTATGCTGCTAAATAATCGATATATTTGTTGCCGTCCACGTCCCAAAAGTAAGCACCTTGACCGCGCTCCATTGCAACTGGTGAACCGCCGCCAACTGCTTTATAAGAGCGAGAAGGACTGTTTACACCACCAACGATATGTTCTAAAGCATCTTTATGTAGTTCTTCTGACTTTGTGAACTTCATGAAAATTCATCTCCTTACAAAAATCTATGTATTATTTTAACACGTTTTTGGAAAAGACGTATTGTTTGTACAAGTTGCTACTGTTGGGTAAACTATTCGTTGTGCTAAACAGAAACTTTCACTATCGAATTGATGATTATATAAAAAACCTTTCTTTTTAGAGGAGGACGAGAGCATCTGGCTGTGCATAGAAGCGGTCAGGGCCTTTTTCTGCCACATGCCTGGTTTAAAACAAAGGGATCAAGCGAGTGGGAGTCATTTTGCATTGCTATATAGCAATGATTTATATGTCGAAAAATATATAGTTAGGCGTATAACAAGGAAAGATATTGTTTACTAGAGTGGAAGATAGAAAGGAGAATCGTAATGGAGACGGTTATTGAAGTAAAAGATTTACGAAAAGAATTTATATCGTATTCAAGCCGCTCAGGATTAAAAGGAGCGTTTCGAGATTTATTAAATCGTAATTATAAAATTGTCCCAGCAGTAAATGATATTTCGTTTACTGTAAAGCAAGGAGAGATGGTTGGGTATATTGGAGAAAATGGCGCTGGTAAGTCCACTACGATTAAAATGCTAACAGGTATTTTGACACCGACTGCTGGACAAATTACTGTGAATGGCATGAATCCTCACAAACAAAGGGAAGAGTTTGTGAAAACAATTGGTGTTGTGTTTGGTCAACGCTCGCAGCTTTGGTGGGATATTGCTGTGCAAGAATCATTTCGTTTGTTAAAAAAAGTATATGGTGTATCTGATGCAGAGTATAAAGAACATATGGAGCATGTAATTGAAACATTAGATATTGGTCCTTTATTGGATAAACCAGTTCGGAAGTTATCGCTCGGACAACGGATGCGCTGTGAACTAGCGGCAGCTTTAATTCATAATCCGCCGCTATTGTTTTTAGATGAACCGACAATCGGTCTTGATGTCCTCGTTAAATTAAAAATCCGTGATTTTCTAAAAGAAATGAATGAACGATATAAAACAACAATTTTATTAACGACGCATGACATTACGGATATTGAAGCACTTTGTGATCGTGTTGTCATGTTAGATGAAGGAAAAATAATGTATGACGGATCTTTAGACAAGCTTCGTTCGCAATGGGGAGCAGAAAAAGAAATTCATTTTCAATTTGTAACCTCTGTTTCTTATCAGCAACTTGCGATGTTAATGCCTGATAATAATGTAGTTTGGTCACAAGGAAAAGAACAAAATACATGGATTGCTAAGATCCCAAATGAAGAAGTTATGATTTCAACTCTTATATCAAAAGTTGTGCAATCTTTTGCAATTAAAGACTTAAAAATTAATGAAGTTTCTACAGAAGAAATCATTCGTAATATTTATGAAGAGGGCATGATTCATGGGTAAGTATATTGAAATGATTCGCGTTCGGTTTTTAATGATGCTTGCGTATCGAACAAATTATTATAGCGGTATTATTATTTATACAATTAATATCGGAGCATATTATTTCTTATGGCAAGCCATTTATAGCGGAAAAGAAAATATTGAAAGTTTATCGGTTACACAAATGACGACATACATTGCAATTGCCTGGATGGCCCGTGCATTTTATTTTAATAATATTGATCGGGAGATTGCGATGGAAATTAAGGAAGGACGGGTTGCAGTTGAATTAATTCGTCCATATAACTATTTAGGTATGAAAGTAATGCAAGGATTAGGAGAAGGGATTTTTCGATTTGCTTTCTTCTCTATCCCAGGTATGGTCATCGTTACATTGTTATTTTCACTGCAAATTACAACAAATTTCCAAACGTGGTTGTACTTTTTCCTATCATTATTATTTAGTTTTATCATCAATACACAAATTAATTTAATGACAGGAATGTTAACATTTTTCTTATTTAATAATAATGGAATTATGTATGCAAAACGCGTTGTTATTGACTTGTTTTCAGGGTTATTACTTCCGATTAGCTTCTATCCGCTATGGGCGCAAAAAGTAATGACGTTTTTGCCGTTTCAAGCGATTAGTTATATTCCTAGTATGATTTTCTCAGAAGGAATGCAAGGTGAGGCGATTTATAAAGCTTTACTATTTCAAATCATATGGGCAGTGCTTCTCATTATTCCAATTGTTATGATGTGGAAAACAGCGAGAAAACGGCTGATTGTGCAAGGGGGATGATGAAGTCATGTTATATTTTAATTTGTTTTTACAATATGCAAGTCAATATATAAAAACGAAGTTGGAATATCGCGGGGATTTTATTGTTGGTTTGCTATCTGATTTATTGTTACAAGCAGTAAACTTAATTTTTATCCTTGTTGTATTTGGACATACGCAAGCGCTAAAAGGATGGAACAGGGAAGAAGTTATCTTTATTTATGGTTTTTTCTTGGTTCCGTTTGCGATTTTCTCTTCGTTCTTTAATATATGGGATTTTAATGATCGTTATATTGTAAAAGGGGAAATGGACCGAATTTTAACACGTCCTATTCATAGTTTGTTTCAAGTGATCTTAGAACGAATGGAATTGGAATCGCTTCTTGGTGCAATAACCGGTTTTGGCGTAATGGGATATGCTGCACTGCAGCTTCAATTAACATTTCATTGGTATGATTTCTTTCTATTTATATTGATGGTAATAGGCGGTGCACTCGTGTATGGTGGGATTTTCGTAACGCTTGCAAGCATTGGCTTTTGGTCAGATGCAAGAAGTTCTATTATGCCGCTCATGTATAACATCGGAAACTACGGACGTTATCCTGTTAATATTTATAATCGCGTTATTCGTTTTGTTTTAACGTTTGTATTACCGTTTGCTTTTGTTGGTGTGTATCCGGCATCTTACTTTTTAGGAAAAACTGAATGGAACTCCTATGCATTTGTAACACCGATTGTTGGGTTTATTTGTTTTTTAATCGGGTTTTCCGTTTGGAATTTAGGGGTAAAGCGATATCGCGGTGCTGGAAATTAATCTATTTCATCTTTAGACTAAGAGGGTTCATATGGGATAAATCATCTTTTGTCCTCATACAAATAAAATGAGGTGGAGGACATGTTGTGGGTGATTATTTTATTGATTGCTGCGATTGCTGTATTACGAAGTATACAATTGCTATGGAGTTCGGCAGGAGAATCAAACCGTTTTTTCTCTTTGTATAATCTGATTTCGTTATTTCTTATTTATACAACGGTACTAATTGCATTTGCGCTTAGTTATGTTGTTTTAGAAGAAAGTGGATTTTCGGTATTAGAAGAAGACGGGAAGATAGTAATGAATCACTCATTTGCACTTGTAGAAATATGTTTATATTTTAGTGCAATTACGTTGTTATCAGTTGGATATGGTGATGTAACTCCTATTGGAATTGGCCGTTGGATTGCAATTGTAGAAGCGTTAATTGGATATACGATGCCATTTGCATTTGTTGTGCGGACAGTTATGGAAAATGAAAAATGATAGGATATTTGATATAGTGGAAGCAAAAGAGAAGGAGTGATTTTACATGGTTGCAGTAGGACAAATGGCACCGGATTTCACGCTAACAGCAAGTAACGGAGAGCAAGTAAAATTAGCTGATTTTCGAGGGAAACACGTTGTAATTTACTTTTATCCGAAAGATATGACACCAGGGTGTACAACTGAAGCGTGTGATTTTCGTAATCATCATGTAGCCTTTGGAGAGTTAGAGTGTGTAATTTTAGGGATAAGTACAGACTCTTTGCAGCGACACGAGAAATTTATCGAAAAATATAATTTGCCATTTTTGCTGTTAGCTGATGAAGATCATACAGTTGCAGAAATGTATGATGTGTGGAAGCTTAAGAGAAACTTTGGAAAAGAGTACATGGGAATTGAAAGATCGACATTTATAGTTGATAAAGAAGGACAGTTAGTGAAAGAATGGAGAAAAGTTAAAGTTAAGGGCCATGTAGAAGAAGCGTTGGAATTTGTTAAAGAAAATTTATAATGGGCCTGTAAATGCTAAAGTAAACGAGACAGTAGGTACAAATAGAAATTTACGCAGAATAAAATAATTAATGAAATATTACAAGGCATATGACTATACACTTTTGGGAATTTTTCATATGTTAACAGTGTAGGGCATACCTCCTCAGATGATAGTTTTTCATGTGCGAGTTTTTCTCGCACTTTTTTCGTGTAAGTGTATAAAAAGAAGTAGGATCATCTAAAAATAAAGTGAAACTTTATTCTTTAATTAATCTTTTTTCTTTTTGGATATCTTTGAAGTGGGAGGTGGCTGCTGCTGGCGCCCACATTAACTATGTTTACACTGTTTATTAAATTTGAAATAAGTTAAAGAATAAAATACATAGTTATAGTAGAAATGTTGACGAGTGGAAGGAAAAGGAGTACACTCTTTATAAGAATTATAAAATAATAATCCGTATAGAATCGGGGTGCATGACGGTGGTCAAAGAAGAATTAAAAGAAGCGCTGGAAATGTTGAAAAATACGGGTGTACGCATTACTCCACAGCGTCATGCTATTTTAGAGTACCTTGTGGAATCTATGATGCATCCAACAGCGGATGAGATTTATAAAGCATTAGAAGGTAAGTTTCCAAATATGAGTGTTGCAACAGTTTATAATAACTTACGCGTATTTAAAGAAGTAGGGCTTGTAAAAGAGCTTACCTATGGTGATGCCTCTAGCAGATTTGATTACGTTACAAGTCAACATTATCACGTGATTTGCGAAAAATGTGGCAAAATTGTTGATTTTCCGTATGCAGATCTAGAGGAGATTGAGAACGAAGCCGCGAAAGCAACGGGTTTTGTAATCAATAGTCACCGTTTAGAAATTTACGGTGTTTGTCAAGATTGTAATAAGATTGATTAAGGAGCTGACGTTTCAAGTCAGCTCTTTTTTTTATAAAAGGCTCTGTTAAAGACTGCTGTTGATTTTTTTGTTAAGCTAACGATGTAGTTTAATACAATAAAAAAGAATTAATAAACTTTTATTTAAATGAAGATATAATGCGATTAACAGTAACGGGGTGCCATTATGGATGAACGAAAGGCGCGTTTAAAACAAAAGTTAAAAATAGCTCAACAAAAGAGCCAGAGATATAAATTAATGAGTTTACTAACCAAAGATATGTCAACTGTTATAGAAAAAAGTGATGTAATTACATCTCCGGAATTAGAAACAATCCTTAATAAGGTCCACGAGAAATGGAACTTTGAATTACATAAATGGGATTTTGTAATTAATTATAGTAATTTCAGAAAGGAATTTAGTTGGGAACAAGAGGTTATTCATTATGTGGAAGGGATAGATATTGAAGAAAACCTAGTTTATTTATTTTTGGGGATAGATGACAGTCCAATATTTCTTGTTAACGGAAAATGGGCGATAAAGAACTTTAGTATTCTATGGCAATGTATTAACAATGATGATATATGGATTATTAGTCAAGATTTTAGCTATGGTGTTCTAGTTTTTCGCTATGGAGGATATTTGGAACACGACCCCAATCCAAAAGAAATTTTTTATGCAATTACTAAATGGGATGATTAATTAAAAGGCTACTTCAACTAAAGCGTCGGTTAGTTGAAGTAGAAATCAGAAAAGGGCTGAATCGATCCTTTTCCTTTTCATCAGATATCAACATTATCATTTAATAAAGCCTTATAGAAAATAAATGTAGGCTTTCCGTTACATTTTGTAACCCTTTCGATTGTATTTTTCATCGAATTCTTTTCCTTCTAACCTTCGATCAAGTGTGAGCGGCTGGTTACAATGCATACAAGCATCAACTCGTCCAAGTATTTTTGTTGGTTTGTTACAAGACGGACAAACAACTTGAACGGTTTTTGTTGATAGCATACCAATCCAAAAATAAACAACAGTACTAGCGATGACGGAGAAAAACCCGACCATCATAAAAATTGTCATAACAAGAATGTTTTCTCGAAAAAAAACGCCTAAGTATGCAATGAAAAGTCCAATAAATACTAAACTTAATGCAAAAGTTCTAATCTTATTGATTTTATTTGAGTATTTAATGCTCATCTCTTTCACCTTCCTATAATGATAATATAACATAGAATTCTGAATTTTTGGATGATTAAAGGTATCTAGGCCTTTTTTATGTATTTTGAGGTGTTTAATTAGGATGTAGAATTTTTTATAAAAGGTATTGACCATCTATAAGGAGCATGCTATATTAATAAACGTCGCTGCTGCACAAGAGCAGAAAGCGAAATGAAAAAGAAGTGAAAAACAGTGTTGACATCAAAAAATAAAGATGTTAACATGAGGAAGTCGCAATTGAGCGGCGGATAAGTTCTTTGAAAACTGAACGAAACAAACAACGTGAAACGTCAATTTTTATTTATGATGCTAGACAAACTAACTTTATTGGAGAGTTTGATCCTGGCTCAGGATGAACGCTGGCGGCGTGCCTAATACATGCAAGTCGAGCGAACCGATTAAGAGCTTGCTCTTAAGAAGTTAGCGGCGGACGGGTGAGTAACACGTA